>CADAAF010000037.1 GCA_902785805.1 uncultured Bacteroidales bacterium | reverse complement strand
AAGTCCTCAAGGAGAGCCAAGCCCTCCCAAACGGGAGTTGGAGATTCAGTACAGGTTATTGAGAATAAGTAATTAAGAATAGGTAATTAAGAATAGGTAATGTATAAAAATATATATCTTAAGAAAGGTAAGGACGAATCGCTGAAGCGTTTCCATCCATGGGTTTTCTCCGGTGCTATCCAACGAATGGATGATGGCATTGAAGAAGGTGAGGTCGTAAGAGTGATCAATGCCAACGGCGACTTTATTGCTGTGGGTCATTATCAGAAAGGAACGATCACTGTCCGTGTGTTATCTTTCGAAGATATAGCTATCGACGATGCCTTCTGGGAGAAGAGCATCTTGTCGGCTTTGAACATGCGCATCCGCATTGGCATTGCCGATAACCCGAACAACAACACCTACCGTCTCATTCATGGAGAAGGCGATTATCTTCCGGGCCTTGTCATCGATTGTTACGGCAAGACAGCTGTCATCCAAGCGCATAGCGTCGGCATGCACTATAGTCGTAACGAGGTCTGCAAGGCGCTGCTGAAGGTGATGGGAGGCCGGATAGAGAATGTCTTCTATAAGAGTGAGACAACCATCCCTCAGAAGAAAGATCTGCATCAGGAAGACGGATTTCTCTATGGGCATACGGATGATAATGTGGCTGTGGAGAACGGCCTGAAGTTTCATATCGACTGGCTCAAACGCAAGGCTTATACGTTCAGTACACCTTTGACCGATGAGCAGGTATGCGACAACTCGTTCGTCGATTTGGCACTTGATATAGCCAAAGCCGCCAAACCAATGAACGATTTTCTAAACTATACATTTGAAGAATACGGAGAATTTAAGCGGGATGAAAGGTAAGAGTGGAGCCATGAGGCTGTTGGCGAAAGAGACTGCTATTTATGGTCTTTCGTCTATTATAGGCAAGTTTCTGAACTGGTTGTTAGTACCGCTTTACACGTATGTGTTGGCGCAACAGGCTGACTACGGTATTGTTACCAATCTGTACGCATGGACGGCTCTGCTGCTCGTTATCCTGACGTATGGTATGGAGACGGGGTTCTTCCGCTTTGCCAACGAACAGGGACTGAATCCGACTACCGTTTATCGGACAACCATGACAAGCGTGGGAACAACTTCGCTACTGTTTGCCATTGTCTGCTGGGTGTTTCAAGGTCCGATAGCCGCTTGGTTAGGGTATGCCGACCACAAGGAGTTTATCGGGCTGCTGGCAATAGTGGTGGCAATGGACGCATTTGCATGTATCCCGTTTGCCTATCTGCGTTACCAAAAAAAGGCTATTCGTTTCGCCGCACTTAAACTGCTGTTCGTCTTTCTGAATATCGTGCTGAATATCTTCTTCCTCGTACTCTGTCCGCTGTGGCAGGGCAACGCTTGGTTAGACAGTTGGTACGACCCTGATTACGGTGTGGGCTACGTGTTTGTGGCGAATATATTAGCCACCGGTATTCAGACGTTATGCTTGCTGCCGACCATTCTTGCCGGCGGAAAAACGGAACACAATTTCTCGGGCGAGTTGTTGATTCGTATGCTGCGTTACTCGCTACCATTGTTGGTATTGGGTGTGTGTGGAATTATGAATCAGACTCTTGACCGTATTCTGTTTCCATTCCTTTACGACGGTACGGATGCACAGGCGCAGTTAGGTATCTACGGAGCGTGCTTTAAGGTGGCTATGGTAATGATGATGTTCACGCAGGCTTTCCGCTATGCTTACGAGCCGTTTGTGTTTGCCAAACAGAAAGAGAAAGATTCGCTGACTGCCTACGCGGACGCAATGAAATACTACATCTATTTCTCGTACCTCATTATGTTGGGAATGGTGGTGTATCTGGATTTGCTCAAATACCTGATTGCCCCTTCGTATTGGGAAGGTCTTCGCGTAGTGCCTATTGTGCTTTGGACTTATATCTTCCAAGGTATCTATTTCAATTTGTCGTTCTGGTACAAACTGACTGACAAGACACAATGGGGAGCGTGGTTCTCGCTTATAGGTCTGGTGATTACCTTTGCGCTGCAAGTATTATTAGTACCGAAATACGGCTATATGGCTTCTGCTGCCTCGTCTCTGGTATGCTATTTCGTGATTATGCTGCTGTCGTACTTCGTGGGGAAACGCCATTTGGCCATTCCTTACGA
Organism: uncultured Bacteroidales bacterium; assembly: GCA_902785805.1. Classification (GTDB taxonomy): domain Bacteria; phylum Bacteroidota; class Bacteroidia; order Bacteroidales; family Paludibacteraceae; genus Colicola. The sequence continues at coordinate 13,497 of CADAAF010000037.1, read as the reverse complement.
CTTCAAGCGAATTGCCATAGCCACGGGTATATGCCTGCTCATCTTGGCAGGTTACTACGCGTCAAACGGGATGGGAACGTGGACAAGAATGGCTGTCGGAACAGGTCTGATAGTTGTCTACATGGTCGGCGTTTGGCTCACCAACCGGACTACAAGTCGCGCGCATTAAGTTTACGCTGTACCACTCCGTTCTGGATGACTACTATGCCCGGATTAGCACGGACAATCGTTTTGAGCGTCACGGGGTCACACGTGCAGAAATCTTCCGCGTCAAACTGCGGATGCTGCAGGCAGAAAGCCAATATGTCATCCGTTCCGCTGCCGGTCACGAAGTAAGTGTTCTCGTCAGCAAGCAGAGAGACAGACTCCAACGTACTTGTTTCCGTCTTATTGAGGTCGTACATAATGACCAGTGTAACAGGTTGATTGGACTCAAGCAGGTCATACGTTATGTCCTCGTCTTGTGCATTGATAATCTCAAAGTCATGAATAGGCGGTTCATAGCCTTTTTTGACGAGTATGGACTGCTGGCTCACAAAAGTCCAAGTGGAATCGCCTTTCGGGTAGGTCTCCAACGTAAACGTCTGTTCTTCACCGTCCTTTTCATAAACGAGTGTCACTTCGTATTGATCCGCTTCTGCATCTTCGGGATATTCCATCAGTGCCGGCAGGTCGTTCCCCACTTTATACGGACGGAAATCAACCACGGGCAGATGACGCAGAGTCCACATCATAAAGCCGACGGCAACGGCTGCGGCAAGGACTGTAGCTCCTGCTTCGATTTGCCATACCCAATGCCCGGGAGCATCTTTCTTGGTAGTCAGCCATAGTATGGTCAGCGTAAGGAGTATGACGTTTTTCCAAAAAGTCTGCCAGTTGGTCAGAATAACGGCATCGCCGAAACAACCGCAGTCGCTCACAGGATTTTGGATGGCTATATAAAGCGTCAGGGGAGTCATCACAAGGTAAAAAGCGAGTGTCAACCACGATGTGAACTGAGGCTTGATGTTCATAACGAGACATATACCTAATACGAACTCCACGGCAATAAGCACGATAGCAGCCGTATGAGCAAGAGGAAGAAGGTCGGTAAAGAATCCTCCGAAGGCTTTCAGGTAGTCTTCTATCTTATAGGTCGTACCTAAAGGGTCGATGGCTTTGACGGAGCCGGAAAAGAGAAATACTATCCCGAGCAAGGTGCGCGAAATATGCGCGATAAGGCTGGCTGTTTTGTTTTTCATAACGCTATAATCTTTTCGTAAAAGTGCGCAAAAGTACTAAAAATAACATATAAACAGCATTTTGATTAAAAATATCCGCATTTTTCTAAAAAAATACCCTACCTTTGCGCGTTTTATGCCATGTAAAAAAGAAAAACTAACATACTAAATGAAAAAGTTTACCGAGTACAAGCAGTTGAATCTTCCTGCTTTGAGTGAAGCGATTTTGAAAGAATGGGATAGCGAGGACCTTTTCCGCCGTGCCGAACGACAAGAGTCTAAAACAGATAGTCAGAAGAAAGGCGATTATATTTTCTTTGAGGGACCGCCTTCGGCTAACGGTATGCCCGGCATCCACCACGTTTTGGCGCGAACTATCAAGGACACTTTCTGCCGCTTCAAAACCATGCAGGGCTACACGGTTCGCCGCAAAGCCGGTTGGGATACCCACGGACTGCCCGTTGAATTGGGCGTGGAGAAGATGCTCGGCATTACCAAAGAGGATATTGGCAAGAAAATCAGCGTGGACGACTACAACGCCGCATGCCGCCGCGAGGTGATGAAATACACCAAAGAGTGGACAGCGCTGACGCGTCAGATGGGCTACTGGGTGGACCTCGACAACCCCTATATCACCTACGACAACAAGTACATAGAGACCCTTTGGTATCTGCTTAAAGAGCTGTACAAGAAGGGCTACCTCTACAAAGGCTACACTATCCAGCCCTATTCGCCCATGGCGGGCACGGGGCTCTCGTCTCACGAGCTTAACCAGCCGGGCTGTTACCGCGATGTGAAAGACACCACTTGCACCGCTAAGTTCAAGATTAGCGAATCTACGGGTCAGCCGCGTTACTTTATCGCTTGGACCACTACGCCGTGGACGTTACCGAGCAACACCGCTCTGTGTGTCGGACCCAAGATTGACTACGTGGAAGTTCAGTTGGACGGTTATACTGTCATTCTCGCCAAAGCGCGTGTCGATGCCTACCGCAAAGAACTGACATCCGGAGAAGGCGATGAGGCGGGGGTACGCATCATTGCTGAATACAAAGGACAAGATTTAGTGGGAATGACGTATGAACAGTTGTTCCCGTGGGTCAATCCGGGCGAGGGTGCTTTCCGCGTCATAGCGGGCGACTATGTAACCACCGAAGATGGTACGGGTATCGTCCATATTGCCCCCACTTTCGGTGCGGACGACAAGCGGGTGGCAGAGGCTGCAGGTGTACCCGGAATGTACCTGCTGACACGCGAGTATGGTTGGCGTCCTATGGTGGACTTTACGGGCAAGTACTGGCGCTTGGAAGACTTGGACGAAGAGTTTGTGCGCACGCGCATCAATACGGACTTATACGGCAAGTACGCAGGCCAATGGGTCAAGAACGCCTTTGACCCGCAGTTCACCGTGGACGGCAAGTACGATGAAGCCGCAGCGCAGAAAGCCGAGAACCTCGACATACGCCTCTGCATCGAGATGAAGCAGGACGGAAGGAACTTCCGCACGGAGAAGCATGTACATACCTACCCTCACTGCTGGCGAACTGACAAACCTGTTATCTACTATCCCTTGGACTCGTGGTTCATTCGCTCTACCAAGGCGCGCGATGAGATGATTGCTCTCAACAAGACCATCAACTGGCAGCCCGAGAGCACCGGCACAGGGCGTTTCGGCAAGTGGTTGGAGAACCTCAACGACTGGAACCTCTCACGCTCACGTTATTGGGGCACACCGCTGCCCATCTGGCGCACGGAAGACGGCAAAGAGGAACTGTGCATTGGCAGTATCAAAGAACTCTTTGAGGAGATTGACAAGTCTGTCAAAGCGGGCTTCATGAAGGAGAACCCGTGGAAGAACCATGTCGTGGGCGACTACTCGAAAGAGAACTACGACCCCTCGGTCATTGACCTCCACCGTCCTTACGTGGACAATATCGTCCTCGTCTCGCCCACGGGCAGACCCATGCGCCGCGAACTGGATCTCATAGACGTGTGGTTTGACTCGGGTGCCATGCCTTACGCACAGATTCACTATCCGTTTGAGAACCAGGACGCACCGCGTACTGCCGACTTCATCAGCGAAGGTGTGGACCAGACGCGAGGATGGTTCTTCACGCTCCATGCCATACACACCATGATGGAGGGCACAGTGGCATACCGCAACGTCATTTCCAACGGACTCGTGCTGGACAAGAACGGCAACAAGATGTCCAAACGCCTCGGCAACGCGGTCGATCCCTTCAGCGCAATGGACAAGTACGGAGCCGATGCCGTGCGTTGGTACATGCTCACTAACTCCTCGCCGTGGGAGAATCTCAAGTTCGATGAAACGGGAGTCGATGAGATTCGCCGTAAGTTCTTTGGAACGCTCTACAACACCTACTCTTTCTTCGCTCTTTATGCCAATGTGGATAGCTGGCAACCCGCAATCAATGACGATAACGAGTCGAAAACGAGTCGAAAACGAGTCGAAAACGAGCAGGCAGGTTACGCTGAAATTGACCTGTGGATTCTCTCCAAACTCAACTCCCTTGTCAAAGAGGTTACAGAGGCGTACGAAGCCTACGAGCCGACCAAGGCGGGACGGGCTATTTCCGATTTCGTACAGGACGATTTGTCTAACTGGTATGTACGTCTTAACCGCAAACGCTTCTGGGGTGGGGAAATGAACGCCGACAAGAAGGCGGCTTATAACACACTCTATACCTGTCTCTGTACCATAGCGCAACTCATGGCACCCAATGCGCCCTTCTTCGCGGACAGATTGTATAGGGACTTGACTGGCAATACGGTGCATCTTAGTGTCTGGCCCGATGTTAATGAGAACATGATTGACACTTTGTTGGAAAAGCAGATGGCATTCGCACAACAAGCTACTTCCATGATTCTTTCACTGCGCAAACGGGCTGAGAAGAACGTAAGACAACCCCTGCAAAAAGCCGTCATTCCTGCTGCGGATGAAACTATGAAGCAGGCTTTGATGCACGTTAGCGGACTCATCCGCAGTGAAGTGAACGTAAAGGAATTGGACATAGTGGATGCTGATAGTAGTGAAGTAAGGCTCGTCAAGAAAATAAGACCTAATTTCAAAGTACTGGGGAAGAAAGCAGGACCGCAGATGAAGGCTATTGCTGCCAACATCAGTCGAATGAGCCAGGACGATATAGCACGCTTTGAGAAAGAAGAACACTTCCTGTTGACCGGAGAAAACCTTAACTATGAGTTGATTCTGGAAGACGTGGAAATCGCCACAGAGGATATGCCAGGATGGCTTGTCGCTAACGAAGGACAACTGACTATTGCTCTTGACATTGAGCTTACTCAGGAACTCATTGAAGAGGGTATTGCACGTGAATTGATTAACAGAATACAAAACCTGCGTAAATCGTCAGGAATGGAAATAACCGACCGTATAAACGTCACGCTGTCCTCTCATCCGCAGACTGATTCGGCGGTAATACATTTCCACGATTATATCGCTTCACAAGTACTTGCCACTTCGCTGATGACTACCGAACTCACGGAAGGGGAATCCATAGAAATCAACGGAGTACAACTTAAAGTACGCATTGCGAAGTAACAGGATTTGCCTTCTCGCTATTGATATACAATGCTAAAACCTATGTAGGAAAAGTTGTCCTCGCTGCGGAACATACCGTAAGGACAATTGCCGTGATAGGCACGGATGCCGAAAGCTAAGCGGGAGAAGTAGCCATCGTAGTGAGGCATATTGTAACGGGCACCCGCAAAGATACTGTAGGTAAAGCGGCGGTTGTCCGCAGTGCCGTAACGGGGTAGGGGAGAAACAGCCGTTTCCGTGAGGGAGTAGTTGTACATCGCTCGGTTACGTATTTCGGCGGACACCAATGCTTGAAAACCAAGACGGCTGCATACAGACTGATACTGATATTGCAGCCATATCTCAAAAGGCATTCCGCTTGGACCATATCGCTCGGACTGACCCGCTTGATTTAAGTGAGTTGTATTGTTAGTGTACAGGTTATTGACTGCACCGTCACTGCTGTTGACAAAGTACCATCCTTCTTGGGGACGGAGCAGTACAAATGCTCCTAAGCGGAACGTATGCGTCTCTATATAACGGTTTTCCGGCTCGTTGAGAGTCAATAGCATTTCGGCATAGTTATAACTCACGTTCACTCGGCGCAGGGCATAGCCTTTGTCTGCGCGCTGTAGCACTAACTCGTCACCAATGTGAGTGGATTCGTGCTTGAACGGACATACTTGGATACTGTAGTTCTTGAGGAAAGAACACTTGACGGAACTGGGAACAGGCTCTCTGCCGGATTGCTCGAAACGATGGATAAAGGTTAGCGTAGGTATGCCGACGCGGTAGTCCGTGTTGATAATGGGAGCGGTGGTACGCTCGAATATATCCATCCATAGTTGGGCATTAAAGGTCTGTGATATATTCAATCCGAAACGGCGTTGCTGAAAATCCATACTCCATATACTGATTCTTCCGCCGAATACAGCAAACACATGACCACCGTACTTGTTGTTGGGATTACCGTAATTGGTAGCGGCTGAATAAGAGGTGGCACTGACATCCATACGTACAAAATCGGGGTGCACATCCGCATACAATGAGTGACCGTAGGGCACGTATTGAAACCATCTTCCCGTGCGATATACCATCGTATCCGGCAGTTGGTTTTCTGCTGGAAGTATGGAAGAAAACATAGTGGATACCAACAACAGAACTAACTTCTTATTCAGCATTAAACGGATAGGTAAGGTGTTTGCTTTCATTAACTTGACTAATCTTTGAATTACTCTTGAATTACCCTTGAATTACTTTTGAATAATTCTTGAATTACCCTTGAATTACTTTATCGTATTTGCGCCGCAAAAGTACTGCTTTTTACGCATTTCTATTCTATTTTGGTGGAAAATTATAAGCGGAACATACTTTTATGTGTTTGTTATTTGCTCTACGCAAGTACAAAATGAAGAAAAAATGCACGGAAAAACGTCAGAATATCAAAAATCTTGCATTTGTCAAAAATACGTAGTATCTTTGCGGGCTTTTTAGTTAGTAAACTTAAATGTTTGGATATATGAAAAAACAACTAATTTATTCCCTTATGGCGATGAGTCTGATAGCTTGTCAAAAAGACAATCCGCTGCTCACGGAGCAAAACACACCCTATGGAGTACCCGCTTTTGACAAAGTCAAAATAGAGCATTATATGCCGGCTTTCAAAGAGGCTATTGCACAGCAAGAAAAAGAAATCAAAGCAATTATAAACAACGAAGAGCAACCCTCCTTTGAAAATACTATCGTAGCACTTGACCGCTCGGGAGCACTCTTGGAAAAAGTACAAGGAGTATTCTTCAATATCTTGGATGCCGATGGAAACGACGAGATGGATGCTATCGCAAACGAAGTATCGCCTATGCTCTCTGCACTCAACGATAGCATTATGCTTAACGAACAACTATTCGCAAAGGTCAAAGCCATATACGATACGCGTGAAACATTAGGACTTGATCCTGAACAGATGCGTCTCGTGACGGAAACGTACAAACAGTTTGCACGTAACGGTGCTAACCTGCCTGCTGACAAGAAAGAACGACTCAAAGAGATTAACAAAGAACTCTCCTTACTTAGTTTGCAGTTCGGACAGAACGTAGTAGCAGAAACAAATGCATATCAGCTCTTTGTTACTGACGAAAATGAACTGAAAGGACTACCGGAAAGTGCCAAGACTGCTGCAAAAGAAGAGGCAATCGCAGCAGGAAGACAAGATGCTTGGCTTTTCACTCCTAAACGTACTTCCTTTACTCCGGTACTGCAATACTGCGAGAACAGAAACTTACGCAAAGAACTGTTGGATGCCTATACTACACGCGGCAACCATGACAATGAGAATGACAATAAATCCCTTATTGTAAAGACTATGCAGCTGCGTATAGAGAAAGCACAACTGATGGGATACGATTGTCCTGCCGACTATATTTTGTCAGACTGCATGGCACATGACTCTAAGACAGTAGATGCCTTCCTTCAGTCTGTTTGGCAACCGAGTTTGCAAGCTGCAAAGAGAGAGGCTGCCGCCTTGCAGGAACTGATGGACAAAGACCTACCTGGAGAGAAGCTGCAACCGTATGACTGGTGGTACTACGCTGAAAAACTGCGCAAAGAAAAATATGACCTGGACGAAGAAGAAATAAAACAATACTTCGAGTTGGGCAATGTACGCAAAGGCGTATTCCAATTGGCACACAACCTTTACGGACTTAACTTTGAACCTTTGCAGAATATGCCGGTGTACAATCCCGAAGTGGAGGTCTTCAAAGTAACTGATAACGATGGTAGTTTGATTGGTATTCTCTATACCGACTATTTCCCGAGAGCGGGTAAACGCCCTGGTGCATGGATGAACGAGATAAGCAGCCAGTATGTCGATGCTGAAGGAGTGGACCACCGTCCTGTTATCATCAATGTAGGCAACTTCAATAAGCCCACTAAAGACAATCCGTCGCTCCTGTCTATGGACGATGTGGAAACACTATTCCACGAGTTTGGACATGCACTGCATGGATTGATGTCACGTGCACATTACAAAAGCCTTTCAGGTACAAGAACACCTCGTGACTTTGTAGAAATGCCGTCACAGTTTATGGAGAACTATTGCTATCACCCTGATATAATGAAGACCTATGCTTTCCATTATCAGACAGGCGAGGTAATACCGGATGAACTTATAAATAAAATCAATGCTGCGGGCAAGTTCAATAAGGGTTTTGTAGAGACAGAGTTGTTATGCGCTTCTATTCTGGATATGGATTACCATGAGATGACTGCTACTGACGTATTTGATCCTATCGCTTTTGAAGCAGCTTCTATGGAAAAAATGCAGATGATTCCTGAAATTATTGTGCGTTATCGTTCCACGTATTTTAATCATATCTTTACAACCGGATATGAAGCAGGTTACTATAGTTACACATGGTCGGCGGTATTAGACGCAGATGCCTTTGCAGCATTTGACGAAACAGGTGATATACTCAATCCTGAAGTAGCACGCCGTTTCCGCCATTTGTTGGAACAAGGCGGCACTCGCGATGCACAAGAACTCTATCAAGAGTTCCGTGGCAAACCTGCTGACCCGCAATACTTGCTAAAAAGATTAGGTTTCATCGAATAAAAACAGAAAACAACTACTATTATCCATTGGTGGGAATACATCTTGACTTGGCGCTTGCCGCTCGGATTGGCGTTTGTCGGTCTGTCTGTCTTGCCGGTACGCGAAGCGTATAGAAGTCTCCGTATATCGGCAGCACAATTCGGACGCGATTACACAGAGCAAGTTTTTTTGAGTACACTCTTGACAACCGTTGCGGGTAGTATATATCCATATTTGTTGAGCCTGCTCCCTGGAGTATTGTATCTTTTCTACCGCAAGCATATATTAGACACTAAAGGCGTTTTGGCATTTGTTACAGCTCTCTTGATTGTTGCACTCTACACATACCTTTTGATTAGAGTAGGGTGGGTAGAAAATCCGTTTACTTTGTTCTTTTAAGACAAAATGATTATAAACAACCCGAAAATAAACCTTCCTATCCTTCATCTCGTAGGCGATACTGCCGATGAGATGGGCTTGGAATGTTACGTCATTGGCGGGTGGGTACGTGATCTGTTTCTTCACCGTGAAAGCCAAGATATTGATGTAGTCGTGGTGGGTAGCGGTATCGTCTTAGCGCAGGCAGTGGCATCTAAATTAGGCAAAGCGCACTTAAGCGTATTTCGTACTTACGGAACTGCACAAGTCAAAAAGAACGACATTGAAATAGAATTTGTCGGGGCACGCAAAGAGAGTTATCGTAGCGATAGTCGTAACCCTATAGTGGAAGACGGAACATTGGAAGATGACCAGAACCGACGCGACTTTACAATGAACGCACTGGCTATCTGCCTTAATAAGAGTCGCTATGGAGAACTACTTGACCCCTTTGGAGGACTGCAGGACATGGACGAATGTACCATACGAACCCCGCTTGACCCGGACATCACTTTCTCGGATGACCCGCTACGTATGCTTCGAGCTGTCAGATTTGCTTCCCAATTAGGCTTTTATCTTCATAGCGAAACTTTTGATGCTATCTGCCGCAACCGTGAACGTATACAAATCATCACCAAAGAACGAGTTGCTGACGAACTGAATAAGATTATGCTGTCACGCAGACCATCCGTAGGCTGGAAACTGATTGACAAAACAGGATTACTGCCGCTCATCTTTCCTGAGCTCAATAATCTGAAAGGCGTAGAAACAAAAGAAGGTAAAGGACATAAAGACATCTTCCTGCATACTATTCAAGTATTGGACAACGTGGCAGAAAAAAGCGACAATCTATGGCTACGCTGGGCTGCACTCCTGCACGATATAGGCAAACCGAAAACTAAAACATGGGATGAAAAATCAGGGTGGACCTTCTTTAACCATAACTATATAGGAGCCAAAATGATACCGCGTATCTTCCGTTCAATGAAATTACCGCAGAACGAGAAGATGGACTATGTAATCAAAATGGTTAATCTTCACATGCGTCCAATACACCTAATCGAAGAAGAAGTTACCGATTCGGCGGTTAGACGACTGCTGTTTGAAGCGGGAGATGACATAGATGACCTTATGATTCTTTGCAGCGCAGATATCACATCACGCAACCAAGAAAAAGTAGAACGGTTTCATAAGAACTACGAACTGCTCAAACAAAAAATGGTAGAATTGGAAGAAAGAGACCGTATCCGTAATTTTCAGCCGCCTGTACGGGGCGATGAAATAATGGAAATCCTACATTTACCTCCCTGCAATCAGGTAGGAGAAATAAAAACAGCCATCAAAGATGCTATTCTGGATGGTGTTATCCCGAATGAATACGAACCGGCAAAAGCTTTTATGCTCCAAAAAGCAAAAGAAATGGGCTTGCTAACATAAAAATACAGAGTACCTAACAGTAGTCATTAACACAAAGTAAACAATAATATGCTTCAGATTTACAACACGCTTACTCGTCAAAAAGAGTATTTCCGCCCTCTCCATGAAGGGCGTGTAGGGATGTACGTATGCGGACCTACCGTTTATGGTGATGCACACCTCGGCCACGCGCGTCCTGCCATTACCTTTGACCTGTTGTTCCGATACCTTCAACATCTGGGATACAAAGTACGTTACGTACGCAATATAACCGACGTAGGACACTTGGAACACGATGCCGATGAAGGAGAGGACAAGATAGCTAAAAAAGCACGTCTGGAACAATTGGAGCCGATGGAGGTGGCGCAATACTACGCTAATAGGTATCACCACGATATGGAAGCGCTTAATGTACTTCCGCCGTCCATTGAACCGCACGCAAGCGGACACATAATGGAGCAGATAGAGTTTATCCAAAAGATACTTGACAACGGCTACGCTTACGTAACAAACGGCAGTGTATATATGGACGTAGAGAAATACGCACACGACTACCATTATGGTAAACTGAGCGGACGGAATCTGCAAGACATACAGACGGATACACGCGAATTAGACGGACAGGAAGAGAAAAAGCATAGCTACGATTTCGCACTGTGGAAGAAAGCATCCCCCGAACATATTATGCGCTGGCATAGTCCTTGGTCAGACGGTTTTCCGGGATGGCACATGGAGTGTTCTGCCATGGGTTGCAAATACCTTGGAGAGACTTTCGACATTCACGGAGGCGGTATGGATCTTGTCTTCCCCCATCATGAAGCTGAAATAGCACAAAGCTGTGCGGCTCTCGGACATGATACGGTTCATTATTGGATGCACAACAATATGATTACCATTGCTGGTAAAAAGATGGGTAAAAGCTATGGTAATTTCATTACACTGCAACAGTTTTTTACCGGTGAACACAAGCTTTTATCAAAAGCATTTTCACCGATGACTATCCGTTTCTTCATTCTCATGGCGCATTATCGTTCCACTGTCGATTTCTCAAGTGAAGCTCTTGAAGCAGCAGAGAAAGGACTAACCCGTATGCAGGAGGCATACTCCCGTCTAATGAGTCTCAAAGCGGGCGAAGAGACTACTATTGAACTCCCTAAATTGGAAGAACAATGCCGCGAAGCAATGGACGATGACCTGAACAGCCCGATAGTCATATCCCATCTCTTCGATTCTGCACGGGTTATCAACACCATTTATGACGGAAAAGCAACGATTTCAACACAGGATTTGACAGACTTGCAATCAACGTGGAAAACATACGTTGTGGATATTCTTGGATTGCGCATGGAGGATTCAGCCGGTGCCGACAACAGCAAAATGAATGCATATAAGGGCGCAGTAGATATGTTGCTTAACATAAGACAGCAAGCCAAACAGGAGAAAGATTGGGCAAAAAGTGATTATATACGCAACCGGCTTACCGCACTCGGCTTTGCCATCAAGGACAAGAAAGACGGCTTTGAATGGTCACTCTGAGAATACAACTATTAAAACATGGCTCTTCATAACGAATTAGGCAAATGGGGGGAAGATGTGGCTGCCAATCTGCTGAAACAAAAAAACTATCGCATTGTTCAGCAGAACTGGCGCATGGGGCATTTAGAAGTAGATATAATTGCAGAAGATTGTCAAACCATTGCTTTTGTAGAAGTTAAGACGAGAACTACGCTATTTGGTAACAAAGTGCCGGAAGAGTATGTGGACAAAGAAAAGGAGACTAATATATGCCACGCTGCCCACATATACGTTAAGAAGTTCAGCATATCGAAACAGATTCGCTTTGACGTTATTAGCATTTTAGCAGATCCCTCTACAAACCAAATAACTCGATTGGAACACATTGAGAATGCATTCTATCCTCCGCTGCGCACTATAACTGAAAATTCCTATACCGGACAAAGCAGATGGCACACTAAAAAGAAAAGAAGAGGTTTATAAGTTTTTCAGAAATAAAAACCAAATGAGTTTAACCCAAAAGAAAGACTGATTTAATGCTTCCTATCAATTTCGACATAATAGTAGTGGGAGCCGGTCATGCCGGATGCGAAGCAGCACACGCAGCAGCTCAAATGGGAAGTCGAACGCTTCTCATTACGCAAGATATGAACAAAATTGCGCAAATGAGCTGTAATCCTGCTGTAGGAGGTATAGCAAAAGGACAGATAGTCAGAGAGATAGATGCACTTGGAGGCATGATGGGAATCGTAACAGACCGCACCGCCATCCAGTTCCGTATGCTCAACCAAAGCAAAGGTCCTGCAATGTGGAGTCCCCGAAGCCAAAGTGACAGAAAAAAATACATAGAAGCATGGGTAAAGATACTCTCCACTACGCCAAATCTGTCAATATGGCAAGACACCGTTACGGAACTGATAATAGAAAAAAACGAAAAAAAGTGCTGCGATAACGAACAACAAACTACGAAAGTAAAAGGCGTAAAAACACAGTTAGGAATCTCATTTACAGCTCAATCAGTAGTTCTGACCGTAGGCACTTTTCTTAACGGCGTGCTTCATTTTGGTAAAGAAAAAATAGTAGGCGGACGTATCAGCGAACCCGCATCAACGGGCATTACCGAACAACTTGTATCATTAGGTTTTCGCTCTGACCGAATGAAAACAGGTACACCTGCACGCATTGACAAACGAAGCATTGATTTCTCTGTTCTCACCGAACAAAAAGGGGACGAAACGTATCATCATTTCTCCTATTTACCTTCGGAAAGACGCAGACTAAAACAAGAGAGCTGTTGGATAACCTATACCAACGACCAAACACACGACCTCCTTCGCAATCACTTAAAAGAGTCTCCTATGTACAACGGACAAATACAGAGTATCGGTCCGCGTTACTGCCCCAGCATTGAAACCAAAATCGTAACGTTTGCAGACAAGAATGCACACCAGATTTTTCTTGAACCGGAAGGGGAAAATAGCGATGAATACTATGTAAACGGATTCTCTTCCAGTATGCCGTGGGACGTACAGTGGGAAGCATTACGTACTATTCGCGGATTAGAAAACGTTGTTCTCTACCGACCGGGATACGCTATTGAATACAACTTTTTTGACCCTACCCAACTCCTTCATACATTAGAGACCAAACTGATATCTAATCTTTTTTTCGCCGGACAAATCAATGGTACTACAGGTTATGAAGAGGCCGCCGGACAAGGTCTCCTGGCAGGTATTAACGCTCATCGGAAAATCAACAACACATCGCCACTGATTCTCTCCCGTGACGAGAGTTATATCGGTGTACTGGTAGATGAC
>CADAAF010000036.1 GCA_902785805.1 uncultured Bacteroidales bacterium | reverse complement strand
ATAGTCAACGCCAAAAAAGAGTTTACTTTTCTTAAGATGCTCTTGACAAACGCCTTTTTTTGTCGTATCTTTGCACCCGCTAAGCAGTCAGAGTGCTGACACTTGGCGATGGCGTCGTGAGACGCTGAACACATGACACACAGCCGTTTATGCAACCTTTGTGCACAGGGCTGCCACCAATCGGAAGAGACATCTTGCTTGCAGATGTTTTCTTTTATACGCTGCCTGTCATCCAATGCAAGCCGGTTGCCGCAACATTGCGCTGCGGAACGCCGGGGAGGAAGCAGACCAACCGCACACAAACTGCAAGTGTTCTTTGACGTACTGAATTATAAAAACCTTTGTGCAAATTGCTTGTCTGTATCCGCCCGTTTATGCGTCAGGTCAGAGTGGGGGACGTTAGAACGGATAACCGATACCGAAATTGATACGGAATGCTTCGAGAGCGGAAGGGATATTGTAGTAAGTGGTGATAGGGCGCGACAAATCAGGCTTGCCTTCCTTGTCATATTTATAAGTCTGGTAAGGCGCGTGAATACCTACACCTATATCCAATCTGACTACCAGTCCGTCCAAGTCAAGGCGCAGACCGGCACCTGTGCCGAGAGCAATCTGCTTCGCAAAATCGCGATTGTTGAATATGCCGTCATAAAGTGGATCGGGCATCTCCATACGCGTCATATAGTCGGCATATCCTGCGGCTTTGAAGAGTTCGTCGGCAGAGTACCAGTTCCACACGTTGCCGGCATCCACAAACGCAGCCCCGAAGACCTTCCAGAAGATAGGGAAGCGCAATTCAAAGTTCGCCTCCAACTTGACATCGCCGGAATGGAAGAAGTTCTGATTGTATTTGATGGAATAGAAGTTACCCGGACCGTAGGCGTATGGGGCGGTCGCACGCAGTGAGTTGGGACCGCCTGCATAGAAAGCTTCCGACAGAGGGGCAAAGTCCGAATTGCCGAGCGGAATATTCGACCCTGCAAATAGACGGGTGGCTATGCTCACTTTCTCCGTCAAGTTGAACTTGTTGCGCAGTTCGGCGGAGAGTTTGACAAACTGGTTGAACGTCAGTTTGCCGAGAGGTTTGTTCTTCTCTGCCCATGTATGTCCGAAGGCGCAGTAGATAGAGTTGAGCAGGTTGCCGGACTCTTTGACGCTGAGGTCAAGCATCGTATTGACGGCGCGTTGCGAGCGGTAGTCGTTATAGGAGAACGTATAGCTGATAGAGGGCACTAACTCGTCACTGGCAAGCACCTTGATGAGTTGGGGATACTCGGCTGCCTTGTCTAACAGATTGCCCCCTTCTGCCTTTATGCCCACTATAGAGAGCGAGAAAGGTGTGAATGCGTGGGTGATATACTTAGACGTGCGTATGAAATAGGTAAAGGAGCCGGACATCTTGTGTATGCCGTAGCCTCCGGCTATGTTCTCATACTGGTAGCCAAGCATATACCGGGTATCGCCATCGGGTGTATGTGTACCGCCCCAATGCAGATACGGGAATGTCAGTGCCGCGTTTACACCCATTTTATAGGTGTCTGTCTTCTTGGGGTCACCCGGATGTCTGTTGCGGATAGCAAAGTAATAGGCTCCGTTCCCCTTGATAGTGAACGTCTCGCCGTTCCCCAACAGGTTCTTGATGGATGACTTGATAGTCAGGTCAGGACCTATACTGTTGTTTGAGCGATATGCCACGCCCGCATCAGCAGTCAGATTATAGACACGGTTGATACTGTCGCCGCGATAAAGAGAGGGACGATGCCATTCTTTGGTAGCCTGCACGCCGAGACCGGACTTCACAAGTTCGCCCTCCAAGATGTTGTTGTAATCGCGATGGGAGAATAGCCGTAGCAGCACATTGCCTTCCTTGGTCAGTTTGTAGTCGGCAGTAATGCTTCGTAGCAAACCGTTGGTATTGTTCACTTCGGGGTTGTCTGTAATGGACGAACCGATGGTGACACGCAGTTTGTCGCGAAGAAAAGACTTGCTGACGGATATGTTCATATCGTTGGTTTTGCCTGCCGCATGTTGGGTCTGACCGCTGCTGATGTCAATGTCCACGAATTTACCCATTTTGGAGTTCGCCATAGCGGCATTGATACGGCTGTTGATAATGGAGGAGAGTGCGTAGCCTTCCCGTTGAGCTGCCACGTTGCTTTCACCTACATACATTCCCGTAGCGAGAAGGGTTGCCGCCAACCCCTCGCGTGTATCTTCATCCACGGAAGCCAGTTCGTGGGTAATAGCCTCGTCTTGGGGAGCTTCAAGGAAGAAACCGATGGCATTCAAGTCCAACGAGTCAATTACGCCGTTGACGCGTACACCGGTAGTGAAATCCACACGGCGGGTTTCTTCGCCTTGAGACTCTACGTCCGCTTTTATTTGTTGGGATGCCGATACGTTCACGCGTGATTGACCTATCGGTCCGTGAAAGGCTACATGACTGCCCGAGTCCACATGGAATGGCATAACGGGGTACAAACGGGGCGAGTACCGAATCATACCGTCGTCCACATTGATACGGCCGTCCAAGTTCATTGCTCCGTCTGCTACTTCATAGCGTACATTGACCCTGCCATGCGGCTTGACTTGTGCAAGGTTCTTCTTGTCAATCGGATAAGTAATGTCCGTAGTGGGCAGAACGGTAACATCCACATCGGCAACAATGCTGTCAAGCGGACCTGTTACTGTCCCTTGGATATCTGCTGCCAAACCTCCATATACAGGGATAGGACCGCCCTTCTCCAACTTGACCGGCGCAAAACTGTCTGCCGCCAGAGCAATGTTGAGCCGTTGGGTGTTGAGATCCAAGTCGCCGGTCAAAGACAGGAAAGTGCTGTCCGCGCCATAGATAGGCAAACCGTTCAAGTCAACTCGGTTATGCTCCATTAGGATAGGCGTTTCGCCTAAACTTAGAGCCACATCGTATGGCTTGTATCGGGCAGAAACCGCCATAGGAAGTACTTCGGCTGACAAATCCACGTGCGCGGGTAAGCCGTCCACACCGCCTTTGGCTCGTATCATTCCTTTGAGTTCAAGGTCTGCTGAATGGATTATACTGTCCACAAGGTCAAGCGGTATGTCGTCCAAACGCACATCGGTCTTTATGGCGTGAGCATAGTTCTTCGAGGGCGAGATACGGATATCCACACGGCGGTTACCGAGGTTCATTTCTCCTGCAGAAAGGCTGTCAAGTGTGATATAACCTGTTCCGTTTATCTTGTCTGCCCGTCTCTCTACGTCTAATCGTAGTGCTGCATCGGTAGTCAATCCGTGAACGGACATCACTCCGTCGGTAAGGCGGCTGTCGGCGGTAAGCGACACGTCTGTCTTACTGTCCTCCATCGCCACACGCATTGCCGCGCGGGCTGCAGGCAGGCGTAGTGCAGTGCTGTCTTGAGGATGCTCTATTTCGGGTATGGAGACATCAGCGGTCAGCTGTGTCTGTTGTTCGCCCGAATTGAGAGAGACGGCAAGACGTTGGATATCTAATCCGGTACGCTCAATAATGCGTTGCACGGGGCTGCCATGCGTAAGGATAATCTGGGTCTCTATAGGCGGAATAGCCTGACGGAGTGTATCTATCATACTCAGGTTGGCAAGCGAAACAATCGGGTTGATAACAGCCGGGTCGCCTATAGTATGAATCAGAGGTTGTATCCGGTTCACTAATTGCAATGCATGCATCGGACTTCTTAAAGCAATGCTCAAACCCTCGGTGGATGCGTCAAGCGAGGTGGTACTGTCGGTCAGGAAATTGACTTGTAACTGCTTGGCTTGGAAACGCTCTTCTCCCACTTGGGCACGGATATTGCTTATCTGCGTATGGTAGTCCACCGCCATCTGTTCGGGCTTCATAAAGTCCGACACGTGGAACTGATGTTCGGTTTCGGCTTTCAGTTGCAACGATGGATTGTTGATGGCAATGGGCAGGTGCAATATGCCGTCTGCTGTCTTTTGGGTAACTGCCGCGTCAAGCAGGATGCCGGACACGTCTATGTGGTCATACACGCAGTCGGTCAGATGCATCTGAACGCGGCTTCGCATACCATACGATTGGGGAGCAAGACCTTTTCCTGCAACCTTTATGTTTCCTGCCAATACGACAGGTGTACTGTCTTTCAGAAACGGACTGAGATTGACACGCTCAATATCTACGTTGGCATCGTAAACCTCATTGTCAATGTCGTAGTATCCGCGCACGTGAGCCTTGCTGCCACGGAAATCGGCATCGGCTACTATGTTCACGCGCATCGTCTCTAAATTAAGTGCTGTGGTCTGTACGTCCGCTGATGCTCCTAACGAGTCGGAACGCGCATATAGTCCGTTTGAGGTAATCATCGACTGATTGAGGTTCACACGGGCATCACCGTATATAGTGTCAAACGGCAAAACCAAATTGCCTATTGCCAATGCAAAATTGTCTACATCTAATCGGTGTACGTCATACAGATTATTGCCCACGTCCACTAACGCGTTTACTGCCAAACGCTTAGTCTGAATATCCAATGCGGTTGGAGTGAGTGCAAAATGGATATTGCTCAATTCGCCGTCGGGTATATGAAACGATAGACGGGTGGGGGTAGTGTCTTGTTCTGTAGTGTCGGGTTGGCTGCGCAAATCAATGCCCACTGTTGCGTCCGCTAAACGCAGACCGTGTAGTGGAAATTCCCCTTTGGCGATATTCATTGTCGGACTGATTACGTCTAACAGACCTACTACGGCATCTACACCCACCGCCTTTATGAGGCTGCCGGAATGAAACGTTGTGCGCTCCAAACGCAATCGCTCCACCTTGATAGTGTCGGTCAACCAATCGTCCGGAAACGACTGATTCACAGCTTGGGGCAGACGTGCCTTGAGCCGCAACGCGTGGACATACACGAGCGTATCTTTTCCGCGATGCCCGACAAACAAACTATCAATCTCAATATGAATAGGCAAGTCCGTTTCACCCTTATAGGCGCGGTAAAGCACTTTGGGCGAATGATGAAACGGGGACAAATAGAGCCTGCCGAGGTCTATATCCCAATCGGTTTTCTCATTGGCTATGCTGACACCTTTGTCCTGAACTTTCTTGCGAACAGACGGTACATACAATACCACTGCCACTGCTGTCAGTAGCAATACAATCAGTCCCGCCAATACGCCGGTTATGGCAAGCGGCACTTTCCACAACAGCGACTTTTTCTTCACTTAAAAGCTCTTTTGCACACCGAATTTAAGACCATACAGACCGGGAGTGAACTGATTGGCAATCAGATTACGCAGTTTGCCGGAGAAGATAATGACATCGTTGGTGTATTCATTATACCTGCTGCCTGTATCAGGATCTGTATAGCAGAACGTACTGCCGCTGTAGCCGAGACTCAGGATGGAGAAGAAAATCTGGAACGTACTCTTGCGGTTGAATTGATACGTTATCACCGGCGACAACTGTGCGCCATAGGTTACGCTGTGCCGAAGACCGTCATAATCCGTACCTTTTACCTCACCGTCTATTACACGCGGAAACTCCATTCCTGCATACAGGTGGGCTTCGAGCCAAATACCCACTTTCCCGTTAAATAGCGTTTTGAGGCGATAACGGGCATAAGGAGTTACCTCCCACGTGCCGGTGAGCACACGCAAGTTTGATTTGAATGTGGTATCAAGGACTGCGAGCGAGTAGTTGGTAACAGTATTCGCATAACTGCCGCCGAAGCGCAATCCGACATTCATACGCTCGTTCAAACGCCAGCCTAATTCGGGGGTTAGTGCTATTGACCATCCGTTCTCCTTGCGGATAGAACGTGTGTCGCTGTGATAATAAATGTCAAAATTATAGCCATAGTAGAGTTTCTGCTTCCACAAGGGCAACTTCGGCATTTCCACGGTTACGGCACTATCCTGCGGTGAATCGGCTGTCTTGCTTTCGCCGGCAATAGCCGCTACGGACATAAGACCATCACCAATGTGATCTTTCTGCGCACATAATGTTGCCGTGATAAGCACGACCATTACTATCAAACTAAAGGTTCTCTTCATAACACGATAAACTTAAAAACTTCTTTCAACTATCTTGTTCCGCCGCCCAGAGCGACATAGAGGTCAATCAGACTGATAAATCCGTTATAACGGTTCGTCACATCGGCAAGTTGCGCTTTGAGGTAATTCTCCTGCGCAGTGAGCACTTCCAAATAGGTGGCTTTGCCTTTGCGCATTAACTCGCATGTGCCGTCGTATGATTCGCGTTGAGTAGTCAAAAGCCGCTCATAGAGGGCATCTTGCTCTTGCGCATTGCGATAGCGGAAGATGGCATCATTCACCTCGCTACCCGCGCGCAACATTGTCTCTACGTAGCGATTGGCAGCCTCTTCCTGTTGCAGTTTGGCTATCTTGAGATTAGCCGTCAGTTTGCCGCCTGCAAAGATAGGTTGTGTCAGTCCCAAAACGGCGTTCATCAGCAACTGACCGGGATTAGCGACTACTCCGCCGCCGTTCGTCCAACCAAGCAACCCCGACAAGGACAGAGCCGGACAGAAAGCGGCTTTCGCCATATTCGTCTGATAGAAAGCCACAGCCACGTTTCGCTCGGCGGCACGCACATCGGCACGGTTGCTTAGTTGGGAGGCGGGAATCGATTCGACAGACCATGCTACAAAGGCATAACTGCGCCAGGAAGAGCGTGCCACCTTGTGCGGCTCTTCGTTCATCATACGGCACATTGCCAATTCCAACGTATGAATCTGCTCCATCAGTTGTTTGCGCTGAATCTGCACATTAATCAGTGACGCTTCCATTTGCCCCACTGACGGCGAATAGGCTTGCCCATTCTTGACCAATACGCGCTGAATCTCTAACACGCGCTGCCATATCAACTCCGTGGAATCGAGAATAAGAGCCTGATAGTCGAGCAGTTGTAACTGCGTATAGGCACGAGCCATTGTGGCTACTAAATTAGCATGTGCAGCCGCTACATTATCTTCGGCTTGCGCGCGTAGCATTTCTGCCTGACGTTTGCGATTGGTGATGGTACCGAAGCCTTCTCCGCCCCAGTTCAGCGTCAAAGGAACCTGATAACTGAGTACTGCTCCCGACGAACCGCTACCCGGCGTTACCGTCCCGGACACGCCGACATTGGCAGGACTGATGGCAAAAGTAGGCAGGTAGCCGAGTTTAGCCGCACGGAGACGGGCATCTGCCTCTTGAACTGCTATACGGCGCGAACGGTAGTCCACATTATTGCTCAATGCGGTTTGGATATAACCACGCAAAATCGGATCTTCGATGTACGACTGCCAATCCGCCTCGCTCACCTCGCTGACCAACGCATTCGATTCAGCGGATGCCATAGGCTGGTACTTATTGAATACGCCGCAGGACGTAAACATCGTACCGACAGACAACATGCACACAATCAGCATTATCGGCATTTGACTCTTGCTCTCTTCCTTTGCCTCATCCTCTACTGCAACTTCCTTACCTTGGAAGCGTTCGTGAAGTTTCTGGAAGATGATATAGAACGCCGGAACAACGAAAACCAATGCCAGCGTGCCTACAGCCATACCGCCTGTCACGCCGATAGCCAACGCGCGGTTACCGTTAGCTCCCGCACCACCTTCTATGATAAGCGGAATCATACCCGCAATCATCGTTACTACGGTCATCAGAATAGGACGCAGACGATCCTCGCACGCTTTCAATGCTGCCTCTACGATGTCCATTCCCTGCTTGCGCTTCTCCACGGCAAACTCCGTAATAAGAATTGCTGTTTTCGCCAACAGACCGATAAGCATAATCACACCCGTCTGAAGGTAGATATTGTTCTCTTGCCCGCACAGCCAGGAGAAGGCGAACGAGCCCATCAAGCCGAACGGAACGGAGAGAAGCACCGCAAACGGAATGAAGAACGACTCATAAAGCGATGCCAAAATCATATAGATGAGCAGGATACATACCAAATAAATGAATAACGTAAGGTTAGACTTGCTGTTGGCTTCCAGCTCACGGCTCATTCCGCCGTACTCATAGCCATAGCCGGTCGGCAGATGGTCTTTAGCTACCTCCTCAATAATGCGCTGTACATCACCATCGCTATAACCTGCATTAGGCTTGACACTACAAGCTATTGACTGATAGAGGTTAAAACGTTTCTGAGTGGCGGACCCCACAGCCGGTGTCAGTGTCACGAACTGAGCGATAGGAGCCATCTCATCGCCTATACGTACAAAGATATTGTTAAGTGAATTGGGATCCAGTCGATACTCAGGTGCCGCACCAGCCACCACGCGATACACCTTGCCGTATTGGTTGAAATTGCTGATATAGGCACTACCGCAGTACGCTCCTAATGTGTTCAGTACCATATCCGGAGATATACCTGCACGGTCGCATTGGGTAGCATTTACATCCACCTTGTATTTTGGGAACGACTCGCTGTACAGCGACATTGCCATCTGTACCTCGGGACGTTTCTGAAGTTCGGCAAGAAAATCATTGACTACCTCGTTGAAGCGGCTCATATCACCTCCTTGCAGGTCTTCCATCTGCAGGTCGATACCGTCACTGTTACCGTAGCCGGGTATCTGAGGCATCTGGAACGGAATAAGTTGCGCATCTTTGATGTCTTCGCACGACAGGTACAACTTACCCATCACATAGTCAATATAATGCTCATAACCTTTGCGTTGATCCCACGGCTTGAGACGGATTACAAGCGTACCGTAGCTCACACCCGTACCGGACAGAAGACCGAAACCGGAAATCTTGGCATAACTCTCCACCTCTTCCAAGCGAAGCACATGCTCTTCTACCTCGGCCATAATCTTGTCCGTCTCCATAAGAGGCGAACCGGCGGGAGCTGATACGTCCACCATAATCACGCCCTGGTCCTCCTGAGGTACCAAACCCGATGGCAGACCGCGCATCGCAAATACCATAGCCACCACAGCGGCTATCAGCCACAGCCATGCACGATTCGGCTTCTGCAAAAAATTGGCTACACCCTTCTGATACTTGCCTAATATGGCATTATAGGCGGCATCGTAGGCGGTCTTTACCCAATAGTTCAGCCCCTTGCTCTGCTCTTTCTGCTCGCCGCTCGGACGGAACAGAACAGCGGTCAAGGCAGGACATAATGTCAGAGCGGATATACAACTCAGTCCCACCGAACTGGCTATCGTGATACCGAATTGCGTAAAGAACGTGCCGCTTGTGCCGGGCATAAAGGTAACAGGTATGAACACCGCCATAAACACTAATGTACAGCTGATAACAGCCACCGTCACCTCGCTCATCGCATCTTTCGTGGCTTTATATGCCGACTTATAACCGGTCTCCATCTTCGCCATCACCGCCTCGACGACCACTATCGCATCATCCACCACCGTTCCGATGGCGAGTACCAACGCAAACAACGTCAATATATTAAGCGAGAAACCAGCTATCCGAACCACTGCGAATGTTCCTAACAGCGATACAATAATCGAAATAGACGGAATCAATGTCGCCTTGAAGTTCTGCAGGAAGAAATAGACCACCAAAATCACTAA
Organism: uncultured Bacteroidales bacterium; assembly: GCA_902785805.1. Taxonomy (GTDB): domain Bacteria; phylum Bacteroidota; class Bacteroidia; order Bacteroidales; family Paludibacteraceae; genus Colicola. The sequence continues at coordinate 6,792 of CADAAF010000036.1, read as the reverse complement.
CAGGATAGCGATGAGCAGCGTCTCAACCACATTGTCGATGGCGGCATACAGGAAGTCGTCGCTTGTTTGCAGTACAGTGAACTCCAACCCTGCCGGCATCGATTGTTTCAGGTCCTCATACAGTTCATTGATGGCGGCGTTCACTTGCGTAGCATTTGCGCCGGGGGCTTGGTTGATGATGAACGCCACACCGGGCTGACCGTCCACGCGTGAGGAGAAACTGTAGTTCAGCGCACCCAGCTCCACGTCTGCTACATCACGTAGGTGCAGCACATTGCCATCCGAGGTACGCAGCACGATAGACTCAAACTCCTCTATTGACTGCAACCTGCCCTTATATTCGAGGTTGTATTGGTACGTATTCCCGCTCTGTTCACCCAAAGCTCCCGTTGCGGCAACCATATTCTGGTTACCGATGGCGGCGAAGATGTCTTGCGGATCAATGCCGTATCGTGCCATCACATCCGGCTTCATCCATATTCGCAACGAGTACGTGTTTCCCAACAACTGAATAGCCCCCACACCTGTAACACGAAGCAGACGAGGCTTGACATTGATGTCTATGTAGTTGGCTATAAAGTCCATATCGAACTTGCCATCGCGGCTCACAAGCGCAGCTATCTGAAGAATACTGTTCTGCCTCTTTTCCACCTTCACGCCTACACGCGTCACTTCTTGCGGCAGCAGTCCCAGCGCAGCCGACACGCGGTTCTGCACATTAACGGCTGCCATATTCGGGTCTGTACCCTGCTTGAAGAACACGTTGATACTCACCTCACCCGTCGCACTCGCCTCCGAGGTGATGTACGCCATATTCTCCACGCCGTTTACGGCCTCTTCGATAGGCATTACGACGGACTTCATCACCGTGTTCGCATCCGCACCTGAGTAGGAGGTCGTTATCATTACCGTCGGAGGTGCTATATCAGGGTACTGCTCTACGGGCAGCGACTTAAGGCAGATAAAGCCTATCAGGGCTATCAGCAGCGATATACACACCGCCATCACCTTCTTATCTACAAATATATTTCCTTTGGCCATAGCAAATCTCAAATCTTAGAATTCGTAATCTGTCATCCGTAATTTACCAAATCACTCTATCTTTTTCATGCACATTCGCAGCCCCTTTCGCTACGATTACCTCGCCTGCTTCCGCGCCGGATTGGATGACTGCGCGTGTACCATCACCCAACTCCTCAATCTTCACGATGGTACCCGTAGCGAGGCTGTCCTTACCCACTTTATACACCAACGCTTTGTCTTGTATGCGAACAACGGCGGTCAGCGGTATCAACACCACATCCGACCATTCGATGGGCATTACCACCGTACCCTGCATACCCGAGAACAACTCGCCCTTCGGATTAGGGAATGTCACATAGCACGTGATGCTACCTGTGCGTTGGTCCACCATACCCGACAGACTCGTTATCCTGCCTTTCTCGCTGTACTCGCTTCCGTCTTTGAAACGCAATGTCAAAGGAGGTGCTATCTTTATCACCTCGTCCAACGAACCCAATTCGCTCACCAACGCGTGTACTTGGCTCTCTGTCAGCGAGAAACTGGCTTCCATCTCGCTTATGCCCGCCACGCGCGTCAGCATCGAACCCTCCGCTATCACATCCCCTACGTGAGGAAGTATATTGCCTACCAATCCGTCCACGGGACTCTTAATCGTGCAGTATGCCAAACGCAACTCGGCATCGCGAACGGCTGCATTCGCCTGAGCCACTTGAGCCTCTGCTGACTGAAGGATATTCTCGCTCTTACGCAACAGATACTCGCTGATAATCCCTTTGGCTGCCAAGTCTTTATTACTCTCTGACTCAAGGCGCGCATTGTCCCGATTGGCTATCGCGGTCTGCAAGTCCGCTTGAGCGTGAGCAAGGTTGTTCGACGCAATGCGGCTGTCTAACAGGAACAGCACATCACCCTTATGCACACGCTGACCGTCTTTCACGCATATCTCGCTCAACGTCGCAGTGATACGCGACACGATTGAAACATCACCCGTACCGCGTATCGACGCACTCCAAGTCATAGGAGCCGTCACCGTCTTGCGCTTGAGTGTAATGGTTTCATAACTTGTGTGGTGCATTTCCGGCGACTTCGTACAATCCGTCATACCACAAAGCAACAATGCACATAGTGCATAAACCGATAGATTACGGCTTCTTCTCTGTAATTTCATATCTTCTATTTTTGATAATTGGACTCAAATTCAAACAAAAGGATTAATATACAATGTCAAAATGTAATTTTATCGTGTAGTAATCGTTTTTGTATAATGCTAATATAGTGTTTTGTGAATTTTTGGTATCTGCTCGGTTTTAGTAGGTATATAAAGATTCAGGAAATACCGGAACAACGGAGGAAAAGTCAAAATAACAAAAATGTCAAAAAGTAACTTTTCTTTTTTTATATGAAGACCTCTTGACATATTGCATAACGTTTATACAGCAGGCATAACGCTTTGTTATGTGCTGTTTTATCTATACTTCCTGTTGCGGTCTCGCAAACCGCACATTACACATTTTTCTCTGCCTGGGAAGGTAAAGAGAATAGTAAACTTAAGACCTGCAGAGAAATTATGCAAATAGTAATTGCCGACCGCATCGGAGAACCAAACAGGTTTGGTTTGGAAAGTTGCGAAGTCCCATTTGGATACATATGGGAAATAAATAGATGGTTCAGCCGACCTTGTGGAGAAATTGAACAATCCCAAGTCGGCATACGCCCCCAACCGCAGATGAGTTCCGTTTCTTCCAGTCCAATCATATCCCGTCTCCAAGGTGAAAAGGACATCAAACCGTTTGTCGGTGTGGTCATTACGTTTTTTAATAGGTACTAACTCGCGGTAACCGTGGTTATCCATCTCCATCCATTCTCCTTCCATGCCATAATAGCGGTCGTATGAGCCACGCGATGTGACGTTCATCTCAGCGGTGGTTTCCTGTAAGAAGGGGAAGGTGAAAGTAAGACCCCCCATTATATAAAAGCCATACATATGCATACCTGCCAAAAGCGGAATCTGTCCGTGCAGTTGCATCAAGTAATCTTGACGGTTTGTGACGGTATAAGTAAGGGAAGACAACGGCGTTCCCCACGAGTCTATGACACGTTCCCACAACGGGTCGAAACGGGCAAGGTCGATATTGGTAAAGCGCATATCGCCTACGTAATTCCGTATTTCTCGGAACGACACACCTATGCCTGTCTGAATCATCAGCAATCCCTGCCTATATTCATACACCATACCAAATCTGCCATCGTATCCACCGGGTTTGGCTTTGAGAATATCTGGTCCTCCGAAGATATTGGAGTATGCCCCTATTCCGTAGAATCCGAAGGTATGTTGTTCGCCTGTTTCTTTGGAATGGAACAATCCGCGAGAGTCCCGCTGACGTTTAATATCGCGTGAAGTGAAATGGCGTGAAGACAATCCCCGCATCGACGGCTCGCCGTTAATACGTGTCTGCGCCCACAGCGGCATAGCTGTCAGCAGACACAAAAGAACTATATAACAAATCCTTTTCATCATTACTTAACAAGCACTTTAACTGTTCGCTCCAAGTACGAGGAGTCGTGCAAGTGGAAAATATAAACACCCGGAACAGCTGGTAACTGTACTTCTTGTGCATTGTGGCTTCCGGGATGGTAAACACCGCTTGTAATCTTTGCTCCATAGGGGTCAAAGATTTCATACGTGCCACTATTTACGCATAGTATATTGACAACAGGGTTCTCAACGACCACATGTGTTGGAACGACTGAAATATACGGCAACGAGGGTGTGAGTGTTTGCTGCTGCGAGAGGTCAGGAGAGAGATAGCAAGTGAGATACGTAAGCGAATCACTTGCACGGCTCAAGGCTACACTATAGAGCGCATCGCTCTCTAAATACTGCGGGCAGTAGAGATAAGGTTTGGTTTCTCCAGGCATCAGAATATCGTTCTTATACCATTGGAAGGCGTAGAAATGGTATCCGCCATTGAGCGAATCAACGAGCAGACCGATAGCATCGTTCCAGTGTTGCTCCATCAGCCAAGACGGATAGCGTACTTGGAAATCAAGCGGCATAACAAGCAGGTTAGAGTCGAGGCAGTATCCGTTGTCGAAATAAATGTTAGCCGAATAATCACCGGGTACGGTATAGTGCATCACGTCCTCAAGAACCGGCATAGGCAACGTGAGTGTGCGTTCATTAGGACTTATATCAGTCCAATCCACATCCACAAAGTTTTGTGCATGTGCCCGGTCGTCGTAGCGGACACAATAGGCAATGGCAGGTTCTCCTACCGATGCGAAACGGATGTCAAACGACTTGTCGTCCGCACAGATAGCAGGCATATCTGCAATAGTAAACTGTGTCGGAGGAATGACTACCAAGTTCATAGTGATGCTGGAGTCGCAACCGTAGATATTCTTGTCTTCGTCCTTAATAACTTGTGTCTGCGTCATTACGTGGTTACGCCAGTAGAGCGTATCGCCGAGACAGATAGTGGTATCTATGAATGTTTTCTGTTCTGGCATAACGCGCACAGGACGGTGGTAATTGGAATCACAACCTAATACGGTTGTATTCCTATCCCAGAGGTCAAATATACGGTCTTCCGTCCATTTCTCGACATCAGACGGTTGCAAATCTATTCGGTCGTCGTGACCCGGCCATGTGTAAGGCAACTCGAAGCCGCATACCACCTCCATATCTTCTTCAAAGTGGTATGCCTTGTTGATTTCGAGGTAGAGGAAACTGGAGTCGTTACACCCGGAAACATTCGGTACAATAACCGTGTCCCGGATAATGGTATCCGTATCAAAGGCATAGGTCCGATTGTTCTTATCCCATGTAAACGTCTCATCCGAACATATAGTTACCGGATCATAAATCCTTACGGCATCGTTCACATACAGACGGAGCGTATATACTGAATCGCATCCGCATGTAACCGTTTTGAGCGAGTCGTAGATAGTAATCCACCCGACAGTATCTGTTGGGATAGTTTTGAGTTTTTTACCTTTTTCGTCACGAAGCCCCTTGATGTGTTCAATGCCGTCCTCGTCATACCAATGGAATTCATCGTAGCGACAAATATGTTTCTCTTCTACTACACCAAAATCGTAAACGTCAAAGTATTGTACCCTAACTTGGAACAGACTGTCACATTCATCTACGCCCTTGAATCGTTGCTCATAATCAACCCACAAAGAACCTTCGTTACTGGGCTTATATTTAATCGTGTCGCCGTGCCAAAGTATAAATTTATCTTTGCACAATATTTTTTCCTCTTTCTCCAAATACCCCGGAATATGAATCAGGTGGAGTGCCCGAATAGAGTCCGCTCCGAACTGCACGGACGTAAGTGTATCATAGAAATAGTCTTTGCGGACAAGATTTATGTTGATGAACTTGTTAGTATATTCGGTGCGCCAGTCGTACTTGTCAGTGGTACAGGTTTTATCTTCGGGATCCCAGATGAGATAGGTTGGAAGCACTGTAAGGTCGCACTTCACAATGCTGTCGCATCCGGTAGCGGTTTGCAAGGTATCCACGTATGAGTATTCGCGGATAGTACGTGTCTCGTCCGTGTAGTCATCCACCAGATACTCTTCGCCGGTATGCAAGTTGTTGCCATGTCCAAATGTCCATGTAGCATCGTTGTCACCAATACGCGGAGTAATGTGTGTCTGCCCTATCTTATTGAACTTCAAGCGCAGATACAAAATAGAGTCGCATCCTAAATAGGTAGTCATCGGGATTTGGCGCGTGTATAAACCGTTAGCATCCAAATCAGTGGCATTGATACGTACTATATCATCGTAATAAGGCGAAGTCGGGTCTATAGGATTTGTCGTTTCGTCATAGTCTTGACCGACATACAATGTGCGCTCCCATACATATTGTTCATTGGAACATAGAGTATCACTGGAAACAACAATGTTCCTATTGAACTTGTCGTTATATACGGGCTTTACGTACAGGTTAAGCGTGTATATACTATCTGCATACGTAGTAGTGGGTACACCACCATGCGGGTCTTTATGAGTTACAATAGATACTAATCTGTCTGTAACTGTAACCCATCCTGATTCGCGGATTGATATCTCTTTGATAGGCAGACCGTTGATACGTAGGTTATTTTCCGTACCCATGTGCCCTGACCAGTCGTATGTCCCGTCAGCCTGGCACACTGAATCGGTCTTATTGAAATGATAGTCCTGTGCCCCATACAAGGCTAAAATGTATATGGAGTCAAAACCGAGTGTAGTCTCATATCTGTCGTAGCAATAAAGTGTCTTGCCGCCTTCGGCTTTGAGCGTACATACTATTTTATCATCACCTTCTGCCGTTGTGCGGTGCCACGTATATTCCTCTCCACCGCCGACAAAGACGTAGGTTGTATCGCGCCATACGTTACCTAACCGAATATGCTTGACCACTGTACTATCGCACTCGTGCGTGCCTGTGCGAAGCGTGTAACTGCACGTAATGGTTTGGTCGTGGTCAATAAGTTCGTCGTAGGGTTTGGTGGCTTTGGCTCCGCCATAAATAACGCCTCCACACTCCAGTACATCTTCTTCAGAGAAATCAATATCAATCTCATAGTGATAGGAGGGAAGTACGGTCAGGTTGAGTACATACACGCTGTCGCAGCCCTTCTTGGGACATTCGCGACAGGTCTTGGTGCGCAGGCTGTCCGTCAGCGTGAACGTGGTTTTAGGTGTTTCGTTATTCCATAGTTTGTTGTGACCGAAATTAATCATTCCTCCCGTCTCGGCATCGTAGATGGG
>CADAAF010000035.1:20283-25000 GCA_902785805.1 uncultured Bacteroidales bacterium | reverse complement strand
AGCAGTTTGGCTTCTGTTATGTCGGTCTGTATGTATTCCGCAAAATTATGTGTCGGAACACTGACGTAAGGCACGGTCGTGTTCTGATAGGCAAATCCCTCAGAACCACCCACAATCACTATCTCGCCTTTGATCAGTGCGTCGGCGGCATACATATCAGTTCCAGCGGTGTAGCACGACATGAACGGAACGCCGAGGATGTTCCAGCCTGCATGACGACGGTTGTTAGCACTCTCGCCCGTTGAGGCGGTGCCTGTATGGGCAACAACGGGCACGACGTTCTTTGTTACGGCATCAACTGTGGCTTTCTCGCCGGCTGACGTCCACGCATTGTCAAAGTTCAGAGGTATGCGGATTAGAGCCTCACCCTTGACTGCAACTGCCGTGATGATATAGCCGTGTCCGGGTTGAAGCGTACCGTCGGACGCAACCACCGTCCAGTTCTCGTCTATATCACCGTTCTCCGCACGCGATGCACCGTCGTAGTCTTTGATGACATAATGCGTGCCATACGTTGAGAATCCGGCAAGGTATTCGTCCGCATAGTCGATTGTACTTACAGGAGTGCTGAACGGTACAGCAAGTGGATAGTAGTGCTTGCCTTCCTCGCTGTCGAAGATGTCATAATGCATAGCTGCGTGCGTCTTGGTCAGTGCCGCAGACGGGTCGATGAACACACGTGCCACATCATAGTCCTTGCCATTGGCGCGGGTCCAACCGTAGCGCAGATTGAGGTCGGTTGTGTTCAGTGTGCCGGCACTGACATGGAGGGTCGCGTTCGGATAGACTTCCAGCGTCTTTACTGACACATTGCCCGAAGCATACGTATTGGCATCAGCGGTGAGTTTGACACCCGGAAGCACATGCACCTCTTTCTTCTCCCAATGGGTCTTTACGGCATCAATGCTTGACATTGTCTTGTCCTCCGCAATAATCAGAGGAACGGAAATCTGCGAAGTGGCAATCAGCGCGTCAGAAGAGTCGTACCAGTCAAGATACAGGCTGTGTCCCTCCTGCGCAGAGAAGTCGATGGCTCCTGCTGTGTTGACCATCAGGTTCTTTGCACCGGCTATCGTTGCCACATTCACGGGCTGCGGAGTCAGTGCCGATGTAGGAGCGTCATTGTCGATGTGCGCCTTCACGGTGGCGATGCCGGTAGTTGCTACTTCCACTACAACCGCATATCTGCCCCATTCTTTTACCTTAGCATCACGCGGGGTGTATTCTTCTTCAACAGGCAGCAGATAAATCCGGCTGTTGGAGGGTGAGGTGTGATAACCTATGTAAGAACCGTTGTAGATACCCATCTTCTTTGTCGGGTAAGCATGGCTCGGAATGGTCAGTTCGTAGGCGTTGAAGTCCGTCGAATGTAACTGCCAGTCTTGGACATCCGTACCGCCTGTATTAGACAGCCACATATTGAATGTGCCTTCCACACCGGATACCTGCAACCAGTTGCTGCCTGTAGTTGTGAAGCGGAGAGTAGTGGTATGGGTGTTCTGGTAGCGATTGGCAGCCTTGTACAATGCCATCTGAGGAGCAAGCAGGGCAGATGTCGGAGTGGTTGCATCGTTCACCATTATTTCCACAGGCACAATGGAAGGCTGTGCACTCGTATTCTGCAAATCACCGGGCAGCGCATACCATTTGTCGTTGTTCTTCACTGCAATAACGAATGTCTCCGGCAGCGAGCGGCCACGAATGGTAACCTCTTCGCTGACTACGCCTGATGTTTCGTCCTTGAAGCGGAAGGTAGCCGTATGAGTGGCGGCACCCGAACCTGTTCCGAAGTCGTCCGGAGTATAGGTAAAGGTGTAGGTGAAATCCGTATCGTCGCCGTCATCTGTACCCGGGGTGGTGATGGTCACTGCGAAATGCGTATCATCACTCAGTCCGTCCACTACGGGAGTGATGCTGTGCGTACCCTTCACGGTCATAGTGAATGTCTCGGACGTGGTGGTAATATCCTTATAAGAGGTTACGCCGTAAGCCGGGTCGCTCACTTCAAACATTTCCGTCCACTGTGCGGTGAAGGTCACGGGGTGGTTGATGAGGAAGGTCTCGCCGGCGAGATAGACATCGGCTTTCTCGTCGCCGTCGATGGTGACTTTCCAGCCGTCAAAGCGGTAGTTGTCCTTGCTCAGTGTCGGCAGAACGAGCAGGTTGCCCAAAGCCGAGGTAGTAGACTCGGTGTCGGTCTCGATGGTGCTACCCCAAGTAATTGCCACCGGCGCACTTGCCGTCTCGCAGGTGGTGGAGTAGTCGGTCAGATAATAGGTGCGGTTAGCCTTTATCGGGCGGATGGAGGTAATGCCTACATTATAATCCGGATGACTCGTGAGGTCGTTTCTGCTTTGAAGAAGAATCTTAACATAATAGTCACCTAAAGCGTAACCTGAAACATTCGCCAAATTGAATAAGAGGGTGCCTTTAGACAGGTCATTGTTACTTCCACTGCCGATTGTCTTCGTCTGAATGAACTCCCAGTCGGATTTATCAGTAGAAACATATATCGAACAGTTTACAGCCGCACCCCTTCTTGATGAAGCGATTACCTCTATTGAATGCAAATCCGTCAATCTCTCTTCTGATATGAGATAATGTTGGGTAACATCTTTCACATTAAACATTACAGAAGAATATGGGGTACTACTGATTGTGAATGCACCATACGGTGTTTCACTTACATCTGTTGACCATGCGGAGTAACTACCCGTGATTATCCTGTTTGTGCCGTCCCAGTCATGTCTATACCATGTTTCCGTAAACATATTGCTTGTAGTGCCGAGATTCTTGCCGCCGTTGCGTGAGGCATAGACAGCATAGAGGGTCTTGGGTGCGCTTATGTCGGTCAGTGAGCCGTCGGCGGTGTAAATGGTAGGAGCAGTCTGCTGCAGAGCAGAGATGCCTGCTTCTGCCCAGCCGATGAACTCCTTGTCGCCACAGCCTGCTACGGGATAGTAGCGCGGCAGATTGTGGCTGTCTTCTATCTCCACCACATGGTCTTCCTCGCCCGCCGCTTTGTAGGTGACACGCAGAGTGCAGTCGGGGGTTGAGGCATAGATTACCGAGCCCTTGCCGAAATCAACACTGATGGACTGAACCTCCACAAAGGCATTATAGTCCTGTATGTAGAAATATGAGTATTTATCTGCCGGATAATAGGTGTAGGTTTCTGACCCGTCTATATGTTGCAGTTCGCTTGCATCAAGCAGATGTGTAGTGGACTTCTCCTCGTCACCCACATAGATGCGGAGGTTGGCAAGTGAACCGGCATCAAAGTGAGTAAAACTGATGGAGTTGATTTTGCCCAGCGAAGTCTTGTTATAGATTTTCCCCTGTCCGTTCTGTAACTGGATACCTATAGCGGACTGATGTCCCACATCCACATATCCCAATGTGTAATCACCCATACCGGGAACCGTGGTGACAATAGTTTTTTCCGAATTGGAATATCCCAACTCCACACTGCTTTTGGTGAGTGTGATGGTTCCGTACTTGGTTTCGGGCATGCCGGTGTTAGAATATACGGCGTAATACTCTTCGTTATCCGCATGGATAGCATGATGTGGGTTGCCTCCGCCATCGTTGAGCAGGTCGGTGGTGAGAACGGGTATCTGTGTTCTGGCAAGTGCTGCCGGCATCCAGCCGATGAACTCCCAGACGTTGCCGTTGCAGTCAGCCATATCCATTGCCGCCGTCGGTGTGGTGATGCCGTCACCACGGTTGGCTTCGGTGATAACAAGCGTGTTGCCCTCATTTACGCCATCTGTTACTGTTCCGCCGTTGCCATGGAACGTTACACTACGCGGTGTGCAGGGAGGATTGGAGGAGAAATAGCATGTCCTGCGGAGGATGTGCATCTCACCAGAATTGGTATATCCATTAAAATGACTACTATGATACGACAGGTACTTATTTTCTCCCGCGTTTGTGTTCGACATAACAGCAAACTTCTCGTTATTATTCGCGTCTTGAGTTATCGTGAAACGGTCGGTTATTGTGGAAGAGAGGGTCAGATGGTTGTCTGTTGAAAGATCCATATATTTGCCATTAGCCAAATTGCAGATTGCCCAGTTGCCCGATTCACCTTGCAAAGTCCACACATACAAATCATCAGCACCCGTCAGTTGATTGGCAGAGATAGTCACTTCTGCCGATTGCAAATAGTTGGCGTTCTCACCCGTTCCCGCTAACCCTTTGGGGGCATAATATTCAGTACTATATAATCGTGCAAAGATATAATCAACACCGGATTGCAAGGCTGATTCTGTATTTATCATTGTAAATGTGCCTTCACGCTTTACGTAAACAGCATACAACTGGCGCGGAGTTGTAGCTGTGAAATTGCGCACTGCCACAAAACCTGCAGTGCTGTTGTCTGCCACTTCCGTTTCGCTCCAGCCTGCAAAGTCCCAACCGTCGCATGTGGCGGCGAATCTTCCGGATCTGGATTCTACATTGACAGGGTCATTAAGGTCGTATTTCACTACAGTCACTTCGCCAGCGTCATGGAATGTAACAGGCACGCCGTCCATCACTTCCACACTATAGGTTGTGCTTGTTGTGCCGCAGCCTGTATAGGTTACGGTTACGGTCTGTTCGCCGAGAGTGGACGTGTTGCAGCCCGAGAAAGCAAGACGGCTGTCGTCCCATGCAAGGTCTTCCGTCTCACCGCTGTTGTAAGTGACACGAATCTGCTCGCCCTCGAATAAAG
>CADAAF010000035.1:0-20253 GCA_902785805.1 uncultured Bacteroidales bacterium | reverse complement strand
ATCAGTGCGCGGTGCGTGTTGGTGTTCGGAGCGATTGCCGAAACAGTCTTGGTGGCAAAGGTAGCGGTTATTGTCACATCGGCATCAGGCATTGTGAAGGAACGAGTGGAAAGAATATCATAGTCATCGCTCCCGTCGTTGTAACTCAATGCGCTGAGGTACTTACAACTATTCGGTGTTGCCGTCACTGTCACGGTCTGTCCCTCACCAGCGGCATCTGAGCCCGCAGCAGGCGATGTTGTCACCGTACCGTCATCAGGAGTGGTGTTGTTAATGGTAATATCGAACAAAGCACATGACTTTGTAAAGTTGCTGTAAGTGGTGGTCTGCTTCTTGTAGAGATAGGCAATATTTTGTGTGTGGGCATAAGTCCTAAATAAAGCACCATTATTTTGTAAATACCAAGTTTTGGACTCGGTTGTGCATTTACTAATAATTTCTCCTGAATATTCTCCAGAACCTAACGCCCAATCATATTTCGCTGTTATACTTGTAGAGAGAGTATTCTTTCCACCGTAAATATAAGTCTCAGTTCCACTATCATCATAGGAAATAGCGAAATAGCCGTCATCACTCCCCGTTCCAAGTGTTACAGTCACTTCTTGAGCACCTTCAGGTAATGCAGCTATTACGCCGTCAGTTATACTTGCCGATACTGCGGCATCACCACCTGAATATGCTTTTTGAGTGCCTCCGGGATTTGCAATCAGATACGTTCCTGCCGAAATGGTGGTTACTTTCTCATATCCAGGGTTTTGTGGCACTACAGCATCCGCGTAGATGGCATAATAGGTACGTGTCGAATTGATAGTCTCCGTGCCTTTTGTCAAAACACATGTCGGCGGAGTGTCGTCATCTTCTGTGAATACCGCATCTGTCGTCCAGCCGTAGAACAGCTTTTCGCCGCAGTCGGCAATATCGCCCCATGTGAACAGGTTGTCGTCGTCGGCATAGTATTGCGTGGTGGTTGAGCCGTGTTCGTCCAATGTCACCGTATAACGTGCCTGCTCTGCTATGGTTATGGTCACATCGTCAGAAATGGTCTGTCCTTGCAGGATGGTCAGTGTTGCGCTGTGCTTGTCCGCCGAGAGTTCCCACGTATAGTTGGTGCCAAGTTCCCATGTTGCTATGCCGCCGCCGCTGACCGTCACCGTCTTGAGCAGTGCATAACTGCCGTCGCTGATGCTGTAGGTCAGCGTGAGGTCGCTGCTTGCTATGTCGCTTGTCTTGATATTGGCTGCTGCATTGCCGGCTGTGGTATGCGAGCCAATGGTCTGCGTCAGCACGAAGTTCGTCTCCGTCCATTGTGCATGCAGTGTTACTGGCGATGTGGCGGGGTTGTATGTTGCTCCGCCGTCGCCGAGTTTGTTACCGCCGGTAGCCGCATCGTACCAACCCAGGAACGTATGCAGTGCCCACGTGGGAGTAGGCAGAGTGATGGTCGGGTTATCGCAGTCGGTGGTGAACTGACTATTGGCAGTTGCGTCGTCGTGATATACATAGTTCACGGTCTTGGCACCGCTGTATGGGCGTGCATTGACGGTAGCGGAAGCCGTCTCGCAAGCCGCACCGACAGAGACTATATAATATGTGTATTCTGTGCACTCCACCAGTTCGGAGACAGTAACAGTGGTGGTTCCGACTGCTATATTACCGCCCACCTTCGCATTTGTCGAAGCATTGCGCAACTCGAGGTGGTCAATGCCTGTCGTAGGACTCGGAGCCGTCCATGTCAGTGTTACGCTGTTGGCTGTAGTGCCGCTGACCACCAGACCTGTAACCGGCTTCAAGTCGCAGCACTGGGTGATGTAGTTGTCATAAGAGGTGCCGGCGACATATTTGTAAAGTTGAATTGCCTCTTGACCTGATTTATAGAAGCGGAAACGTTTTTGATCAGAAGCTTTATTGTATCGCAATGTTGGTTCTCCTGTTCCCGTTACAACAAAGTCATCATTGTCATCTATTGAGATAGAAGAAACTGCAGCTGCTTCTGATAAATCCGGCAGTCCGTTGGCATTTGTGCTCTGATTGATGTATTTGTTGCTATGGCTCTTAATGTACATGTTGGTCACATCAATTGTAAACTCTGCATTGGCAAGAGTTGTACGATTGTCATCTGTTACTGCAATTGCACTACTGCTTATCGTAACCTCAACAGTATTGTTAGCCGCATCCAGAGTTGTAAGAGCACCGTTAAATGCGACACTTCCGGTCTCATATACAATTAGATAACGCCCGTCTGATGTTATATCTCCATTTGCCGTCACTTTTACATATTCTTCACTTCCGCCGCCGCTTACATCTGCAAAAACGGCACGGTAGGTGGCATCGGTATTAACTGCGCCGCCGGCAGTAATCAGTGTCGGCTCGGTGCTTGTCTCAGAGGTAATCTCCGAATCCGAAGTCCAACCAATAAACTCTTTCTCGGAGCAACTTGTAGGAGCAGTAGGCGTGCCTGCGGGGAGTGCCAATGTAGTACCATGGTCATATACTACAGGGCTGACATAATTCTCTCCGTTGCTCAACCAAGTTACGGTATGTGTCTGCACAGCAGTTATAGCGATTGTCACATTGCCTGCGATAGTGCCGGTCAGTACCAGCGCACCTGTAGCGGTATTCCAAGTATAGGTTGTCCCGCTGACAGTAATGTTAGCAGGCAGACGATAGCCGGAAGCTGCGCTAATGGTGTAGCTCAGGTTTGCCGCACTTCCCGTGTATGTATAGGAAGCAGGAATAGCAGGCGAAGCAGACACATTGTTAAGGGTGCTTGTAATGGTATAGGTTTGTGCCGTCCACTTAGCATACAACGTTGTGGTCTCCGTCACTTCGTCAGATGCGAAGTTCCAAGCGTTGGTGCAACCAGCCTCTTTGTACCATCCGCCGAAATCATACCCTGTGGCACTCGGTGCAGCAGGCGCACTGATTTTGCTGCCTGCCGTTACGTTAGTCAAATCGGCTATTGCGCTGCCGTGCCCTTGCAGGTCAAAATGCACCGTACCTTTGACAAAGGTCTTGCTCATTACAAGCGAGTGGTCTTTGACATCCAGAGTAGCAGTGATATTATACGTTGAGCCGACATGCATACCGTCCAATGTGGCGTTGTCGTTGTTGCCTGTGTTGCCAATCCAGCCGTTGTAGTTAGTTTGTATCTTGAATTCTTGCGACTCGCCTTCCGCATCTGCCGGTGCATAATTGTTATAGGTTGCCGTCCATACGCCGTTGCCTTGGTCGGCTAATGTGCCGAGCGAATTTGTCCAACTGTCCGGGTCGCCGTACAAATCAAGCGTTATGCCCGAACCGTTCCATGCTACATTAGCAGTACCCGAACCAGTTGTGCGGAATGTATTGCTGCCGCCGTCAGAAGCCTTGGTCAGTGTTCCGTTTTCGTTCCAAAAATCAGAGCAGTTGCCTGCAAAACGCTGTAACGTCACTTGGTTCAAGTTGCCTGTAGCGGGAACCACTGTAGCAAATAGTTTCTTGCCTGCATCTCCGCCGGTAGCGTCAAACAGCCAGTATGTTGTCTGTGCCGCACCGCCTGCTCCGGAAGCATTAAACCATGCCTTTACGCAGGAGTTGTCGTTCCATGCACTGTTGCTCTCGGCTTGAATAAATACCGTTGCTCCGTTGCTGAAATAGGAAGCCGCGCTGATAGTGAAATTAGCGGTTGCTGTACCACCGTTATAATTGGCAGAAGCACCAATGGTGGCTGTTATCGTCGCTGTACCTACAGCCTGACCGGTTACAACACCACTGGCATTTACCGTTGCACAACCAGAGGGCGAAGATGCGGTCACGGCATAAGTAACTGCTCCGTTCCCCGGATTACCACCTATCGAAATACTGGTGGATGTGTAACTCAACGTCGGCGTGATATCTGCTTTATTAACCGTCAAGGTATAAGAAGCCTCATCTGCACAATAGGTTGCGTTGCCTGTGAAAGAAGCTGTAATAGTGGCACTTCCTGCACCGACGATAGTTACCTCACCATATTCATCAACTGTTGCGACATCGGTGTCGCTTGATCCATAAGTTACCGAAATGCTATGGCTGTTAGTCAATGTATTCGTAAACGCCACATCACCAAACGTCTTTGTCACACTTCCCGTTGCATAAGCCAATCCCGGGTCAGAGCAACAAGCGGGAACAGAAATGTACGATATTGTCGAACCGACAGTTTTCTTAAATAGGAACAATGTATTATACTTAGTATTAGAAGCATAACCACGGATACTATTTGTGCCATTCTGAGATATTGTGTAATAGCCATCTGAATTATTCGATTGCAATACTAATTTGGAATCTGCCTCAACTACCTTCCAAGTCTTTCCTGTAGCATCGAATGATAGGCGTCTATTCGCATAAGAACTATAACTTAATTTATCTCCTTCTGAATTTGAAATTGTAAAACCGTCTGTATTGTTGCCAGTAAATGTCAATTCCATTCCGCCAGTAGGTAAAGTCGTAAATGCGTTATTAGTAAGAGTTACATCTGTTGAGGTGTTAACTGACATATCAACATTCGTACTCCCCGATAATCCCGTAGCGATATAATACCCGGATGATCCCGTTATACCAATAACGTAAGTTCCTGCTGTCACAGCATTAGCCGCAGTAAGTACGTATGAGGAACTTCCTCCGCTTTCCGTTTTTGTGTAAACCGGATAGAGATTTTCGTTAACGGTCGGAGTATAACTTCCTGCAGGAATGATGGTTGGGGCAGTTGTAGTCCATGACGACTGAGCCGAAGTCCAAGACTTCGTCCAACCGGCAAAAGTGTATCCTGTACAACCCGTACGAGAAGGCAATGTGACTGCAGCTCCATAGGAAGCCTGTGTGTGAGTGTCGCCATTATCCATTAAGGTAACGGTGTATTTCGGCAATGCCAATGTTGTGAAACTCGTTTGTGTTCCATAGGCCGTACCATTGCCATTAGTGGCATACGGGCGAACATAGTAGGTGGTGCTTGCAGTTAATTCGGTCAAATCTTTGTGAAAAGAAGTTCCTGTTACGGTATATGTTGTCCCAACTTGGTGCTTGGTCACGCCACTTCCACCGATGGCAGGGTTTGTACTTGTACCAATAACAAAACCATAATCGGTTATGGTACATCCTGCCGAGCCAAGAGAACTGATACCCGATGAGCAAGTCACTGTTGCCGTGGTAGCGGTTACGGAACTATTACTTGCAGCAGTAACTGTTGGGTTTGTTGTACAAGAAGCTGCAGGGGCTATGTAAAAATCAACTTGACTTATTGTAATCAATCCATTACTAGTTCCCGATGCGCAATCAATAGTGATTTTATAATAAAGGTTAGCAGCTTGATCTCCAGCACTTATTGAAACAGTCTGAGCACCCGTTGCTTTTGTAAATGTTCCCCTGTTCATCCACGTGGAATTATTCGTGGAGGTTGCTAAAGTGATACTATTTATTTTAGCTACAGTTATGGCATCAATAGTTATTGATACTTTAGTTATCTTCTTGTCGATAGTAGCATTAGTAGTAATAGTACCAACCGAGGTATTATTTTTACGACCAAACTTAATATAATCCCAACCATTATTATTGTTGTTTCCATTTTCAATATTTACTTGAAAATCATTGTATGTACTATGCCAAGAAGAAGTATAAGTACTAACACCTCCTGAATTATAAGAAGATCCGAACTTGGCTGTTTTATAGACCTCATCTCCCCATGCGTGTCCGAGGGCGAGGGTGAGGAGGAGGGTGAGTGTGGTAACATAGCGGAGCAGTCTTATGCAGGTTCTGCTATTGCACAAGGTTTGCAACACGTCTGTGTGTAATGATTTTGAAAATAAGTTTGTGTTTTTCATATCGTTAGTATATTTATATTCAGGTTGGCTGTTCCGCTGATGTTCCTATCAGTCACCGCTATAGATTAAGAAGCGGCAACGGGATAAAAAAAACACACTCTTTCGTGAAGAAAGAGATGTAAGCGGTGTATAAAAATTTGATATTACGGCACATAAGCTGTAGTGTGTCTTAACCGTTTACTGTCTTATGCTGATTTGCTCTAAAAATCGGGCGCAAAGATACGACAAAAATCCGTTTTTTCCAAACAAATCGAGTAATATATTTTTCTTGTAAAGCGTGGTTAGCAAACAGCCCTGACACATAGGGCTGCTACACTTGTGTTCCTGTTCATTCGTCGTTCATTTCCCGTTCAATTCCTGTTCAAATGCTGTTCAAAAGGTCCCTTCATGGCAGTATTCATCGGGTACGAGGGCGCTTCAAATTTACGAAGTTATCAACCTTTACGTCCGTAATCAGCAGGTATTTCACCCCAAAGACGTGTTTCCCATTTCAAAACAGGATTAGTCCAAGTATGGGTGCGCAACCAATCTTCGGCTTTGCGTACGGCATAGAACAAATCTTCATTCTGTTTTCCCCAAACAATCTTGCTTTTACACTTACGCTGCCGCACCCAAGCCATAGCCGTAACACTGTCTGTATAGATAGGCCATGAGAGATTATGTTTCTTGAGATAAGCCAAGCCCAAGACCAAAGCCAAGAACTCACCAATATTGTTTGTTCCTTGCGCGTATGGTCCCCGATAAAACACTTGCGTGCCATTAAGAGACTGACTGCTATCCGGCGCATCAACTACGACAGCTCGAAATTCCAATATACCGGGGTTACCGGAACAAGCTGCATCAACCGCCAAAGCAGGATATTGAGGTACAGGAGACATAATTAAAAACGAAAAAATGACATTTTTTGTGCAGAAAAAGCACTTTTCTTCAAAAAAAATTTGTTGTATCCAAAATTAGCAGTACTTTTGCAGTCCGATTAGGGAATGACCTAATATATCGCGGAGTAGAGCAGTGGTAGCTCGTCAGGCTCATAACCTGAAGGTCGGTGGTTCGATCCCATCCTCCGCAACCAAGAAAGCAATGCTGGTCTTGAACATTTGACCCGCATTGCTTTCTTTATTTGTGTAAGGTCGCATAAACACTACTCATCGGTTAGCCTACTTGTACGCCATTACGCACTTCCTTACTAACGCTCGTTACCACTAACTTGCCATCCGCATTGACGGCACTGAGTATCATACCTTCGCTGGTTTGCCCCATCATCTTGCGCGGGGGGAAATTAGCGATGTAAAGCACTTGTTTGCCTATCAGTACAGAAGGGTCGGGATAACTTTGCGCAATGCCGCTTAAAATAGTGCGCCCGCCCATACCGTCATCCAGACGGAACGCGAGCAAGCGTTCGGACTTCTTCACCGGCTGACAATCCAACACTGTCGCCACACGGATGTCCAACTTATCAAAATCGTCAATCGTAACCGCGTCTTTCAGAGGTGCCGGTTGCCAATTCTTCATATCCTCCTCTTTTTGCAAGCGTTCATTTTCTGCCTTGATACGCGAAAGACGGTCTAATTGTGCCTGCACAGCAGTGTCCTCAATCTTATCAAAGAGCAAAGCCACCTCGCCTAATTCGTGTCCGACAGGCAGTATATCCAAACTGCCCAACTGCTCCCAACGCAAATCGGGAATCCGCAACATATCCCTAAGACGCTTGGATGAAAATGGCAGGAACGGCTCGAATGCAATACTGAGATTGGCAACAATCTGCAAAGCAACACTCAAGATGGTGGAAGTGCGCTCCATATCCGTCTTGGCAGTAGTCCACGGCGCCGTATCAGCAAGATACTTATTCCCTATACGCGCCAGATTCATCACTTCTTTTTGTGCATCACGGAAATGGAACGTGTCCAACAATCCTTCCAACCGGTCTTTCACATCACGGAAAGCGGCTATGGTCTGCTCGTCATACTCAGTGAGCGAATGGCACGCCGGCACCTTGCCTCCAAAGTACTTTTGGGTCAGTACCAATGCACGATTGACGAAATTGCCATAGATAGCTACCAACTCGTTGTTGTTACGCGCCTGAAAATCAGACCACGTGAAGTCATTATCCTTGGTTTCCGGCGCATTAGCCGTCAGCACGTATCGCAGCACATCCTGCTTGCCGGGGAAATCGTCAAGATACTCGTTCAGCCATACAGCCCAGTTGCGTGACGTGGAAATCTTGTCGCCCTCAAGGTTAAGGAACTCGTTCGCAGGCACATTGTCGGGCAATATATACGAGCCGTCAGCCTTGAGCATTGTGGGGAAGACGATGCAGTGGAACACGATATTGTCCTTTCCGATAAAGTGAATCAGACGCGTCTCTTTGTCTTTCCACCACGTCTCCCATTTGCCGTAACGCTCCGGCTGCGCATCGCACAACTCTTTGGTATTGGAGATATAGCCAATCGGCGCATCAAACCACACATACAGCACTTTGCCGTCCGCACCTTCCACCGGTACGGGAATACCCCAATCCAAATCGCGTGTTACGGCGCGAGGTTTCAGTCCGTTGTCCAACCACGACTTACATTGTCCATATACATTCGGACGCCATTCTTTATGATCCTCCAAAATCCACTGCTCCAGCCACTGCTGATACTTATCCAAAGGCAAATACCAATGGGAGGTGTTTTTCTTCTTGAGCGGATTACCATTGATAGCATTGTAAGGGTTAATCAGTTCATCGGGTGACAAAGCCGAACCACATTTCTCGCACTGGTCACCGTATGCGCCTAACGAGTGACAATGCGGACACTCGCCACGAATATTGCGGTCTGTCAGGAACTCGCCCGTTTCGGGGTCGTAAAACTGTTCGGTGGTCTGCTCTATGAACTTGCCGTTGTCGTAGAGACGGCGGAAATAGTCGGCTGCAAACTGATGGTGAATAGCACTCGTTGTGCGCGAATAGATATCAAACGAGATACCAAAATCCGCAAAAGAACGCTTGATAAGTTCGTGATAACGGTCCACCACCTGCTGTGTGGTTATCCCCTCTTTGCGGGCACGGATGGTAACCGGCACACCGTGTTCATCACTACCGCAAACAAAAAGTACATCTTGACCGCGAAGACGAAGATACCGCACATAAATATCGGCCGGGACATATACGCCTGCCAAATGACCTATATGAACGGGACCATTGGCATAAGGTAATGCCGAAGTAACTAATGTTCGTTTGTATGTCATACGTTTATATATTGTTAATCTGTTATTTTAGAATCCAAAGCAACCAATAGTACATCCAACAACTCATCTACCGCCACCTCTGTAATCTTTTCCTCGTGTGCCACGGATATATGTCCGGTCTCTTCGCTCACCACGACGGCTACCGCATCTGTTTTTTCGGAGATGCCTAAGCCGGCACGGTGACGCAAACCGTAATGCTTGGGCAAGTTACGATTGGCAGAAATAGGCAAGACGCAAGCGGCACTGAGCAGCCTGTCCTTGCGGATAATAAGTGCTCCATCGTGCAGGGGCGAGTTCTTGAAGAAGATATTCTCTATCAGCCGTGTCGATACATCGGCATCGATATACTCGCCCGTTTCCGCATAGCCGGACAAGTCCTGCTTGTTTGCCAAGACGATGAGTGCTCCCGTATGCTGTTTCGCCATGTGTGCACACGCTATGACCACCTGCTGCAGGACTTGTTGCGATTCCGCCGACGAGTCTGAACGGAAAATCCGGGACATCTTACCCATACGCAAGCCCAAATGGTTGAAGAAAGAGCGTATCTCGTTTTGGAAAATGACTATCAGAGCAATAGCACCGACACTAATGACACGGTCAAACAACGCACCCGTCAATTCCAACTGAAAGACATAACTAACTACAAACCACGTCAGCACAAAAAGCAATATACCCCAAAACAGATTGACTGCGCCACTATGACGAAGAAGACGGAAGACGCCATAAAGAATAGTGGCTATCAGCAATATATCTATCAGGTCTTTGAGTGTGAAAGCAGGAAAAAACATGATAATAAAGTTCAAACGTTCAAGGCTATACAGGATATGTCAGTTGGTAAAGCGTCACAGTTTGGCGTGCCTCTCTTACATCGTGTACGCGCAGGATGTCCGCCCCATGGGAGAGTGCCAGCATATTGACAGCAGTAGTGGCATTGAGTGCTTCGGCAGGAGTAATGCCTAATGGTTTGAAGAGCATCGACTTGCGCGACATACCCGCCAGAATGGGACAATGAAGCGTCCGGAACACATCCATTTCGCGAAGCAAAGTATAACTCTCCTCAACGCTCTTACCCAATCCGAATCCCGGGTCTATAATCACATCCGCCACGCCCATCCGGTGCAACATATCCAAACGTTCGTCAAAAAAGTGCAGCACCTCACTGACCACATTGTCCTCTGCCGGTGCCAACTCTTGAGAGGGGGACACCCATCGCGTGTGCGTCAAAATATATGGTACGCGCGCACGCGATACTATTTCATACATACGGTCATCCCATAGTCCACCCGACACATCATTGATGATTTGAACTTCATACTGGTCTATTGCTTTTCGGGCTATTGTGCTACGGAATGTATCTACCGAAATCACCACATCCTGCCAAGTCTTCCGTATCGCGCGCAACGCCACATCAAGACGACTCCATTCCTCCTCTTCGCTTACAAAGGCAGCTCCGGGGCGCGTACTATAGCCCCCCACATCTATCATATCCGCACCGGCTTGCAACATGGCCGAGACGGATGCCAAAACCTCTGCTTCTTTACACGAAGAGCAATGCACGGAGAAACTGTCCGGGGTAACGTTCAGTATCCCCATCACCAGCGGCGAGGAGAATTCGACGAGTCTATTTCCAAAGCGTAACGAATACATATACCAAAATTTTGGCTCGCAAAGGTACAACAATTCCGACATTTTCTACGAATTTTCCTGCTTTTTGCAAGAAAATTATACCTTTCAGCAAAGAAAAGCACATTTTTTGAATAATTTTCTCAAAAAGTTTAGTGCACATATCAAAAAAAACGTATCTTTGCGGGCTGAAACGGAAATAGTATAAAAATACGTATATGAACAAAGTATCTCAAATCGTACTGATTGCGCTGGTAGTACTCACGGGCGCATGCAGCAAACGCGAGTTGAACACCAAAGTTTCTCACGCTACCGGTTGGAATTACTACGACAAGAAAACTACTTATTTTGAGGCGATTAACGGTGTGTCCTATGGTACACCAAGCAGTATGGTTGCCATCGAAGGCGGTACATTCACCATCGGGGAGAAGGACGAATTTATCACCGCACCACGAGACAATATGTCCCGTTCCGTAACGGTTAGTTCGTTCTATATGGACAAATACGAAATAACCAACATGGACTGGAACGAGTATATCCGTTGGATGAGTGTTGTGTTTGGCAAAACGAATCCCGAAATAGTAAAAAAGGCTTTGCCCGATACCACCGTTTGGCGCGAAGAGATGGCATATAACGAGCCGTATCTGCAGTTCTATTTCCACCACCCCGCTTATAGTTTCTATCCAGTAGTGGGCGTTAGTTGGAAGCAGGCTATGGCGTATTGCCAATGGCGTACCGACCGCGTTAACGAATTGGCATTGTGGAGTTGCGGCGAGATTGCCCGTCCGCCTTTCAATGAATTGGCTCCCCTTATCTATGAGGAGGATCGCACTCCCACTGAACAACCAGTAGCGGTAGGAGAAGGCGAAGGCGAAGGCGAAGAAGAAGAGGAAGGTGAAGAATATGAGGAGGAAGAGGAAGAAGAAGGTGCCGCACAAGAAACCGACAACCGTCCTGCAGAGGTTCAGGAATGGGAACGCACACACCCCGGGTTCAAAATGGTATCCAAAGAGTTCCCCAATCCCAAAGACTCCACCAAAGTGCGCGTAGAATACTACCCGCCATACGAATGGGTACGCCAACATTTTGTGTTCAACACTGAAAAGTACCTTAACTCCGACGAATATCAACCCGCATACGGTAACCGTCCCATTATTGATAAATACACCGGTCAACCCCGTAAAGTCAATCATGGTGACGGTATAATGGTTATCGGTTTCCGCCTGCCGACAGAAGCCGAGTGGGAATTTGCAGCGTATGCTCCTTATTCCGAGGAAGACGGATTGAGTATAGAAGGCAAGATTTACCCGTGGTCGGGTTACCATCCTCGCGACTTGAGTAAAGAAAACATCGGTCGCTTGCAAGCCAACTTCGTTCGCGGACGAGGCGACATGATGGGTATGAGCGGCAAACTGAACGATAATTATGTGATTACCGGTCCTGTGGATGCTTTTCTGCCTAACGATTTCGGTCTGTACAATATGGCAGGTAACGTCAACGAATGGGTATTGGACGTATATCGCGAAACTTCATATCAAGAGACGTCGGAGTACAACTCTTTCCGTGGTAACATCTTCTCGCAGCCCAAACGCGACGAAAACGGACGGATGACGATGGACTCTATCGGTTGCATTGAGATAACCTACTCGTTCGAAGATGACAAGCGCGACTGGAAAGACGGCGACTCGACCGCATTCATTCCGACCGATTATCCGCTGGAACGCGACTCTATAACGAAAGAGATTTATCTGCATATGAACTTGGATACTGTATTCAAGATTGACCCGTCTGATATTCTTGCTCCGAGAATTACCAAAACAGCGCGCGTATATAAAGGCGGTTCGTGGAAAGACCGTATTTATTGGCTCAACCCCTCTACCCGCCGCTATTTGGATCAAGACAAGAGTTCCAACACCATCGGCTTCCGTTGCGCAATGTCTATCCTTGGCGAACAACAGGTTACTCCGCAGTAATCAACTCCCTACCCTGTTCTGACGGAGCAAAAGGCGCGAGGCAGGCAAATAACCTCGCAAGCATAAAAAGATATACCTAAATACTAACAGTTAAAATAAATAACAATGAACATTCCTCAAAATCTGAAGTACACGAAGGATCATGAGTGGATTCGCCTTGAGGGCGACCAAGCCTACGTGGGTATTACCGATTATGCTCAGTCAGAACTGGGAGAAATCGTGTTTGTGGACATCAATACGGTAGGTGAAACCGTTGGTCAGAACGAAGTATTCGGCTCTGTAGAAGCCGTTAAGACTGTCAGCGACTTGAATATGCCTGTTACCGGTGAAGTTTTAGAGGTAAATGAGGCACTCAACGACCAACCTGAATTAGTCAACAACGACCCGTATGGGGAAGGTTGGATGATTAAGATTGCTGTCAAGGATGCAAGCGAAATGGACTCGCTGCTTGATGCCGCAGGTTATGAGGCAATTCTTTGATGTATTATCAATCAACTAAAAAAACAGGATGGTCCTTCCGACTATCCTGTTTTTTTATCTGCTTCCAATATTTAGAAATTCATTGCTATACCGATGCCACCGCTTGACGGTCGAAGCTCAAAGGTCAACGGTGATTCGGACGTACATTGCTCGCGATAGGTCTTTAATGCAGCTTTGCGGTTGATTTGACCGACTATAAGACACGGAACGGATGCAACTATCATCCCTGAACTTACACCCATAAGACCCATCACAACCTTCGTGGAGGTTCTTGTTTCCACGTGCGGACCGCTATTAGCAGCCGTTATTGGAAATATTAACCCCTCAAATACCCCACTCACGACTCCTACACTTAAAAGACACCATCCTGTTATCCACAATGCATTTGCTTTCCGATAGTCGTTCCATGCTTCCTCACAAGCCTTATTGGGATTCTGCGGCTGCGGGATACCTTTTGCCTGCATAGTGAAGACTGGCATGCAAACAAACATACAAACAATAAATACCCTTCTCATAATAGTTGATATCTAATACAATAAGCAGATGTGCCAAACATTAGTACATCTGCTTATTGTTTATGAAACATGCTTAGTCGCAGAACTTGGCACCTATAAAGTCGCGGTTGAGGCGAGCTATATGGGTCAGGCTGACCTGCTTAGGACATTCGGCTGCGCAAGCACCGGTGTTGGTGCAGTTACCGAAGCCGAGTTCGTCCATCTTCTGCAGCATAGCCTTGGCACGCTGGTGTTTCTCAGCTTTGCCCTGCGGCAGCAGATTGAGCTGGCTAACTTTGGCAGCCACGAAGAGCATCGCACTACCGTTCTTGCAAGCCGCAGCACAAGCACCGCAACCGATACAGGAAGCAGCATCCATCGCTTCATCAGCAATAGGCTTCGGAATAGGTATGGCATTGGCATCCGGCACACCGCCTGTATTAACCGATACAAAACCTCCGGCCTGCATAATCTTGTCGTATGCCTGACGATCCACCATCAAGTCTTTGATAACGGGGAACGCACGACTGCGCCACGGTTCAACGGTGATGGTCTCGCCATCATGGAACTTACGCATGTGCAACTGACAAGTGGTAATAGCACTGTCAGGACCGTGAGGATGACCGTTCACATACATTGAACACATACCGCAAATACCCTCACGACAATCGTGGTCAAAAGCGATGGGGTCTTTGTGCTCCGAGATGAGTTGCTCGTTAAGAATATCGATCATTTCAAGGAAAGATGCTCCCTGAAAGACGTGTTTGAGTTCGTAGGTCTCAAAGTGACCCTGCGCCTTCGGGCCGGCCTGACGCCATACCCGAACTTTTATATCAATATAGCTGTCCATAATTACAAACTTTTTAACTGTAATCTATAAATTTAACTATAAACTAATTCTTGTAATTCCTCGTTTTGCGTTCGGTGAACTCGTAGTCTAACGGCTCTTTGATGAGTACGGGGTCTTTGTCTTCACCCATATACTTCCAGCATGCCACATAGGAGAACTTGTCATCCTGACGGAGAGCTTCACCCTCTTCGGTCTGGTACTCTTCACGGAAGTGACCGCCGCAAGACTCCTCACGATTGAGTGCATCAATGGCCATCAGTTTGCCAATCTCGAGGAAATCAGCCAGACGGAGAGCCTTCTCCAACTCGTTGTTCAACGAATCTGCCTTACCCGGGATATAGACATTGCTCCAGAACTCTTTCTTGAGTGCATTGATCTTTTCAACAGCTTTTTTCAGCGATTCGGCGGTACGTCCCATTCCTACGAAGTCCCACATAATGAGACCTAATTCTTTGTGGATGCTGTCCACCGAGCGTTTGCCCTGAATCTTCATCAGCCGGTCAATCTTGTCCTGTACCGCTTTTTCAGCTGCCTCAAACTCGGGACGATCGGTACTCATACGAGCCACACCAATCTGGTCAGCCAGGTAATTCTGAATGGTATAAGGAAGCACGAAATAGCCGTCAGCCAAACCTTGCATAAGAGCCGAAGCACCGAGACGGTTGGCACCGTGGTCAGAGAAGTTGGCTTCGCCGATGCAGAACAGACCTTTGACTGATGTCTGCAGTTCGTAGTCCACCCAGATACCTCCCATCGTGTAGTGGATAGCCGGGAAAATCATCATCGGGTTCTCGTAGGGGTTCTCGTCCACAATCTTCTCATACATCTGGAACAGGTTGCCGTATTTCTGGGCTACCACGTCTTTACCGAGACGCTGGATGGCTTCGCTGAAGTCGAGGAAGACCGCCAGACCTGTGTTATTCACACCATAACCGGCATCGCAACGTTCTTTGGCAGCACGGGAAGCCACGTCACGGGGTACGAGGTTACCGAATGCGGGATAACGACGCTCCAAATAGTAGTCACGATCCTCTTCGGGTATATCACGACCCTTGATCTCGCCGCGTTGCAGTTTCTTGGCATCTTCCAGTTTCTTGGGCACCCATATACGTCCGTCGTTACGCAACGACTCCGACATAAGCGTCAGTTTGGACTGGAAATCGCCGTGTTTGGGAATACACGTAGGATGAATCTGTGCGTAGCAAGGATTAGCGAAGTATGCTCCGTGACGGTACATCTGCATAGCCGCCGAGCCGTTGGAAGCCATTGCGTTGGTAGAGAGGAAGAATGTGTTACCGTATCCGCCTGATGCCACCACTACTGCGTGACCGAAGAAACGCTCTATACGTCCAGTTACCAGATTGCGCGCGATGATACCGCGTGCGCGCTCCTCGCCGTTCTCGTCCTTAATCATAACGATGTCCAACATCTCGTGGCGGTTGTACATCTTCACTTTGCCTTTGCCAATCTGACGGCTCAAAGCCGAGTAAGCACCGAGTAGCAGCTGTTGTCCGGTCTGTCCTTTGGCATAGAACGTGCGGCTAACCTGCGCACCGCCGAACGAACGGTTGTCCAACAATCCGCCGTACTCGCGTGCAAAAGGAACACCTTGCGCCACGCACTGGTCAATGATATTGTTGCTTACCTCTGCCAAACGATAGACGTTGGCTTCGCGGGCACGGTAGTCGCCACCCTTGATAGTGTCGTAGTAGAGGCGATAAACCGAGTCACCGTCGTTCTGGTAGTTCTTAGCAGCGTTGATACCGCCTTGTGCAGCGATAGAGTGTGCACGACGTGGCGAGTCCTGGATGCAGAAATTGAGTACATTGAAGCCTAATTCAGCCAAAGTGGCTGCTGCCGAAGCCCCTGCCAGACCCGTTCCAACTACTATCACGTCCAAACGACGCTTGTTGGCGGGGTTTACCAATTTCTGATGGTCTTTATAGTTGGTCCATTTCTTTTCCAATGCGCCTTCGGGAATCTTAGCCATCTTAGGAGTGATGATATTAGCCTGCTTGGCAGTCTCCTGCTGCACGGCTTCTTTCACTTCCAGCACAGTTTCTTTCACATCCTGTACAGCACCCTTAACGGCTTGCACTGTATCTTTCACTTTACCAGCCACTTCTTTGGCGGCTGCCAATAATTCTTCTGTATTTGTCATAATCGTATCCAATTAGCAAGTAAGAATGATGAATTATGAATTGCTTATGCACACATCTGACCGATATTAACTCCCAAGAAATAGAGAATAACGACCATAAACAGCCCTACGGTAAGCGTAGCTACCACAGTACCGATAACTTTGATTCGGGCGAGCCACTTGGTGTTGCTCAGTCCCATTGTCTGGAGAGCTGACCATACGCCGTGACTGAGATGGAACCAGAGTGCACACAGCCAAACGATGTAGAGCAGGCAATAAACGATACCGCACCAGCCATCGGTGAACAAAGCTTTGACGATAGTACTACCGTCATGCGGGTCAAACATCGAGGTATGGATGCCTGTCAGTTCGGCGAACTGCATCTTGAACCAGAAATTGTAGAGATGCAGTACGATGAAACCGAGCACGATGATACCCAGAGCGAGCATGTTTTTCGATGCCCAGTCCACACCTTCCTGTCGTGCTTCAACCGCATAGCGGTCGTTACCACGCGCACGGCGGTTCTGAATGGTCAGCACGATGGCATACGCGAAGTGAACAACTACTGCCAAGGCAATAATGAGCGTACCGATAATTGCATACCAGTTAGCACCTAACATACTGCAAATCCAGTTGTAGGCCGTTGTCCCGAAGATGTCATCAATAACGAGACAAAGGTTCATAGTGCCGTGGAAGAGAAGAAAAAGAACCAAGAACGTACCCGTGATACTCATGACGAGTTTACGTCCGATGGAAGAATCTTTTAACCACATAAGAAATAAGAATTTAGTTTGTATTGAGTTTATATTGTTTTCTTGTTTTCGCCAAAAGCATTAAAAACGCACAAAGATACTGCAAAATTCTTACAAATGCAAGTTTTTTCCACATTTTATTTCAAAAAAAACAAATAAAGAGAGTTCCACGATATGAAACTCTCTTTATGGTCGAGAAGAGGCGACTCGAACGCCCGACCCCCACGTCCCGAACGTGGTGCGCTACCAACTGCGCTACTTCTCGATGTATGTTAGTTTAGGGGTTTATCAGTTTATCAGTTTATCAGTTTATCAGTTTAGGTGTTTAGGCGTTTAGGCGTTGTTTAGATGTTTAGATGTTTAGGCGTTTAGGTGTTTAGGCGTTTAGGCGTTTATTATTTTCATCGTTCAACTATTTCTGTACTCTTTCGGTGTCATTTTGACGTGCGAGCGGAAGAAGCGGTTGAAGAACGCCACATTCTCAAATCCGAGCGACAGGGCAATCTGCTTGATTTGTGCGTTACTCATCTTCAATTGTGCTTTTGCGTCCGTCAGGATAGCATCGTCAATAATATCGCGTGCATTTTTCTCACTTACCTGCCTAACCGTGCTGCTCAAGTGGGGAATGGATACACGCATTTCTTTGGCATAGTAGTTGACGTGGTGCCACTCCTGATAGTGCGCCATAACGAGTTTGACAAACTCCTGGTAGAGTTCCTCTTTCCTGTCCACCGGTTTGGTCTGATACTGGTCATTGAGTTTGACAAAATTCAGATAGGTGGACTGGAGGAAATGGAATATATGCACCATATTATCGGAACTGAGCATAGACGGTCTCGTGTTGCTTGCTTTGGTAAGCACGTCGGACATCTCTTTCAGTACGCGGGCTTTTTCTTCGGTGAGCGAGATAATATGGTCACGGAGTTGCAAGGAATGGAGCATAAACCGGTCGCTAAACGGATGCTTTTCCAAGAAAGCCGATGAAAACAATATGTAATAGACCAATGCATCTTCGGAGAACTCGTGTATGAGCAGGAAACTGTCCGGCTCCAGTATGGCCACATCGTTCTTTTGGATGGTGTGCTTCGTTATGTTGATGGTTGCGGATGCTGTTCCTTCCACCATCAGGACAAAGACACCACACTTAATCTTGCAAGGGAATCGTCCGTACTCGTTCATTATTTTTCCGGTAGCGTCCCCTATTAGGTAATCAACAGGGCAATCAAGCAACGGGATGGCGTTCTTCGGCTTATCCATAGGAAAAGGGTTAATTGCTCGTGATTACGTAGTCCTTTTTCTCCAAAGGCGGGCGCAAAAGTACGGTGTTTTTCTCACCTGTACAAAATCTTTCGCTATTTTTTGTTAATTTTTGTTTATTTTACTATCGCTTTTACTTTTGCCAGTTGTCTTTGAGGGAAGCTGTCCTGTTGAGAACGAGGTGATTGTCATCGGTGTCGGGGTCAATGACGAAGAATCCCTGTTTGAGCAACTGGAAGTGCTTGACTTGTGCTATACCGTCCACCACTTCGGGTTTGTGCATCTCTTTCCGTAGCGACTGTTCGGCTTTGCAGGAAACGATGCGGAGGCTGTCGGGGTTGAGGAGGTCTCGGAAGTCGCCTTCTTCTGCAGAGGGGTTTTCGACCGCGAAGAGCCGATCGTAGAGGCGTGCTTCGACATCCACACACGAGGTACATTCCACCCAGTTGATAGTTGCCTTTGTCTTGCGGTTGCCGCCTTCCGTGCCGGATTTGGACTGCGGGTCATAGGTGGCATAGACGGTGGTTATATTGCCTTCGGCATCTTTGTCGCAGCCGGTAGCTTGAATGATATATGCGTTCTTGAGCCGAACTTCGCGTCCGCCCGGACTGAGGCGATAGAAGTTCTTGTCCGCCTCTTCAAGGAAGTCGCCGCGCTCGATGTAAAGTTCGCGAGCAAAGGGTATCACGCGTGTTCCCGCTTCGGGCGTGCCGTCTATGTTCTCTGCTTCAATCGTCTCGCCCTCGCCCTCGTAGTTGGTCAGCACCAATTTGACGGGGTCAAAGATAGCACATACACGAGGTGCGGTAGGCTTCAGCTCCTCGCGAATAGTATGTTCAAGCAGCCCCAAATCAATCATCCCTTCCACCTTCGTATAACCGATCTTGCGGATAAACTCACGGATGGCGGAAGCCGTATAGCCTCTGCGCCGCAAGCCGCATACGGTCGGCATACGCGGGTCGTCCCAACCGGCTACCAAGCCCTCTTTGACCAACTGCAGCATCTTGCGCTTCGACATCACCGTGTAGGTGATATTCAGGCGATTGAACTCGTATTGGTGCGGGCGATAGTCCGATCCTTGTTTCCATCCCGCAAAGTTAGACGGCACCTCGCCAACGAACTGGTCGATGAAGTAGTCGTACAGCGGACGGTGCACCACAAACTCCAACGTGCAGATAGAGTGGGTTACACCCTCAAAGTAGTCGCTCTGTCCGTGTGCAAAGTCGTACATAGGATAGACGTTCCATTTGCGTCCTGTGCGGTGGTGGGGGTGTGAAGTGATGATACGGTAGATGATTGGGTCGCGGAAGTGCATATTGGGCGAAGCCATATCAATTTTGGCGCGCAGCACCATCCGTCCGTCCTCTATCTCGCCGCGTTGCATGGCCTCAAACAGCCGCAGGTTCTCCTCCACGGGGCGGTCGCGATAAGGCGATGCGGTACCCGCTTCGGTCGGCGTACCCTTCTGTTCGGCTATCTGTTCGGCAGTCTGCTCGTCCACGTAGGCTTTCCCCTCGCGGATAAAACGCAATGCTAATTCGTACAGTTGGTCAAAGTAGTCGCTCGCATAATACACATTGCCCCAACGGAACCCCAACCAGCGGATGTCCTGTTGGATGCTGTCC
>CADAAF010000034.1 GCA_902785805.1 uncultured Bacteroidales bacterium | reverse complement strand
GGTGTTGATGGTCACGTTCGGGAAGACGAAAGAGGTCTTGGCAGCCAGTTTGGCGTTGGGGTTGACTATGTAGCCTTTGCCCGCTTCGATGGACTGGGCAGGAACGAAGAATACCTGTATAGTCTCGTCATCCAACTGCTGTGCATAGCGGAAAGCGAAGACGCGGTTGTATAAGCCGAGGGACATCATCATCGCCTTGTTCACATTGAAGGGCAGGCAGAGGGTCGCCCACTTGCCTTGCGTGAACTGACGGTTGAGAGTGGCGGTATTGACTCTTTGTCCGTTGTAGTCATTGGCGAACTGCGTGTAGTAGTCGGCTGATTCGTTCTCTTGGAGGGTGATGTCGGAAGGCAGTTCTTTTTTCTCAAAGACAGCGGTGAAGGTGGCGTTGTCGGTGGCTGTCAGGATACGCGGGTTGGCTGTCTCGCCGTCCGACCAGCGAACGAACATATAGCCGTCGTCTGCCACGGCAAGTACCTCGTAGGTGTCGCCGCAGTCTATATCCAACTGCGGTGCGGTCTGCGCAAAGAGCAGTGCGGGCAGCAGAAGGAACAGTATAAATGAAAGTCTTTTCATAGTCGTTGGTTTTTCTGTGTCCGACATTATTGTTTGCGTATCTGCACTTTGCCGCCGGTAGAGGGCTCTCCTGTGACAGTGTAACGCACTTTGTTGAACTCGGCTGTGAGGCTCATATCCTTTGTTACGGTGACGGTGCGCGGGTTGTCTTTGTTGCCATCGCTCCATTGTTGGAACTCGAAGCACTCGTCCGCAACCGCTTCCAAGGTGATGACGGTGCCTTCGGGGTACTGGTTGTTGATGTTGAGTGAGCAGTTCTCGCCGTTGATATTGACGGTATAAACGGGTGTCTCTATCTTGTTGCGCTCGAAAAAGGTGGTGTAGTACATGTCTTTGGTAGCGGGCTTGATGTTCGGCAACCATCCTGCGAAGGTGTAACCTTCTTTGGTCGGTGTAGTGCCTGTGAAGGCAGGTGTTGCGTCTTGTTTCACTTCATCGGTCTTGATGACGTTGCCGTCCTCGTCCTGCCATGTGATGGTGTATTTGACAAACGGCACACTTTGGAAAGTGGCGGTATAAGTTGCATCGCCTGCTACGGCAACAACAGCGGGAGTCCAACCCGAGAAGGTGTAGGTATTGTCTTCATCGGCAGGTTTGGTTGGTGTCTCACCTGTGTATGTAGGTGTAGTACCATATTCCAATTCACCACTCTGCAACAGAGTGCCGTCGTAGTTTGCAAACGTTACTGCATATTTGTTAAGCGTGCTTGTAAACTGTGCCGTGTAGGTTACCGCTCCTGTTACTGTCGACAACTCTGCGTCCCAACCTGCAAATGTGTAGGTGTATTGCGCATCTGCGGGTTTGGTAGGTGTTGCTCCTGTGTATGTAGGTGTAGTACCGTATTCCAATTCACCACTCTGCAACGGAGTGCCGTCGTAGTTTGCAAACGTTACTGCATATTTGTTAAGCGTGCTCGTAAACTGAGCGGTATAAGTAGCGTTACCTGTTGCTTTCACAATTTCAGGTGTCCAACCGCTAAACGTATAAGTGTATTGCTCATCGGCAGGTTTTGTCGGTGTTTCGCCTGGAAATGTTGGCGTAGTTCCTTCTAAAACTTCTGATGTGGTTAATATGCTACCATCATAATTTTTCCATGTAATTGTTATTACATTTGCCTTGCGGATATAAATATCATTAGTGCAATGTATGCCATAGGAAGTATTGCTTAATTTGGCAACTCCTTTTATTACGAATTTATTGTTGCTTATTACATCGTTAAGATTATTTGCATCCAATGTGCCAGAATGAATCCAACTATATTTTTTTCCTTCATAGCTAACAGATACAGATTGTTTTGTACATTTTGTATGACATAACCGTGTCGAGTTTTGGTACAAACTATATGCAACGTTAAGATAACCTTCCATAGACCAAATAGAAAAACCGGCAATATCCTCCGTACAGTATGCTTTTACAGTCAGCGTTTGGCTTACGCCATCATACACATATACAGGACAATTATTATATTGTTCATTAGACAGGATCGCCCCTTCTACGTCAAATATGACTCCTGTTTTTGAAATTAACTCTGATGCCATGCAGCACATTGCCCATACTGCTGCAATCAGAAAAATGAGTATTCTTTTCATAACCTATTGTTTTTGATTGTTAAACTCTCCATTTAATTCTTTTGCCTTTTAGTTACAAGATAAAAGACTATTTGTTAATTTTAGAGTGTATGCGATACCCATCACATACTTCGCAATAATCATCTTTGATTTCCGGATTTTGTTTGCCGTAGCATTCACCTTTTACCTCAGAAAGTTCATAGTAAAAATCATCAGGAAATCTTTGTTCAATTTTCATAGCTAATTTATTTAGCACATCGTCTGAATCAAAGATAAAAGTTGATTTAACACGATGGAAAACAATCTTACATAGTAAGTCTTCACACAGAAAACGGACTACATCTAATGTTTTGATATTGCTTCCTTCTGCAATATCAAAAGATAAATGAAATCTTTTCATATTTTTTATATTTAGTTTCGCCTCCACTTTATTATTCGGCAGGAGGCATATCCGCTATTTATGTTTCTTAAGGGATTAAACTTACAATAAAATATAGCAGTCCAAGAAATATACAGATCGCTCCCATTCTTATTACTATTCTGGTTGCCGTATTGAGATGATTCCAATAAAAGCATCTTTGTTTGATGTCGTATGATGTAATTTCCTTTTTCAATGTCATTTCCTTCATTTGTTAATTATTCACACAGATTACGCACATAAAAAGCGCAGACCTCGTGTTGCTTACTTACAATACGAGGTCCTAGCACTACCTTAAAAGTCAAATAAACAACAGGAAACCTACGCCGATATGACGAACTGCACTACCATAATACGGCAAAGCGGAGTATAATGTCATACCCATAGGCATCTACTGCTCACTTTGATTTTGACTTTTAATTCCGAAAGTTGCTAGGTTTCGTATTGTCAAACACAAAGCGTCAATAAACGCTATTCAATATGTAATGAATCCCTCTAACCCTCTCCGCACAAGGAGACCGGCGTAGATAGAATTCCGCGAAACGAACACAATCTATTAAACGCACATCGCGCTATGCACTCGTTTCGGCGGCAAAAGTACGGAAGAAAAACGACATACGCAAACGGTATGTCGCTTTTCTTTGATTTTTGTCGTCTTATGTCTCTATTTACATTTCATTTTTGGGACAGCGATTCCTATTGAAACATTTCCTTAAGAGTAATCGGATTCTGTCTGGTATTCCATAGGTATAAGATACGAATAATCTCGCCGTCTATACGATATATCAATCGGCTCAATTTTCCTATTCCAAGACTTCTATATTCGTACTTGCCGCCTTTCAAATCTTCATCTATCGGACCTTTCTGCGGAAAATCCAAAAGAGAATCGGCTTCTGTTTGCACTTCGTCATAAAATGCAATACAGCGTTCCGTACCAAAGTGTTCCTCGATATAATCAGCCGTATAATCCACAGACTCTATCGCATCATCAGACCAAACAATATTCATAGCCGTTCCGTCTTTTGTGCTTTTCGTGCCTGAAAATGCTGTCCGGCTTCTTCGTGTTTCATATAGTGTCCTTCATCTATTTTAGTATCAGCACGCTCTACACGCGCCAATAACTCTTCCCTGTCAATCGGGGCAATCTTCTTATTCTGAAGAATGTTGTACTGTATCCTCTGAATAAGTCTCCTTTGTTCCTGCCAAGTCAGCATTGCAGCCAAGTCATAAACTTGATTAAATGTCGGTTGTGTCGCTACCATTTCCCTTTAATGTCTACTGTTTTGTGATTTATTAATTTTGGGGGTGCAATAACAGAATCAAACCCGCCCGCATATCCCCAGCGTGAAGCATCACGGCGGCAAAAGTACAGAAGAAAAAGGAGATATACAAGGGAGTGGGGGATTTTTCTGCCGATTGGCAATCGGGGTGCTGCCTGTGTTCCTTCGGTGAGGGCAGTTTAATATATCGATTATGTATCGTATATGTATCGTATATGTATCGTGTATGTATCGTATATGTATCGTGTTTCTTACGTGGGTGATTGCTGACTGCAAGGGGAAGGGAGGGGATTATTTGGCAGGGTTTGGCAGGGTTTGACAAGGTTTGGCAGGATTTTGCAGGGTTTCATGCGCATAATTGCATCGGGGTTTGCTGCGCATAATTGCATCGGGGTTTGCAGAGTCGTAATAAATGCTTACCTTTGCGGCGCAATTGCAGTGACATTCGATTCTGCGGAACCGGCAGCAGACAGGAAAAGAAAAACAACACAGTATGCAAGAAAGACATCGCAACAGGAAATTGTACTTTGACGAACAGTCCTATACGACCGAGAAATATGTGATACCCTTTATAGAGCAATGGGGTGGGGTGTCCGTAGGCGCGGTTGGCAGTGATACGGGTATGGTTAGCAATGATGCGCGCACGGACGGTGGCAAAGCATTGGATATGCGCGTGTTAGAGATAGGTTGCGGCGAGGGCGGCAATCTGAAACCGTTCCTCGACCGAGGCTGTGTGTGTACCGGCGTGGACCTGAACGGTCCGCAGATAGAACGCGCCAAAGAGTTCTTCGCCGGTCATCCCCATGAGGACAGACTGATACTGCTTCACGCAGATATATACGACGTGTCGCCCGATGAAAACCAATACGATATCATCATGCTCCGCGACGTGATAGAACATATTCATAACCAGGAACGACTGATGCATATCCTTCCTCGTTTTCTGAAGCCTCACGGCGTGATGTTCTTTGCATTCCCGCCATGGATGATGCCCTTCGGCGGTCACCAGCAGATATGCCGCAGCCGGTTGAGTAAAGTGCCTTATATACATTTACTTCCGCGCCGTTGGTACGGACGTTTGCTGCACCGCTTCGGCGAGTCGGACAAGTGCATCGAAGAGTTGCAGGAAATAAAAGAGACCGGCATCACCATAGAACGCTGGGAACGTATATTGCGCACGGAACAGTTGCCGATATTGAGACGGGAACTGTATTTCATCAATCCCAATTATGAGGTGAAATTCGGCTTGCGCCCGAGACGGTCGCTGCCCGTGCTGCGCAGTATCCCGTATCTGCGTGATTATTACGTAACTGCGGCGTACTACTTGATAGGAGGTTAGTACTTGATAGAAAACGGGTATTTGAAGACGAACAGCAAGTGCATCCAAAGAGTTTGGCACAGACCAAAATGCTCGCGCATAATATGAAAACGCTCTTTCCATGCGCGTTTTCTTTGCTTGGAACTCAAGCCTTCCGTCAGGAACTTGCAGACATATTCGTCCAGATACACGTTCTTGCGCGATTCAGAGACCGCCCGTATGCACCAGTCGTAGTCCGCACAGATACGGTACTTTGTGTTGTATTCTTCGGCTATTGAACGGCGGACAAGAATAGCTTGGTGGCTGACTACCAAGCCGTTTAAGAAATGCTTGCGCTGTAAGTCAGGCGGCGTCGCTTTATGATGCTCGCTCACTTTTATGCCTTTCGCATTGACGATGCACGCCTTGCCATAAATGATGTCCGTATCAGCCGTAGTTGCCGCCACGATGTGAGCCAATGTGTCCGGCTCGTATATCTCATCCCCCGCATTGACGAACCAGAGGAAATCGCCTTTCGCCCGCGCAATACCCTTATTCATAGCGTCATAAAGTCCCTTGTCCGGTTCAGAGCACCACGAGAGACGTCCCTCGAACTGCGGCTCCAAACGCTTGACGATATCAATAGTGCCATCCGTTGATTTGCCATCCACGATGATATATTCGTAGTCGTTGCAGGTCTGGGCAAGCACACTGAGCATCGTCCGCTCCAGCCATCGGGCAGCGTTGTAGGTGATGGTGATAATGGAAATCATTGCGCCAACGTAGATTTATATAAAGCAATATACTGATTCGCCACTTTTTCTTCCGAATAAGCACTCAGAACTTTCTGTCGGGCCGCTGCGCCTAAACCATCTTTTGAGGACAAACTCCAATCAATACCTTTAGCAAAATCCGCAGCATTCTTATATTCCGCCACGTATCCGTTCTTTTTATGGTCAATCATTTCAGGAATGCCCCCGATTTGAAAGCCGACGCAAGGCGTTCCGCATGCCATTGCCTCCATAATCATATTAGGAAGATTCTCTGCCAAGGACGGAGTGACAAACACATCTGCAGCACTATATATCAATGCTTTTTGCTTCTCATCGGATACGTATCCCAAACTGAATACCGGATGCGTAAGGTGCGCCGCTAAATCAGCACTCTTCTTACCAAACACTAAGTACTGTACATCATCCCTTTGCAGCAGTTTGTCCGCCTCACTTAAATAAAGGAAACCCTTCATCGGAGCTGTCGTATTCATTGCCCCGAAAAGGATGAGTCTTTTATTATCGTCGAGTCCGAGTTTCTTGCGTGCCGCTTGTTTATCTATCGGTTGATAACAGGTGGTATCAATTGGATTAGGGATAGATTTGACCTGGCAGCTTTGTGACAAACGGCTACTTTCTGCTAACGTCGCTATCCATTGGCTACATCCCACAAAATGGATATTCTGCCATTGCCGCAATTTCTTATCGAACACCTTTGAGGCATACGGTCCTGCTAATAAGGGACAAGCAGAACACTGCGTTATGTACATTTCGCAGCCGTGCGTATGGTGGCAGATACCGGTGAACGGCCACATGTCATGCATAGTCCAAACGATGGGTTTTCCCAATGCCTGTAGTTGCTCTATATTATGCAGCGATAAGCCGCCGTGATTGATCCAATGCAGATGAATAATATCGGCTTGCTGAATAGCAGGCAGTTTGGAGATGTCCGTTCCTGTATTCGCAATAGATACTGCAAAAAGGTTCTTACGGGAAAAACGATTGTTGACCCAAATACAGAAACGTTCCCATAGGAAATGCCATTTGGTAGCTTTGATGGGCACAAACGAGACCTCCACGCCTTGCTTCTGCAGGGCATAGAATAGTCTCTGGCTTGCCACATAAGCACCGCCCGGCGTTTCTGTATTGACAATCGCTATTCTCATAACTTCCACCGTTCACATAGAACATCCACGATACGTGTTGCAGTTTTTCCGTCCCATAAAGGAGGTACATTCCCCTTTTTCCATTGACCCGCAAACAATTTATCCAAAGCGGGTTTGATTGCATCCGGATTTGTTCCGACCAATTCATTCGTTCCAATCGTGCAAGTTTCCGGTCGCTCAGTATTATCACGAAGTGTCAAGCACGGCACAGCCATTACCGTTGTTTCTTCAGTTATTCCTCCCGAGTCGGTTATAACAGCATGTGCGCGTTCAACGAGATAATTAAACTCCAAATAGCCAAGAGGCTCTACTATATGCAAGTTGGGAACCGTAACCCCTATTTCTCTATAAATCTTGGCTGTACGAGGATGCATAGGAAAGATAACCGGCTCGTTGTGTACATTCGTAGTGATTTGACGGATTAGGGTAAGTAAATTGTTCGCATCATCTACATTTGCAGGTCTATGAAGTGTCATGACGAAGTACTTTTTCTCTTGCAAATGTAACTTATCCCATAACTCAGTTCTTCTAAAACGAGACCTATTAGCCAAAAGAGTATCTATCATTACATTCCCCACAAAATGAATGCGGCTGCTCTCTACACCCATGTGGCTCAGATTGTTATTGGCTACTTCAGAAGTGGTAAAGTAGAAATCTGCCAAAGAATCCGTTACAATGCGGTTGATTTCTTCCGGCATCGTTAAGTCCCAAGAACGGATTCCCGCTTCCACATGCGTAACTTTTGTGTTTAATTTCTTGGCTACTATTGAACATGCCATCGTAGATGTAACATCACCCACCACCAACACTAAATCACTTGGATGTGCCAATAAATCTTTCTCAAACTCAATCATAATATGAGCTGTCTGCTCGGCTTGTGTACCTCCGCCGCATCCGAGATTGATATCCGGCATAGGAATACCTAATTCATCGAAAAAGGATTCGCTCATATTCTTATCAAAATGCTGACCGGTATGCACCAAGCGATAATGGATATCCTTCCCGTTGGCTTCGGCATGTTTGATGGCACTGATAATCGGAGCTATCTTGACAAAATTCGGTCGGGCTCCTGCAATGAGAGTGATTAACATCTTATTATACCACTTTCTTGAACACCGTTACATAGTTGTCTGCGACAGTGTTTATATTTATTTTTTCTTCAATTATTCTTAAGGATTCCTTCCCCATTATTTGGCATTTGGCCTCATCAAACAATACTTGTTCAATTTTTTCTGCAAGGTCAGATGCATCGCCTTCTCGAAAGAACATACCATTTCTTCCTTCCTCCACCAAATCTCGTTCAGTACCGTCACATACAGAACAAATGATAGGCAACTCATAGCACATCGCATCATTGATAGACAGTCCCCCCATGCCTGCCAAAACATAGACTGATGACTCGTGCATATATTGTCCCAATTTGAAAGGATCATAAACACCGCCAACAAAACGTATTGCTTTTGTCGCGTCAGAGGATTGGGCTTGACGCTTGAGATTTTCCATCTCCGGTCCGTCTCCTACAATGGTCAACTCACACTCAGGATGCCTCTGATAAATAGTAGCGAATGCCGATATTAGCAAATCAACTCTTTTCCATGCCACCAGGCGGCCGATATGCAAAATACGTTTGGAACATTCAGGCAGAATCGGCTCTGCGGCTAAAACTTTCTTTTTGCAAGCCATTAACGCATCTGTATCACCGGAATTATACCGTACAAATATCTTTTCTTTGGGCACACCGTAAGTCTGCCACAACTCATATCCACGGGAACAATAGTTAAGCGATGCATCTGCTTTACTATAGAGATACTTACGAATCCACATCAACAATAATGCATTGGCATAAAACGTACACCCTTTACTCATTAGTTGCATAGACTCATTGTACACGGGATGGCTCTTAAAATAATCAAGTTTCCCGAATGGGGGCACGTAGAAAGGTATTTCGTGTAAAATCAGTCTGATTGTATGGCTTTTCAGATACCTGATTATTCTTGGGTAAAAGAATAATTGTAACATATAAGGCCATCCGATTAACAAAATATCCGGTTTCTCAATTTCAAGAGTCCGCTGTAGGTCAGGCAAATAATCCTTTCCATACCATGCTTTTTCGCATGGTGTCTGAATCACTCTGTATTTCTGGTTTTTGTCTTCATTTCTCTTGACCCCTGCTCCTACGGTGTGTGAATTATGCTGTGGGAGAAACATTACAAGTTCAATACCTCGTTCGCCTATTTTATTGAGCAACGGGTGATTGTAATGAGTAATTGTAGTATTTACAAATAGAACTTTCAGCATTTTCTTGCCCTAATAACAGATAGGGTAATTAGTCCGATGACTGCTAATATCACTAAAATTGAAGCTATTATGGACACGACTTGCATTCTTATTAACAGTTCATCCCGGCAGCGGAACTCAATAGTATGTTTACCGGCAGGAATTTCAATGGCACGGAGAATGTAATTAGCACGCAGGAGGGGTACTTCTTTGCCATCAATAAACGCTTTCCAAGTCTTGTAATAGACCTCTGAGAAGACCGCCAAACCATCCTCACTGCTTTCGCTCTCATAGAAGAGGTTGCCGGGGTTGGCGTAGTTGGTCAGTTCAATCTTAGCCGGTTGTGTCATCGTTAATGCGCCTTGCATCTTACTCTGCCAGCAGGTGTCGATAAAGGCTACTGCTTGCAGGTCAGCATCAGCGATAGCCTCAATCTCCTCGTTCGGGGATTTTACCCATTCTACTTGGTTGACAAACCAAGCATTACCAAACGCCTCGTAGTTGCGC
Source organism: uncultured Bacteroidales bacterium (assembly GCA_902785805.1). Classification (GTDB taxonomy): domain Bacteria; phylum Bacteroidota; class Bacteroidia; order Bacteroidales; family Paludibacteraceae; genus Colicola. The sequence continues at coordinate 6,595 of CADAAF010000034.1, read as the reverse complement.
TGCACGCCCTCCTGCGTGATTACATATCGCGTGTTGAGCATGTTCAGCACGTTCATATTGATTTTGCCTGAGAGGTAATAATCAATGATATCCTGGTAGCGGCGCAACTTGGCCGGACTATAACCGCCTATTGTCTTGTGGAAATAACTGGTACGTGACTCATTGAACGTGTTGGATGCCAAGTTCAGCACGCGATAGTCCGGGTCGGTATCCGCCAAAATCTGTTTGTCCGCAGCAGTCGGAGTAATTAGTTGTTGTTTCTTCGTTACAAAATGGCTGTCGTTCAGGTAGTGCTTATCCACCGCCCAAAGGTCGGCTAATGTCAGTCCACCAATCAAAGCGATTAGTCCCGCACTCTTCATCTTATTTGTTCTGATATACGCTACAATACCCGCTACAGCCAATACAATGAAAACAATCGTTCTCCAAGCGGACGCTGTCAGCAGATGTTGACGATCCGCAATAATAGCCTGCTTCAGCCAGTCAGGTAACTGCGCGTCCACTGAACCTGTAAACGAACCTGCCAGACTTGGGAACACAGCAAAAAGCAAGCCTAATCCAGCAGTTACACATCCGGCTATACCCGCCTGCTTGAGGGTTACTCGCCGCTCGATTACTTCTTCCATTGCCAACATAGCCATCATTACCATAGACGTGGTAGTCATCACAAGTGACATACTCGGCGTGCGGAACTTGTTGTACAGCGGCAGGTGGTCAAACAGCCAGTTGTTCACGGCAGGGAAATTGCGTCCCCAAGAAAGAACGATTCCGATAACAGCCACAATCAACAGCCACCAACGCTCTTTACCCGGTACAACAATCAGTCCTAACACAAAAAGCAAGCAAATAATAGCACCGGCATAAACGGGTCCGGAAGTAAACGGCTGGTCACCCCAATAAGTCGGTACAGACTTTGCGAACTGCTTCGCTTGTGATGCACCGGCGTACTTCTTAACAGTCTTATACGTCTCGCTCTTTTCTCCCAGCGGATAATTACTGCCACCTCCGTAGAAATCCGGTATCAGCAGCGTCATGGTCTCCATTTTTCCGTAACTCCACATGAACGCGTAGTCCCTGTTCAATCCCGACTTGCCCGCCTCGCTGTCTGCCGTTCCGTGTAGTACTGCACCACCGCGCATCGTGTCCTTGGAATAATCCCAAGTCGGCACCAACTTGTCTGCCGCAGGTGCCACAGCCATAAGTGCCGCTAATAGCAATAGACACGATGCTACCCAGAAATGTTTCTGCTCTTTCTCGCGCAACGAATAAATAAAGTAACTTATAGCTAACGGTATCAGCATCAGTAGTGTATAGTAAGAAATCTGCTGGTGGTTCCAATATACATTCAGACCCGTTGCTATCAGCGTCACTATGAATCCGGAAATATATCTTTTCCGGTAGCACAACAAACATCCGCCTATCACTGCCGGCATCGTTGCCAAAACCCAACCTTTGGTCACGTGTCCGGCATCGATGATTATCAAGTTATACGACCCGAACGCAAAAGCGATAGCTCCTACAATACTCAGCCACGGACTGCACCCCACAGCCAGCATAAACACATAAAAACCTATCAGCAGCAGCCATAGCATACCTGCTGTATTGCCGTTAAAGCCGAATTTGGCGATATGGGACAATGGTCTGAAGATACTTTTGGAATTAACCCCGGAAGTAACATTATAGGGCATGCCTCCAAACATGGCATTGGACCAGTGACTCCACTCGCCTGTTTTCTCATGATACTCACGGGCATCGTGCCCCATACCGGCAGCACTCATAGTATCACCCTGTGGCAGTTGCTTGTGGTCAAAAACTTCAGGTGAGAAATAAACCATTACGAGAAGAAGAAACACAGCAACAGCCGCCAAATGCGGCCAACTCTGTTGCCAAACTGATTTCCAATTGATGCTATTCATAATGTTTAGGTTTTCTTATCATCTATATGTTTACAGGTCTGTCCGAAAGGTTATTTTGCGGTTTGTTTCTTCGCCTGCTACGATGTGAATAGTGGCGAGTGGCATATAAGTAAGAACGATGCCTGCATCATCGGTGACTTGTATGCCGTCGAGGTCTTTCATAGCCTGTTCAAAAGCCTTTCTAATCAGCGACAGACGAAAGACCTGCGGTGTTTGAGCGCGCATAAGGGTGGAGCGTGTAGGGATAGATTGAAGAGTTAAATCCGCAATGGCAGACGAGCCGGAAGACTGTACTTGATAGATAGTATCAGTGACAGGAACTGCCACACTCACAGCCTCATAGGTCTGTATGGCTTCGCTTACACGCCGGAGGACGGCTTGGCTCACAAAAGGACGTGCCACATCGTGTATCCAGACATTCACTTCGTCGGTATAATACCGGCTAACGGCTTGAATAGCCTTGTAGGACGATTCCCAACGCTCCCTTCCGCCCTCTATGACGTGAACCCCTTGAGGCACGAATGATATCCAGTCGCTGTGCATAACTACCCATACATCGTCAATTGCCGGACATTCACTAAACGCATCAATACACGTTTGGAGAACCGTCCGTCCGTCAGGCAGTACTCGCAACTGTTTGGGAATGTCCCCTCCAACCCGTTTGCTTTCTCCGCCTGCCAAAAGAATTGCTATGTTCGGATAAGTTGCTTTCACTTACTTATCTTTCTGCCCGCATTGGGTTTGTCAGGAAATCTTCGTATGCCAGCCGGATACCGTCCTCCAATTCGGTCCGGTAAGTCCATCCGAGTGCGGTGGCTTTGCTTACATCCAGCAGTTTGCGGGGTGTACCGTTGGGGCGCGATGTGTCCCATTCAATGCGTCCCTTGTATCCAATCACCTTCGCTACCAGTTCAGTCAGTTCGCGTATGGTCAGTTCCTTGCCTGTTCCGGCATTGACGGTCTCGTTACCCGAATAGTTGTTCATCAGGAAGACACACAGATTGGCGAGGTCGTCCACATAGAGGAACTCGCGTAGCGGCGAACCGTCTCCCCAACAAGTTACCGATTCGGCATTGGCTTGTTTGGCTTCGTGGAAGCGGCGTATCAGTGCTGGCAGTACGTGACTGTGTTCGGGGTGGTAATTGTCGTTCGGTCCGTAGAGGTTGGTCGGCATAACGGATATGTAGTCCGTCCCGTATTGGCGGTTGAGGAACTCGCAGTATTTCAGTCCGCTTATTTTAGCCAAAGCGTATGCTTCGTTGGTTTTCTCCAATGCACCTGTCAGAAGGCAGTCTTCTTTCATCGGTTGCGGAGCCATACGCGGATAGATACAAGACGAGCCAAGGAACTCCAGTTTCTTGCAGCCGTTTTGCCAAGCCGAATGGATGACGTTCATCTCCAGAATCATGTTCTCGTACATAAAGTCCGCCAGCGCGCTCTGGTTGGCGACTATTCCTCCCACTTTGGCTGCTGCAAGAAAGACGTATTCAGGTTTCTCTTTTTGGAAGAATTGTTCCACTGCCTCTTGGCGTGTGAGATCCAGTTCTTTATGGGTACGGGTGATGATATTGGTGTATCCTTGCCGTTGCAGTTCGCGAACGATGGCACTTCCCACCATTCCCCGGTGACCTGCCACATAGATTTTACTATTCTTTTCCATATCGCTTCATGTCGTTTTCCACCATCAGGCGGACGAGTTGTTCAAACGGTGTCTTGGTGGGGTTCCATCCTAAAAGCGTCTTAGCTTTCGTCGGGTCGCCGCATAGTTGCTCCACCTCGGTGGGACGGAAGAACTTCGGGTCGACTTCCACGAGAACCTTGCCCGTCTTTGTGTCAATGCCTTTCTCGTTCACACCTTCGCCTTCCCAGCGCAGGTCAATGCCGGCAAACCGGAATGCCAGCGTACAGAACTCGCGCACGGTGTGCATCTCTCCCGTGGCGATGACAAAGTCCTCCGGGGTCGGGTGTTGCAGGATGAGCCACATACACTCCACATAGTCTTTTGCGTACCCCCAATCGCGGCGGGCTGACAGGTTGCCGAGGTAGAGTTTGTCCTGCTTGCTGTTGGCTATGGCAGCGGCTGCAAGCGTGATTTTGCGGGTAACGAATGTCTCGCCACGGCGTTCCGACTCGTGGTTGAACAGGATACCGTTCACGGCGAACATTCCGTATGCTTCGCGGTAGTTCTTCGTTATCCAGAACCCGTACTGCTTGGCGACACCGTAGGGTGAGCGCGGATAGAAAGGTGTGGTCTCGCGCTGCGGCACTTCCTGTACGAGTCCGAACAGTTCCGAAGTCGATGCCTGATAGATGCGGGTCGTCTTTTCCATCCCGAGCATACGGACAGCCTCCAGCAGGCGCAGTGTGCCTATCGCATCCGCCTCAGCGGTGTATTCGGGCACGTCGAACGACACTTTCACGTGTGACTGTGCTGCAAGGTTGTAAATCTCGTCAGGTCGTATCTCTCCGATGATGCGTATGAGCGATGACGAGTCGGTCATATCTCCGTAATGCAGATTGACGGCACGCGGTTTTTTCTGGTCGCGTACCCATTCCTGTAGGTACAGGTGTTCGATACGGCCCGTATTGAATGTGGACGAACGGCGGATAATGCCGTGTACTTCGTAGCCTTTACCAAGCAGAAACTCTGCGAGGTAACTGCCGTCCTGACCGGTAATGCCGGTAATGAGCGCTTTTTTCATATATATCTTTCTTTAATGGTGTTCTACATGTGCCTGAAGAATGATGTCGCAAAGTTCTCTGACGGCACCTTCTCCGCCGCCTTTGTTCAGTATATGAATACCTTCAATTGTCTTGATGCTGTCCATTGCCGTGGATGGACATGCCGCATACCCTACTGCCTTCAGCAGTTCCGCATCGTTGATATCGTCCCCTACGTAGCATACTTCGTCAAGGCTGATTCTCATTTGGTTGCATATCATCATGCAGGCATCTGTCTTGCTCATAAAAGGCATCTGTTGTGCCTGACCCTGTGCGGGATGATAGCACATTACATCCGTCTTGTCTTTCTGTCTGCCCACGCCCAGATACAGGTAGTCGAGATTGAGTTTGCGTGCGCGGTGAAGCACTATGTCTGTAGTCTCGGATGTGAGTATGCCGCAGTGAATGCCTGCTTTTTGCAGGAGCACCATTCCCATACCGTCATAGACGCAGAAGCGTTTCAGCTCGTCACCAGAAGCCGAATAGTACATCCCGCCGTCGGTCAGACAGCCGTCCACATCCGTCAGGAACAGGCGAATACGTGATAGTCTATCTGAGATCATTGATGTAGGCTCCTTCTTTTTCGATGATGTATTGCGGGGCGGTTTGTACGTATTGCGGGTGTCCCAGACGCATAGTGCTGGTACGTTGCGACTCCTTGATTTCTATCATAATGGGCATATTGTCCCGCACCCGTACACGCAGATTGAACCGCTCTATATCGGTGGTCTTGTCTTGCGGAATAAGCGTTATCAGTACGGTCTTGCCGTCGGCTGCGGCTTTCTCGGTCACTTTGCTTGACTCCACTAATGCTTTGGCGAAGTAGAGAGGATTGGTCTGTTGCAGTTCCTCGTGTGTGGGGTAGGACAGTGTCAGTTCGTCCGTATCTTCCTGATAGAGGTACATCGTTTGGCCGTCGTAGGCAGCATCCATACCGAAAGCGTGTAGGAGGAACTTCTCGCCCTGAATGGTGAATGTTCCCGAATGGGTCATAGGCTGTGAGTCCTTGGATGTTATGGTTACCGTGAAATCCGATTGCAGTATGTGTTGCTCCAATGTAGTGAACAAGGACGACAGAACGGTCAGAAAAATGAAGATAAGTTGCATAGTATCAATGATTATTTATTTATATATTCAAGTTGCTTTTCTCGTAGTATTCCGGTTACCTTAACCGACGCGCAAAGATAAAGACATTTTTCCGTATCCGCAATACCTCAACGTATATTAACAAATATTACTATCCGATAAAACTAAAATCACTGTCAGATAGCCGGTATTTTATAAATATCAAGCGTACTTCTTAAATTTGAAGCACCCTCGTAACCGATAAACAGCGGTTTCGAGGGTATTTTTGAAATGCCTGTGAACAGGAAATGAACGACAAATAAAGAGGAACGCTACATAATTTAAGCCAATGATTGTAGTTTTACTATGGCGTATTGATGTAAAAGTAGAAGTTCCTTATTCAACATATAATTATGCATAAACATAAAATCCGGTTGACTATTCTCATTAGTGGGAAGCATGATATGTAAGCGCTTTAATCTACCTAATGTTGCGCCGTTTCCTCCCCAGTTGAATTTTGCAAGTTGGATTTTGAGTAGAGGTAGCATAAAAGCAGCAATGTATTTAGTCATTTGCGGATTTGAGAACACTTGTATGTTTTGTCCTGTATAAAATTCAATAGGCTGGTAAAAGGCTGTTTGCGTATCAAGTCCGATGGAAATCACGTTGCCTCTATCTTTTTTATAATTTGGCTGTTGGGCAATAAAACTATCCCAACCATTAAAGGAGTCCGTTCGTGTTATATATGGATAGTCGCCACTTTCACCCGTTAATTTATTGCGGTCTATACCACTGCTTGTTGCCTTAATTGTGAATATGTCAGTTAATTCAAATGCCTTCCATTGTTTGTTGTTCAATGTAATACCCCCCCATAAATCATTGATTTTTAGAGA
>CADAAF010000033.1 GCA_902785805.1 uncultured Bacteroidales bacterium | reverse complement strand
TGCCGGTTTGGCGCTGACCCTTGCCGCACAGCAGACGACTACAGGGTTTGTGGCGATTGGCCAGAACGGGCAACAGAAATCTTTTCTGCTTGACAACTACCCGCGACTGACGTTCCAAACCACTGACGGCACAACCACCTTTACGGTCAAAGACACCGAGAACGCCACAATGAGCGGTGTAAAGACCTGTGTCTTCGGCGAGGTGACAGCCTCCCTGCCGCTTGACATTGTGCTACAGGAGAACGAGGACGCAGACTATTACACCCGGTTCGCACAAGACTACAACGGACAAAGAGTCAATACCGCCACACTCAACCGTCAGTTCACGCAAGGCAAATGGGTGACCCTCTGCCTGCCCTTTAATGTGAACAAAGCGATGATGATGGCTCTCGGCTTATACAACCGCGTCTTCGAGTTCCGTTACGTCAAGCAGGATGCTTCGACCATCAACATCTATTTCGCTACAGCGCGGTCCATCGAAGCGGGCAAAGGCTACATAGTCAATCCCAACGCCAAACTGGCTGCCAAGACCTCTTTCGTCTTCCCGAACGTGACCATCGACACAAGCGGGGACAACGGGGACATAGAGACGCTGCAAGGGCACAATGACGGTACAGGACGCGGCAATATCTATTTAGTTGGCACATTGCGTACGGGCATCCTGCACGGACCCACATATTTCGGTCTAAAAAACAATATGATTTACTATCCAAACAGCACCACAGGCACCGTCATCCGTGCTTACAGAGGCTTCTTCCGCAGCGGGACGGTTATAGAAGAAGGCGGCGATGAAGAACCGCAGGCTCCGCAGCGCGTCCGTATCGTGGTAGATGGTGTGGAAAGCGGGGAATGGACAATTGACAACGAGCAGTTGTCAGAACATTCCGGTGCCTACAAGTACATTGACAAGGGAATCCTCTACATACGCAGCAACGGCAATGTATATAATGCCCAAGGGCAGATGATACGTGAAAGGTGAAAGAGGAAAGGTTCTCCGAGAGATAATGTAAACCAATAAACAACAATATATCCATGAAAAAGACACTATTGGCAGTCATAGCCTTGATTATGACAATAGGCAGCGCAAGCGCGCAGCAGTTAGTACATTTGTGGTATAAGGACGGCACACACCTGTCCGTCCCTGTATCCAAGTTGGACAGTATCGGTTTCTTCACCCCGTCCTACACGCTGTCGGTGACGACCGAGGGCGAGGGTACGGTAACCGGTCAGGGTACGTACAAGATTGATGAAACAGCCACCCTGACAGCGACGGCGGCAAGCGGGTACGTGTTCTCGCAGTGGTCTGACGGCGTGACGGACAACCCTCGTGAAGTGACTATGGTGAAGGACATGACGCTGACGGCAGTGTTCGTTGCTACAGGCGGCAGCGGCGGCTCGACGGTCGGCATCGGTTCGTTCTCTGTGAGTGCGACTCAGAAGGTGCAGTTCGCGCCCGGGAACCTGCTGTACAATGCGGCAGCGGGCACGCACCAATGCGCGGACGGGAAGACGAAACAGGGTACATGGCGTTTCGCGGAACATCAGTGGGATATGGCCGGCATGGGGTACGGTCAGACGAACACGAACAATAGCGACTACATCGGCGGTACGGTAACGGACGGCGACAACAGGAACATCAGTAGCAGTTACAACGGCTGGATTGATTTGTTCGGTTGGGGCACGAGCGGTTGGGAGAGCGGCGCGGTCTGCTATCAGCCGTGGTCCACGAGCCAAACCAACTCGGATTACTACCCGGGCGGTAGTTCGAGCAACAGTCTGACGGGAGCGTATGCGAATGCGGACTGGGGCGTGTATAACCAGATAGGTGAGGATGCTCCGGGTACATGGCGCACGCTGACCAACGAAGAGTGGAACTATCTGTTCAACACCCGTGCGGATGCGATCGGCAAGTATGGTGCTGCGAGGGTGAACGGGATAACTGGTGTGGTGATACTGCCTGATGACTGGACGGTTGCCCCTGTGGGCTGCAGTTTCACTCCGGGCATGACAAGCGCAAGCGACTGGTTTGACTGGAGTTATGTGGCAACATCGAACATTTACAACAGCGCGGCGCAGTGGGCGTTGATGGAGTCGTACGGCGCAGTCTTTTTGCCGGCTGCGGGCGGCCGCTACGGTACGACGGTCAACGGTGCCGGTACGTACGGCTACTGTTGGTCGTCCACGCAGTACGACACGAACTACGCGTGCGATCTGCGCTTCAATTCCAACTACCTCAACTCAGACGACAACTACTACCGCTACTACGGTCGTAGTGTGCGGCTCGTTTCAGAACTTACGGACGCGCCTGTTTATACGCTGACCGTCACCTTCAAGAACGAGGACGGAACTGTTATTGACAGCCGCAAGTGGAACTACGGTGCGACACCAACCTGCACCGAACCCACCAAGCCCGCCGATGCGCAGTACACTTACACCTTCGCGGGTTGGACGGATGGTACGAATGTTTATCCTACAGGTGCAAATCTGCCTGCCGTGACAGGCGATGCGACATACACCGCCATCTACACCACCGCCGTCAATCAGTACACTGTCACCTTCAAGAACGATGATGGCACTGTGCTGCAAAGCAGTCAGGTGGAATATGGCATGATGCCTTCATACAACGGCGCAACCCCGTCCAAGCCCGCCGATGCGCAGTACACTTACACCTTCGCGGGTTGGGACAAGGAGGTTGTTGCAGTGACAGGTAACGCGATCTACACCGCCACCTACACCACCGCCGTCAATCATCAGTACACCGTCACCTTCCTGAACGAGGACGGAACTGTTCTTGACAGCAGATTGTGGAACTACGGCGCGACACCAACCTGTACCGCCCCCACCAAGCCCTCCGATGCGCAGTACACCTACACCTTCGCGGGTTGGGACAAGGCGGTTGTTGCAGTAACAGGCGACGCAACCTACACAGCCACCTATACAGCAACGCCGATAGGGCATTATGACGCATTGTCGGGACTGTTCTCTGTCAGTGCTGACAAGCAGATTCGTTTCTCGCCCGGCAACTTGCAGTTCAACGCCGCTCTTGGCACGCACCAATGCGCGGACGGCAAGACGAAGCAGGGCACGTGGCGTTTCGCGGAGAATCAGTGGGATATGGTCGGTATGGGGTACGGTCAGACGAATGAGAGCAATGACTGCTATATCGGCGGTACGGTGACGGACGGCGACAACAGGAAAATCGGCAGTTACAACGGCTGGATTGATTTGTTCGGTTGGGGCACGAGCGGCTGGGAGAGCGGTGCGGTCTGCTATCAGCCGTGGTCCACGAGCGTGACCTCCCCGGAGGACTACTACCTGGGCGGCAGTGGGAGCAATAACCTGACAGGCGATTATGCGAATGCGGACTGGGGCGTGTACAACCAGATAGGTGCGGATGCTCCGGGTACATGGCGCACGCTGACGCATGACGAGTGGTATTACCTTATGAAGACACGCACGGGCGCGAGCAGCAAGTATGGTGCTGCGAAGGTGAACGGTATAACGGGCATGATTTTGTTGCCTGACGAATTTACGTTGCCAAGCGGTCTGACTTTCAATTCGGGCGTGGCTGATGGCAGTTTCGGTTACCAATACTACCAAACCAAGAACAGCTACAGTGCGGAGGAGTGGGGTCGTATGGAGAGTGCGGGGGCGGTGTTCCTGCCTGCTGCGGGCGTCCGCCTCGATACGACGGTCAAATATGCCGGTATGTACGGCTACTATTGGTCCTCCACGCAGCGCGACTCGAAGTACGCGTACGATCTCTACTTCCACTCGGGCTACCTCAACACAGGCAGCTACTACTCCCGCGGCAGCGGTCGAAGTGTGCGGCTCGTTTCAGAACACTAATCCAATTTATTTAATTTATTTATTGTGGTTTACGTTGGTACGCAATCTTCCGGCCTGCGGATATAACAAAGGATGGCACTAACACAGAGATGCCTGCGTACCAAGTGGCACAGACGAACGAGCGGGCTGTCCTTTGCGGGGCAGTCCGCTTGCTTTTTGCACATTGAAGTGAAATCATCGCCACGTTATTCACTGTCGTCCCTGAATAAATGCTTGGATAAGTTCGGGCAATACGTCACGAACCCCGTAGTGCTGCACACCAGGAATCTGGAGGTCAAGGACGGGGTGACCTGTCTGCCTTTGTATATGACTCAGCTGTTGTAACGGTCTGGAAGTGGGCTGACCGAAAGCGTACAATGGCGTACAATAGGCGTGTCGGACACTATATTGACAGTATAGTATAGTCAAAAGGAACAAAAAATTCACCATTCTATTGCAAGGGTCAAAATTATGTCGTATCTTTGCGGGCTTTTTATGCAATAATAGTCAAAAGAAACAAACAAAATAATATAAATCTAATTCACCATTTATCATTATGGCTAAAGTTTATCAGGCTAATGAAATCAAGAACATCGCCCTCATAGGAGGTAGCGGTTCGGGTAAAACCACTCTGATGGAGTCAATGCTCTTTGAGAGCGGTGTTATCAAAAGACGCGGTACGGTTGAGCAGCAGTCCACCGTATGCGACTATTTCCCCGTGGAGAAAGAATACGGTTATTCGGTTTTCTCCACAGTGTGCAATATCGAGTTTGGCGGCAAGAAGCTGAATATCATTGACTGTGCCGGTTCGGACGACTTCTGCGGCGGCACGGTAACGGCTCTGCATATTGTTGATACGGCAGTGGTAGCACTGACCTGCAACGGAGGTGTAGAAGTAGGCACACAGAACAATTTCCGCTTGGCTGAGAACGCTAAGAAACCCGTGGTCTTCGTAGTAAACAAGTGCGACCACGACAACGCTAATTTCGACCGCACGTTCGAGCAGCTGAAAGAGAACTTCGGCAACAAGGTGGTGCTGGTTCAGTATCCCGTTCAGACCGGTGCAGGCTTCAACAGCGTGATTGACGTGCTCAAAGGCAAGATGCTGGTATGGAAAGCCGAAGGCGGTGCTCCCGAACTGAAGGACATCCCCGCTTCGGAGCAAGGCAAAGTGGAAGAGCTCTTAGGTCAGTTGCACGAGATGGCTGCCGAAGCCGATGAGCAGTTGATGGAGAAGTTCTTCGAGGAAGGTACACTCACCGAGGAAGAGACCATTCGCGGTCTGAAGAGCGTGTTCGCTTCCGCTGACGTTTATCCCGTTCTTTGCGCTTGCGGCGTGAAAGATATGGGTGCGCGTCGTCTCATGGAGTTCTTGAGCGATATGGCTCCCGCGGTAGCGGATGCCAAGAAGCCCGTAACGGCTGACGGCAAGGAAGTGGCTCCCGATGCATCGAAGCCCGCTTCCCTCTTCATCTTCAAGACTTCCGTTGAACCTCACATCGGAGAGGTGAACTACTTCAAAGTAATGCAGGGTACGGTACACGGTGCCGACGACCTGCAGAATATGGATCGCGGCTCGAAAGAGCGTATATCGCAGTTGTATGCCGTGGACGGTTCTATCCGTACCGCCGTGGACGAAGTGGCTGCAGGCGACATTGCCGCTACGGTCAAACTGAAAGACACCCGCACCGGCAACACCTTGAACGCCAAGGACTGCGACCTTACCTATCCGCCTATCGCTTATCCCGAACCCAAGTACCGCCGTGCTATCCGTCCGTTAAACGAAGCGGATGCAGAGAAACTGAGTGCCCTGCTGACACGCATGCACGAAGAAGACCCGACTTGGATTATCGAGCAGTCCAAAGAACTGAAACAGACCATCGTTAGCGGTCAGGGAGAGTTCCACCTCCGTACACTCAAATGGCGCTTGGAGAACAACGACAAGATGATGATTGCCTACGACGAGCCGAAGATTCCTTATCGCGAGACCATCACGAAAGCCGCACGCGCTGACTACCGTCATAAGAAACAGTCCGGAGGTTCGGGCCAGTTCGGTGAGGTACACCTGATTGTAGAGCCTTACGTAGAGGGCGAACCCGTCAAGGAAGTGTATAAGTTCGGCAACCAGGAATACCGCATCAGCGTCAAAGATACGCAGGAGATACCTCTGGAGTGGGGTGGTAAACTGGTACTGATTAACTCCATCGTGGGTGGTGCAATCGACGCACGCTTCATCCCCGCTATCCTGAAAGGTTTGATGGACCGTATCGAGCAGGGACCTCTGACAGGTTCGTATGCACGCGACGTACGCGTCATCATCTACGACGGTAAGATGCACCCCGTGGACAGTAACGAAATATCCTTCCGTCTGGCAGGACGTAACGCATTCGCAGAGGCATTCCGCAATGCCGCTCCGAAAGTGCTGGAGCCTATCTATGAAGTGGAGGTATTGGTTCCTGGTGACCTGATGGGTGACGTTATGTCCGACATCAACGGACGTCGCGGTATGGTTTTGGGTATGGAAGCAGAGAAGAACTTCCAACGCCTCAAAGCCCTCGTACCGTTGGCAGAGATGTCGTCTTACAGCACCACATTGTCAAGCCTGACCGGTGGTCGTGCCACGTTCACGATGCACTTCAAGAGCTACGAACTCGTACCCGCTGACGTTCAGGAGAAGTTGGTAAAGGCTTACGCAGAAAGCCAGAAAGACGAAGACTAATGGAAACGTACTTTGAGGAACTGCCCATCGCTATCACCATCAGCGACACCAAGGGGAATATCTTGGATATGAACCAACGATCTGCCGATGTCAACAGCCACGGACAGAAAATAATAGGACGAAACCTGTTTGATTGTCATCCGCCCCGCGCAGCAGAAATACTGCGGGGGCTGTATGACCGGCAGAAAAAGAATGTATATACCATCGAGAAGAACGGAGTCAAAAAACTCATTTATCAGACTCCGTGGTATGATAACGGCGAGTTTGCCGGACTCATTGAGTTCTCAATGGAAATACCGTCCGAAATGCCTCACTACGTAAGACAACCCGCTGAAAAATAATAAACAACAACAGAATATGGCAACTTTACAAAAAATTCGTAATCATGGCGTACTACTATTGGTCATAGTAGGATTGGCTATGTTAGCATTTATTTTGGGTGATTTTCTTAATTCAGGTAGCAGTTTCTTCAATCGAAGCCGCGAATATGTAGGTGTTATTGCCGGAACAAAAGTGCACTATACCGACTATGAAGCAGCCAAAGACCAACTGACCGAAGTCTATAAGATTGAGTCGGGACGCTCTAATTTTGACGAGGAAACGACCACCCAGATTCGTAACCAGGTTTGGCAGATGATGCTCATGGACTATTCCCTGCAGGCACAAACCAAAGAGATTGGAATGACCGTCACTCCCGACGAGTTGAGCGAGCTCTGCATCGGTGAACATCCTCACCAGCTCATTTCCTCCCGTCGCGCTTTCTTTGACGAGAACGGTCAGTTCAGTCGTGACATGCTCGTTAATTTTCTTCACCAGATTGAGCAGGAAGGCGAAGATGACGCGCAGAACGCCAATCTGCAGCAGGCGCGCACCTACTGGATGTACTGGGAGAATGCTGTTCGTCTCACCCAACTGCAAGAGAAGTACACCGACCTTGTCAAGCACCTTGTTACTGCCAACAAACTCGATGCCAAGTATGCTTTCGAGGGACAGAAAGTCAGTGCCAATGTGCAATACGTGATGCAGCCCTATACGGTGGTGGCTGACTCGTTGGTTACTGTTACGACACGCGACATCAAGCGTCTCTACAATGACCAAAAAGCTAAGTACAAACAGAATCCTTCACGCTCTATCGAGTACATCACTTTCGATGTACAGCCTTCCGAGCAGGATTTCCAAGCCGCAGAGGAACTGATGAAGAGCCTCGAGGAAGAGTTCCGCACCACCGACGATGTGGCTCTCGTAGTCAATACCAACTCCGACCTGATGTACGACGGACGTAACTATTCGGAGCAGACAGTGCCCGAACAGTACAAAGAGTTCGCTTTCGGCAAGGACGCCAAGAAAGATGCATTTGCTGAAATGACGTTTGCTGACAATACCTATAGTATGGCACGTATCATCGAGTGCGGTTATACCCGTCCCGACTCTGTACAACTCAAAGTCATTGCACAGGAAGAAGGACAGGAAGATACCGAGTTAGGTTGGTTCACCGAAGAGCAGTTAGGTCGCGATATGGCGGAAAAAGCATTCACCGGCAAGAAAGGCGAGCAATTCACAATGGCAGCCGGTTTGGGCGAACAGACCTTCGAGATTATGGATGTGGCTAAGGCTACTCCCCGCGTCAAACTCGCTATCCTCCAACGCGAAGTTACTCCCTCCAGCAAAACCATTTCCGCACGTTACAACGAAGCGAAACAGTTTATCGTGACCAATCGTAGCGAAGATATGTTCCGCAGTGCCGTTGCCGAGATGCACATGACACTCTATCCTGCCTACAACCTTGACAAGAACGCTGACAAAGTGAGCGACCTCAAACAGAGCCGTCCTATTGTCCGTTGGGCATACGAGGCAAAAGAAGAGGGCACTATCAGTGACGTGTTCGAGTGCGGCGACAAGTTCGTAGTGGCTCTGCTTACCTCCATCGATGAGGACGAGTACCGTCCCTTGGCTGACGTAGAGGTGGAACTGCGCAGACAGGCTACCAACGAAAAGAAAGCCGAATACCTCAAAGAGCAGGTTAAAGGTCTGACCACCTTGCAGGACATTGCTGCCAAATGGAACACCACAGTGCAGACGGCTAACGGCGTTACGCTCAGCGGTTACCAGTTCGGCAATATGGGTCCCGAATACAAGGCTATGGGTAAGGCTGTCGCTATCGAAGAAAATAAATTGAGCGATGTGATTGCAGGCAATCAGGGTGCTATCGTACTCATGACTACTAGCCGCACCAAAGCCGAAGGCGAAATGAACGCCGAGACAGAGATTGCGCAACTCAACCAACGCCGCGCTTATATGCTGCCCTATCAGATTATCAATCTGCTTGAGCAAAACAGCGAAGTGGAGGACAACCGCTCTAACTTCCAGTAAAACACGACTTAACATATAGGATAAGTCCTATGTCGTATAATAAAAGATACTGCTTTACATCGCAAAAGATGTTGGGCAGTATCTTTTGAGATAGTATGCTTTTTAACTCCCTTCAGTTTGCCATCTTTCTTCCAATAGTGTTCCTGCTCTATTGGTTCTTGTCGCCTTGTCCGAATGGAGATGGCGCAAAACCGAGGTACTCGCTATTCCGGTACATCGGAGGATTCGTACCTGGCGAAGTGCAACTGAAAGTACAGAATCTATTGGTTGTCATAGCGTCATATATCTTCTACGGATGGTGGGACTATCGTTTTCTATTTCTGATAGCGTTTACATCAGTCTGCTCTTGGTGTAGCGGACTGCTTATCGGTAACGCACACACAGCACCCCGCTCTAACCGAGCCAAGGCTTGGATGATTGTGAATATCATCCTAAACCTCTCAATACTTGGCGTATTCAAATACTACGATTTCTTTATCACGGAATTATGCAGTCTTCTTCACATCCACGCAGAACGACACCTGCTTCATATCATTTTACCCGTTGGTATATCGTTTTATACGTTCCAAGCCCTCTCGTACTCGATAGATGTATATCGCGGTAAAATCACTCCCACCAAAGATGTTACAGCCTTTTTCGCATTCATTGCATTCTTCCCTCAATTAGTAGCGGGTCCGATTGAGCGCGCCAGCAATCTTCTCCCCCAATTTGCGACAAGACGCACTTTCTCCTACAGACAAGCTATTGACGGTTCGGAACAGATACTCTGGGGTCTATTCAAGAAGATTGTTATTGCCGATAATTGCGCAGCCTACGTAGATCCCGTATGGGTCTATCACGAGACACAAGACGGCACAACGCTGATTATGGGTGCCGTGCTTTTCACATTCCAAATCTATGGCGATTTTTCCGGTTATTCGGACATAGCGATAGGCACCGCTAAGCTATTCGGCATACGTCTGATACGCAATTTCAATAATCCTTATTTTAGCCGCGATATAGCAGAGTTTTGGCGCAGATGGCATATCTCACTTACCACTTGGTTTAAGGACTACGTCTATATACCTCTCGGCGGCAGCCGTCCTGATATGAGTCGCACCATCAGCCGCTACGGGATATCAAGTGCCCACGTAAAGCGATGGGAAAAAGCCATCATTGCACGCAACACCCTCGTTATTTTTCTTCTTTCAGGGATATGGCACGGTGCCAATTGGACATTTGTCGCTTGGGGTGTTTACCACGCACTTATCTTTATGCCGCTCATACTATTTGGAAGAAACAGAAGATACACACAAACACTCCCGACTTGGAAAGATACTCTTAAGATACTGATAACTTTTTGCATAGTGACTATCGGATGGGTAATCTTTCGAGCAGACAGCATCACTTCGGCTTGGAACTACTTGATGGGTATGTACCATTTTGACGGAATGTTTTATAACGATGGGAATGTATCGAAAACGCTTATTATGTGCGTTCTTATGGTTCTTGTTGAATGGGTGCAACGTGATAAAGCCCATCCTTTGGATTTAAGCCGTCAGCACATTTTGACGCAGGCTGCAATATGCCTGTTACTGGTCGAAATAATAATCTTCTTTTTGCCGGAAACTCCATCCCCGTTTATTTATTTCCAATTCTAATGAAAAAGTATATTACAGCCATCTTCTTGTTTGTTATAACGGCAATCGTCCTGAATACTATATTGGATGTTGCCATTTCGTGCCACCTGCAAGGCAATGGCGACAGACGCTATGAAGGATGGAATGATATTATAAACCGACCTATCAATGCCGACCTTCTTATTATCGGCAGTTCCAGAGCGCGTTTACAGTTTTCACCGATGATTATAGACAGTGTGACAGGATTGAATGTATATAACATGGGAACCGACGGCGAGCCATTAAACCAATGGAAGGTAAAATACTCGGTTTATAGTCACTACCAAGAGAAACGCCCTGACGTATTAGTGATTACAATAGGATACTTCGGCACTTTCGGATCGGGTATCGGCTTTGAACGCGAACAGTATTTTCCACACCTGATTATTCCCTATGTTCGCCAACAATTCCGCCAAATAGAGCCGTTTACGTGGGCAGAACTATATGTTCCTCTATATAGGTACACGACCTATATGGGGCTATATTCACTGCTGACAGGCTGGCGCGATGATGGATTATATAAAGGTTACAAACCTATGGACAAAAAATGGGATGGGACAGCATATAACTTGCAAGAGTCCTGGCATTTTTGGTATGACGAAGATAAATTGCAACAATTTGATGAATTCTTATCTGCACGAAAAGCAGAAGGCATCCTACTCGTGTTCTGCTATCCACCTATTTACATCGGACTGACACACAAGGTGGATAATATTGACGAATGCTACCAATTCTTCCAAAGTTTAGCCGACAAGTATGACATACCTATTATGGATTACACCTATTCTCCGCTCTGTAATGATACTGCTTACTTCTATAACGCAACGCACCTCAACAAACTTGGAGCAGAGAGTTTCAGTCTGCAATTCGCATTGGATTTAGATAACGTACTCCGCTCAACCCATTGAAGGCGGGGCTAAATGATACCTCCTAACATCGTCATTGCGCCCCCTCGGGAGGGATAGGCATCTCCTTGTTAAAAAATACTGTCCTGCTTGTGTATGTGTTTTTTGCTCTGTACCTTTGTGCCGTGAAAAAATAACTATTATAGGAATACATCCCGATGATATTTTGATACAAATAGCATAGACATAAACCCAGCGCAAAGCGTTTAATGCAAAGAAATGAGTAAAGATATAACTGAATATAACGGCAATTTATCTGCAAATCTATATCATGAGGTGCAGAAAATTTTACAATCAGCTCGTCAGACTGCTTACAAAGCAGTTAATTTTGCAATGGTATCTGCCTATTGGCAGATAGGTAAAGTCATCACAGAAGATGAACTCCAACACAAAAGGGCAGAATATGGCAAGTCAGTACTTCGCAACCTCGCTATGCGTCTTACCGAAGAATTTGGCAAAGGATTTGACGAACGTGAATTGCGCAAGATGTGTCAATTTTACAGAACTTTTCCAATTCGCGACGCACTGCGTCCCGAATTGAGTTGGTCACATTATCGCAAACTTATCAGCGTTGAAGATGAGAAGGCAAGACAATGGTATATGAATGAGGCGGCATCGCAAGTTTGGAGTACCCGACAACTTGACCGACAAATTTCTACGCTCTATTACGAACGTTTAGCTCTCAGCACAAACAAGCAGTCCGTTGTTGAGGAGGCAGAACAAAAACTCGCAAATTATACACCAGAGGACTTTATACACACTCCGGTGGTTTTGGAATTTCTGAACCTGAAAGACTATCCATCTTTGCATGAATCCACTTTGGAACAAGCATTGATTGATAATCTTCAAGATTTTCTATTGGAATTGGGTAAAGGTTTTTGTTTTGTGGCACGACAAAAGCGAATGCGTTATGATGACGAAGACTTCTATCTTGATTTGGTTTTCTACCATAGTATCCTCAAATGTCATGTCCTTATTGATTTGAAATTAGGGAAACTCACCCATCAAGATGTCGGACAGATGGATAGTTATATTCGGATGTATGATGCGCTATATAAGAATGAAGATGATAATCCGACGATAGGGCTCATTCTCTGTTCGCAAAAGAATGAAGCGATTGCTCGTTATTCTGTTTTGAATGATGCAAAACAAATTTTCGCCTCGCGCTATACATTGTATTTGCCATCAGAAGAAGAACTAAAACGAGAAATAGAAAAGGAACAAAAACGTATATTGGAAAAAAGATAAAATAACCCAGCGCAAAGCGTTGCGCGGTAACATATTAAAATAATAAGCATTACTATTATTTCGCGTTTACCGAAAACCCGGCAAAGTTTAAGGAGATAAACAACAAATAATTAGTAAAGGTTTCCGTATATAGGATGCCTATCGTTATACGATAATAGTGCTTGCACATCTTGTGTGAGTTTCTTAGTATAACGAAGGTCTCCTTGCCGGGTTGCCTTGGTACGCGATAAGAAACTCGCACGTTTTTATCGCCACGATTGATAGTTATGCACAAAAACAACTATCAATCTATGGCACTTAAGGATTTAGCACAAGCCAAAGATGCAAAGAAAGATGAGTTCTACACCAAATTGGATGACATTGCCAAAGAACTCAAATACTACACACAGTACTTTAAGGGGAAAGTGGTGTTGTGTAATTGCGATGACCCGTACGAGAGCAATTTCTTCAAGTATTTCGCGCTAAACTTTAACCGATTGGGTCTCAAAAAACTAATTGCCACTTGCTATGATGGTTCGCCTGTTGCAGGAGACGAACTACCTTTGCTCTTTGAAATAGAAGAAACGGAGCCTAAAAAGATTGCCTACAAAGTAGAAATAACAGAAGTACAAGACTATAACAATGATGGAGCGGTAAACTTGGCTGATGTACAGTACTTAATTCAAAATGATAAGAATGTACTTTCTTTACTCAAAGGAAACGGATCTTTCGACAGCCCGGAGTGTATAGAATTACTCAAAGAGGCTGATATTGTAGTTACTAATCCACCATTCTCTTTATTCCGCGAATACCTTGCTTTATTGGATAAATACAATAAACAATTTATCATTATTGGCAACACAAATGCGCTAACCTATAAAGAAACCTTCCGAATGTTCCAAGAAGATAAAATCCGTACAGGCTATACGAATTTTAATGTCGGAATGTTCTTTCAGGTACCCGATAGTTGGGAAAAGTTCCATCATATAGAAAATGGGAAAAAGATAGCCCGCGTATCTACTTCTTGCTGGTTTACAAATATGCCTGTCGCAAAGCACAATGAAGATTTGATACTATACAAACACTATTCCCCTGAAGAATATCCTAAATATGATAACTACGATGGTATAAATGTAAACACCTATACTGAAATTCCTTGTGATTACGAAGGAGTAATGGGCGTGCCTGTTACTTTCTTAGACAAATACAATCCGGATCAATTTGAAATAATAGGAGCAATGACCACTACTAAGGTAGATGAATATAATTTTGGTTATCCCTATGTAAACGGAGTCAAGTTATATGCTCGTATTTTAATTCGCAATAAAAAACCACAAAAGCCATAAAGGTAGAATAATAGTCTTTTATAGGGCTACTACAAATGCCACAAAAATGCCAAGTAAAATACCACAAAAATGCTAAGCAAAATGCCACAAAAATGCCAAGTAAATTTGTGTAATTAAAATATATGCAGTACTTTTGCCTCGATTTATAAAATATCAGGATTATGGATTATTTGAAAAGGATTTTTGATGGTCAACTTTCAGACTATTTAGAGGCTTTTGGCGCAGTATTGATAGAAGGTCCAAAGTGGTGCGGCAAAACCACTACTGCCATCCAACAGGCAAAGAGTGTACTGAAAATGCAAGCTAACGATATGCTGGAAGCCACCTTGAAAACGGTACAAACCAAGCCATCGGTTCTGCTACGTGGTGACACACCAAGGCTGATTGATGAGTGGCAGGTAGCACCGCAACTTTGGGATGCTGTTCGTGATGAGGTGGATGTCAGAGGTGAGACAGCGCAGTTTATCCTCACCGGCTCCAATGCTGTGGATAAGAAAAAGATAATGCATAGTGGCAATGGACGTATAGCTCGACTGAAAATGCAGACGATGAGCCTATGGGAGTCGGGAGAGTCAAACGGTGCTATATCATTGAAAGAGTTGTTTGATAATCCGGAAGCGGATATTGACGGCTTGCAATCCGGTTTGACCATTGATGAACTCGTTTTTGCTGCGTGCCGAGGTGGATGGCCGGCATCGTTGTCCCGCTCTACGGACAATGCCAAGTTGTTGGTGGCAAAAAACTATTTCACTACCGTATGTGAATCGGATATGCAGAATATTGACGGCGTAAATCGCAAGCCGGATTTGATAAGAGCCATCCTGCGTTCCTACGCGCGCAACATATCCACTTTGGCAAAGAAATCAAGTATAATAGCCGATGTGTCTGCCACCGACAATATATCTGATACAACATTTGATGACTACTTGCAGGCTCTTAAACGCTTGTTTGTGATACAAGATATAGAGGCGTGGAGTCCTGCCATACGCTCGAAAACGGCTATCCGCAGTAGTGTGAAACGCGGATTAGCCGACCCCTCAATAGCAGTAGCAGCATTGGGTTTGTCGCCCAATAGACTAATAACCGATATGCTGTCTTTCGGCTTTATATTTGAGTGCTTGTGCGCTCGTGACCTCAAAGCCTATTCAATGCAAATGGGGACGGAATTGCATTATTATCACGACAGATACGGACTTGAGTCAGATTTCGTGTTGCATATTGAAGATGGCAGGTATGCTCTTATAGAGTGCAAATTAGGTAGCAGAGATATAGAAGAAGGTGTCGCTCATCTGCTTCAACTTAAAGAACTGATACGAAAATACAACAATGAACAACCACAAATCAGATTAAGAGAGCCTGACCTATTGCTCGTTTTGACTGGTGGACAACTTGCATACAGAAGACAAGATGGAGTATGTGTCATTCCAATAGGCTGCCTGAAGCCATAAGCTATCCCTTCACTATCCCTATACTATCCCTATAGTATCCCTATAGTGAAACATAAATATCAGAAGTATGAAAATAGAATTACATGAAGTCCGCGTGCGGGAGTTGTGCGCAGGGTACAATGATTTGAGTATTCAAGAAGAAGGCATCGTCGGTTACGGCGGACGATTGAATATCCGCCCGAAATACCAACGCGAGTTTGTTTATGACGAGAAACAGCGGAATGCCGTTATGGACACCGTGTGGCAGAACTTCCCGCTCAACGTTATGTATTGGGTCAAGACAGATGGTTCCGACGGCATCGAATATGAAGTGTTGGACGGTCAGCAACGAACGATTTCCATCTGCTCGTTTATCGCAGGCGAGTATATGATGCTTTTCGATGGCAACTTACTCGGCTTCAACAATATGACTGAAGAGCAACAAAACCGTATTCTCAACTACAAACTGCAAGTCTATATCTGCGAGGGAAAGGATGAAGAGAAACTCAAATGGTTCCAGCGCATCAATATAGCCGGCGAGAAACTCAAAGAGCAGGAAATACGCAACGCCATCTATTCCGGCTCGTGGGTGACGCAAGCCAAACGCCGTTTCTCCAAGACTGGTTGCGTGGCTTATCGCATCGGCTCGGACTTTATGTCGGGTTCGCCTATCCGGCAAGACTACTTTGAAACGGCACTTAGTTGGATAGCGGACAAGCAGGGCTTGACAATAGAGAAATATATGGCACTCCACCAGCACGACACAGATGCGGACGAGTTATGGCAGTATTTCCAGGACGTGATTCACTGGATAGAAAAACTCTTCGGTCGTCAGTACAAGAAAGAGATGAAAGGAGTAGAGTGGGGCTTGCTCTATAACCGCCATAAAGACACACCCTTAACCGCCACGGCTATCGGTCAGCAGATGGCAAAACTGATGGCTGACAGCGACGTGCAGAAGAAAAGCGGCATTTTTGCATATATACTCGATGGAGACATTCGCCATTTGGGAATACGTGCGTTTGATGCGAACACGCGCCGCGAGGTCTATGAGCGGCAAGGAGGCAAGTGTGCTATATGCGGCAAACCGTTTGATATTGAGGTTATGGAAGCCGACCATATCACTCCGTGGGTGGAAGGCGGACGCACGGTCGCTGACAACTGCCAGATGCTCTGCCGTGACTGCAACAGACGAAAGAGCAGCAAGTAA
>CADAAF010000032.1:17427-31429 GCA_902785805.1 uncultured Bacteroidales bacterium | reverse complement strand
GTCTTGGCAGTACCGGCATCGCCAATACCCAAGCACGCTTCGGCATACATGAGCAGGACATCCGCATAGCGAATCTGCCGGTTATTGAGCGGTCCACGACTGGCATGGAGCTTCCATTTACCATACCCTCCGTCCACACCGACGGAATCACGGTACATACCGTACTTGTTGTTGAGCATGTTATTGCCGAGATACGTCTCATCCGACTGCGCCTGATAACTGGGGATAATGTCCGTTCCCGGCACAAGAATAGCCACGTCGCGACGGGGGTCACCGGCTTCAAACTCATCGTATAAGTTCTGCGTGGGATGGTTGAATCCCCATCCTCCTCCGACTTCGCTATTGCGGCTGCGGACGAGTATCTGCGTGAAACTACCTGCAGTGAAGCCAAAGCCTTCACCGTAGTCGCCCCACGCCACTTCGGCATACTGAATCTCAAAGACGGACTCCTTTCCATTCTCACCCGCCATAGTGAAATTGTCTTCGTAGTTCGGGTAAAGACTGTATTCGCCACTGCCGATAACCTTTTCGCCCCATGTTTTGGCATCCGCATAGCACTCTCCAGCTGACTTGGACAGGGTGTATTTCTGCCAGTAGGGAGAAGCCATATAGAGGTTCACTTTCATCAGCATCGCCTCAGCTGCCCCTTTGGTAGCCCTTCCGAGGTCAGCCTCAGCATATTCGCTCTTCTTGGGGAGATTAGCCTCTGCGAACTCCAAGTCGGTAATGATTTGGGCAAACAGAGCATCCACCGAAGCACGAGACATACCCCAGTCTTCGGACGAACGCAGAACCTTGAGCGGCATAGGCACCCCCGCGAACACACGCAACAGACGGAAATAATAATAGGCACGTAAATAATGCACTTCGCCCAAAAGACGGTTCTTCATCGACTGCGTGAACTCTGCATCGATACCTACAGCCATCTTATCGATATACTCCAAAGCCAAATTGCAACGGCCTATTCCTTGATACTGTGCACGGTAGTAATTCAGAAGCAACGTATTCTGGTTGGTTGTCCGCCAATTCTCAATGTCGTATGCATCTGCCATATCCGTGGTAGAACCACCTCCTTTGAGGGCATCATCGCTTGCTATATCACCTATGAACCACTCCGAGCAATAGGTGTTGTTGTACTCCCACATAAGCGGCACATAGCAACCGGTAACGTTCTGTACTGCGGCAGCCGTCGAAGAGAAGAAGTCTTCCAGCAACGTAGTACCCGGCTCTATTTCCGTCAGATAATCCTTACAACCTGTCAAACCAATCGACATGCCCAAAGACAACAGACCGCTTACGCTCAAGAATAAAAACCTTTTTATCTTTTTCATAATAGTCTCCTTTCTATTTAGAACGTTGCGTTCAATCCAAACGTGAATGTTCTGCTCTGCGGGTAGTTACCGTAATCCACACCGCCTCCCACTTCCGGGTCATATCCCTTGTAGCCCGTGAAGGTCAAGAGGTTGCTTGCCGTTGCGTAGAAACGCAGACGCTGGCAACGGAACTTCTGCGTTACCTTAAGCGGCAGGGTGTAACCAATCTGAAGGTTCTTGAGACGCAGATAAGAGCCGTCCTCAATAAACCGCGAGGAGTTCTCTGTGTTCGTCGGAGAGCCGAGCGGATTGGGAATAGTCCCCTTGCGATTCTCCAACTCATACGGATTCACACCGTTGGCTATCATAGCGTTCTGTACGGCGGGTGTGTAACCTACCCATACATCGTTTTTCATATAACTTGCCAACGCATAGCCGCTACCATCGTTTTCCAACATCTGACGCTGAGCATTATAAATAGAGTTGCCTGCTGCGCCCTGGAAGAACAACTGGATATCCACTCCGTAGAAATCAATACCGAAGTTAAGAGCATAAGTCAATTTCGGGAAGGGATTGCCGATAACCATTTTGTCGGCTTCGTCCAGCTTGCCATCGCCGTTCACATCCGTATAACGTGCATCGCCAGCATGAACGCCGATTGTACCTGCATCATAGGTATAAAGCTGTTCCAAAGCCTCCTCATCGGTCTGATATATACCTTCGTACCGATAGCCCCAGAACGAATTAAGTGCCATACCCTGGTCGGTCTTGGTACGATCCCCCCAAATAGGTGAGCCACCATTGATTTTAGTCAGTTCGTTATGCAGGAAGCTGACGTTAGCACCGATGTTATAGTGTACTTTACCGACTGTGTTATCGTGGCCTAAGGTAATCTCTACACCTTGGTTGAGGATGTTACCCACATTGCGAACCAGCGAATAGCGGTTGCCTACATACGCAGGCGCGTTCACATAAAGGATTGCGTCTATCGTTAAGCGGTGGAAATAATCGATAGTACCGCTTAACTTGCCATTCCAAAAAGCAAAGTCGATACCGGCATCCCATTGCTGGTTCGTTTCCCATTTGCCATCTTCATCTACCAACGTCAACACGGCAGCACCACCCGTAGCGTTACCCGAGTTCTGCTCCGGACCGAGAGGATAACCGTAGAACACATCAACAG
This sequence comes from uncultured Bacteroidales bacterium, assembly GCA_902785805.1. Classification (GTDB taxonomy): domain Bacteria; phylum Bacteroidota; class Bacteroidia; order Bacteroidales; family Paludibacteraceae; genus Colicola. Next base: position 28,933 of record CADAAF010000032.1, on the reverse strand, counting down.
ACGAACCCATCGAGTATTGGAAAGCATTGGACTTAATACCGTCGTTACCTACCTGACCAAAACCTGCACGCAGTTTGATATTATCCAACCAGTCCAATTCCAAGTTGCGCAAGAAAGGCTCTTCACTCAGTCGCCACGCGAGTGCCATTGAGGGGAAGAAGCCCCACGGGTTCTTAGTAAATTTAGAGGAAGCGTCCGCACGGAAGTTGATAGTTACCATATAACGGCTGTCGTAGTTATAGAAAGCACGACCGAGGAAGGACAGACGGCGCTTGCGCGCTACTTCGTCAGAGGCATAAGTCTGATACTTGGTAGTACGATTCAGATACCAGTTGCTCGGGATAGGATTGATAATCTGCGCACCCGAACCACCAATGCCGTAATAGTTGAACTCAGACCATGTTTGTCCTGCCATCACCGAAAAATTATGTTTGCCTATCTCACGGGCATACGTAACGGTAGTCTCTTCTAACAATTGCAAGCCTCGGTTGAGATTGGCGTTCAGGTAGTTCTTATCCGAAGCATTGTAACTGGTATAGATATTCGGCCATGTGAAATTGCGTGAACGATTTACCTCAAAGTCTGCCGAGATAGCCGACTTGATAGTCAGACCCTCCACCGGCGTTATCTCTACAAACACATCGCCTAATGCCCGTTCTGCGCGATGATTAGGTTCGGTGTTGAAAGCCATCTGGTAGGGATTGGTCACGTTCTTGAAGTTGCTGCCTGCCGAATAATGACCGCTGATATTCTCGCCGAACTTGTTTACTGAACCCTGCGGATAATAGACAGGGTCCCAAGGAGCCATAGCCAACGCAGCGGTAATCATAGAAGCGCCGGCAGAACTGCTGTTGAACATAGCATTGCGCCCAAAGGACGATGCCAAAGAGAAATGTTCGCCTATCTTGAGCCAGTCACGTACCTTGAAATCAGAATTCAGACGAAGCGTAAAGCGGTTGTAATCGCTACCGACAATAGTTCCTTCCTGACCGTAATACGATGCCGAGAGTGCGTAGTGACCTTTGTCGCTGCCTCCATCAAAAGAGAGGTTGTAGTTGTGCATAAAAGCATTGGAACGGAACACTGCATCCTGCCAGTCAGTCTCTTGGGCTGCATAATTGAAATTGATAGGATAGTATTCGCTTATCTTCGTGATATCCGCGTTACCTAATTTATACATATTCAGCCACGAAGTGAACCCTTTTTGCTGATAGTAGGCAATCTCCTCCGCACCATTTCGCATAGCCTGAATGCGTAGTTCTGTATCCACAAAGTCCTCACGCTTCAACACATCCAGCTTCTTCCAACGGTTCTGCATGCCCCAATAGGCATCAAAACTTATATTCACCTTGCCTTCGCTGCCGCTCTTAGTCGTAATGAGGATGACACCATTGGCACCCCGGCTACCATAGATAGCAGCAGCAGAGGCGTCTTTCAGTATCTCCATTGACTTGATGTCAGTGGGCGAAAGCCATTTGATGTCGCCGGTAATTACACCATCAACTACATACAAGGGGTCGTTCTGACCTGTAGCCGAACCTAAACCGCGAATACGGATTGTAGCACTTTCACCCGGCTGACCACTGTTATTGGTCACTATCACACCTGCGGCACGACCTTGCAGAGCCTGGTCCAAACCCGAGACGGGTGCTTTGAGCAACTGCTCCGCACTGACAGAGGTTACCGCGCCGGTCAGGTCAGACTTCTTCATCGTACCGTAGCCGATGGCAACCACCTCGTCCAACTGCACGTTATCCGGCTGCAAGGTTATCTTCAAAGGCTGCGTTCCGCTTACCTTTATCTCCTGCGACTTATAGCCTATATAGGAGATTTGCAGCACACTACCCACATGCGCCTCTACGGAGAAATTGCCGTCGAAATCCGAGATGGTACCTACCGTCGTGCCTTTGACCATCACGCTGGCACCGATGACCGGATCAGGCTCGTCTGCCGCCATCACCACGCCCGTCACTGTAATGCTCTGGGCATACAGACCTGCTGCACACAACAAGACGACAGCTAACAATAAGATTCTTTGTTTCATAATGGAATTTCTGTTCGTTATATAGTAAAAGCTATAGACGAACTTCCGCCCATCGGCAACCCGTAAAAGGGCAACCGATGAGCGGAGAGAACGAAGATTATCAATAGATTTCGATGGGATTGAACGGAGGTTCGTAACTGATACCGCTTATTGAACCACCATTGCTAACGTCCTGCATAAGCATATAGGACGCCTGATATTCTGTTACTTCTGTAACCGGTCTATTGTATGTTTTCATCGCTGTAATTGTTTTTAAGGTTACTTGTTGCTTTCCACCATTTGTCCCTGTGCATTGTAAGTCTTTCCTTCGCGAAGGATATACAATACGCCGTTACGCAGAACCTTGCTGCTTCTTGTTTCGCCATTCAGCACTTGCTCTGCATCGGTAGGAGTCTCTATCTCTTCTTCATTGAAGACGACGCGTGCACGAGGAGCCAGTCCGGGGCCAGCGGTCGGGAAGTTGAGCACGAAGTAGCCGCGCAGGGCGTTCATGGTCTGCTCAGCAGGCAGGTCAGCCGTTTTGTAGAGATAGCGGTCGCTACCCAGTACATAGCCGTTGGTGATATTCAGCAGAATCTCTCCGGCGCGCGGAGCATAGATACCATAGTATGCGGCATAGTTGTCTGCGGGCACAATGGGACGGAGTACATTGCTGATAGTTACATCGGTGAAGATAGGATTCTTCACGTCAGCTGACGGCGTATAGAGATACGGTACACCCGCTTCGATGGACGAAACGTTCACAAAGTTGAGGCGGAGGTCGCCGTTGTCCTTAACGTAGGTGTTATTCAGTTTGGTCAGTGTACCGGGCAGTTTCTCTGCCATCGTAGTTTCATCCACATCGAACGGCAATACAAGAGTGTAGAGGTTGTCTGCTGTGAACGAACGGTTGACACTAACTGCTGCCATCAACTCATTGTTATGTGCAGCAAGAGCGGAAGTGTTGTCTTGCGCCTCATAAACAGCCATTACATTCGGCTCTTGATTCTCCGAACCTATCATATAGGTGAAGTAGAAGTTTTGACCATATCCGGCACCTCTTACGTCCCACATGCAGTTGAGCGATACGTTATCCTCGTAGGTGTCTTCTGTGGTATAAGTAGCCGTATGACCTGCGCCGTAACCGGTTAGTTCGTGAGCTACACCTGCAATGTTAATGAACGCTACAAAGCCAAGCAGGTCTTTGTCGGTGGTCAGAGAGAACGTGAGGTGTTGATCGACGTCACGGGTAACGGAGTAGGTCAGCAGGATATTGCTCTCGGTAGGAGGAGTAGCCACATCATAGCCGTGCCATGTAGCCTCGGTGAGTGCATCTACTACCGTGATAGCGCAAGTGGCGTAAACAGAGTTGTCCGACGTCAGTTTGGCAGTAATAGTTGCTGTTCCCGCTGTTACGGCTGTTACGACACCTCCTGCTACGGTGGCAACAGAAGCGTCAGAGGTTTCCCACGTCAGAGCCTGGTCGGTAGCGTAAGCGGGTGTGAAAGTCGGAGTAAGAGTCAGTGTCTTTCCTACCAGCAGGTTAGCCGATGCCTGGCTCAAGGAGATAGACGTTACCGATACGGCATCATCGCAAGCAACTGCATATTCGGGACGGAAATTTTGTACCTGATTGTAGGTTACTTCGCCCGTACCGGCAAATACTACGTACAGCGGAGTACCGAAATACGGTTCGCCTTCCGAATCCATTGTTACGGACAACGTATGGTTGCCGTCCGAAAGAACGCCTTCGTGGCGGACATCTTTGACAAGTATGTTTTCAGGACGATAGAATACCGTACCTCCGAAGTCACTCATTTCATCTGCCGAGCGAACAGTCAGCGTGTATTCGTTTACATCCGAGCGTTTCATAGTAACATAAACAGTATGACCACCGGCTGTCATTTCCGTATTGCAGTAAGTAGTACCCAATGCGCGGAAGTTAGCAGTGAGGTTCATTGTTGCGTCAACAGTAGCATTGAAAGTGGCATTGGTGTTGCCATTCGACCAATCCACGAAGATATACCCGTCGTTAGCCGTAGCAGTGAAAGTAACTTCCGTTCCGTCAGCCACCGTTCCTCCTTCAGGAGCCAGACCTGTTTCGGTAACCACTACGGATGCTGTTCCGAACGAAGCGTTGTTGGCAGTAGCCGATACAGCATGCAATCCGGTAGCCGTCTTCCAGAAATATACATTGTCCAAAGCCATCTTGCCACTAATGAAGCCGATACCGTTGAATTTCATCCAGCGCACATTATCACTACTGAGTGCAGGATTCTCCGAGTTGAATCCGAAATCGGACATAGCGATATCATAGCTCTGCCATCCATTTCCGCTGTGCGACAGACGCAAGGATGTCAAGGCGGCATCGTTGACGTTGATGTTGATAACATTCGTGCCGGCTTGCTGCGACCATATATCAATGTGCAGATACTCCATTGCTGATGCGTCCACACCCATACCTGAACTGCGATATTCCGATTGGGCTATGATGGCATTGGCACCGTCATCATACATACCCCATGTAACCTCATTGGTACCTGCCACATTATATACGAGGCTGTGGTCGCCGCCGATGTTTTGCTCCATCATCAGTGTAACACCTGCGAAACCGTCCTTGTCAAATTCGTGCTCAAGAATAGAGGCAAAGGCGTCACTATAAATAGGTACTATCTCTTTGCCGGTTGCGTTAGGAACAGGAGCGGCAACCAAAGGAATGGAAGTGTCCTGTGTGGTCGTAGCAGCTACATTCACATTGTTAGCCGACTCGTTACCGGCAGCATCCAAAGCGGTGATAGTGAACGTATAACTTGTCTCGGCGGTCAGACCCGTAACGGTGATAACGCCGGCCTCGGCTGTCTGTGACTGATTCACACCGTGGGTAGCATCCACTACATGGAATTGGGTAACTGCGCCGTCTTCCTCGTCGGTTCCGGCAACGGCGATGTTCACTCTGTCATACGAAGGCGTTCCGCTCAGGCTTGCCGTCCCCATAACTGGTGGATTAACATCCGATATGCTGGCACGGTCACCATACACCTCAAACTCATACATAGAGAAGCCGTATGCCATATCGAAAGTAGCATCGCGGACAAAAATCTTTACGTAACGTCCTACTTTGTTCGTGAAATTGTATTCGTTGTAATTTGCATCTGTATTACCTGTGTTGGGTTGTGTGGTATATGTACCGATAACCGTCCACGAAACAGCGTTGTTAGAAACGAGCAAATCATAATCTGTCGGAGCAGCAGCCTCAAACAGAATCTTCACTTGGTCAATACGGTAGGTTCCGCCCAAGTCCACGTACCACCAGTCGCCAGCACTCTCTCCTACAGCAGCATAGTGACTTGCGCCATTGGAACCCCAGCGTGTTCCCTTATCGCCATCATTGGCAGCAGCTATTCCGGCTTCTGCCACATGACCAGCATAGGCTGCTTTGCCCTTGGCAAGATTCCAACCTGTCAAATCAGCAGGTTCGCCATCGGCATAATATACATCAAACGTATAGGTAACGTTATCACACACAACCGTAAACTGACTGAGTTGCTGCGTAAAATTAGACAGAGCAAAGGTTCTGTACGCGCCGTCGCCTCCATTAGATTCAATAGACATTGCTCCGAATGCTGCAGAGGGGAAACCAACCCAAAGGTTGTCGCCTTCTTTGCGTATTCCACCAAACTGACTGCCTATTTCAGGGTCAACCACCAACTTGTACTTGTCGCTGTTCTGCAGCCAACCAATAGCCTCCCAGTTAATAGGACCTGTAACGGTAACGGTGAGCGTTTTGCTGCTTGCTGCGTAAGTAGCGGTTTCTGCTGTACTGATAGTAATGGTTGCCGTGCCGCGACCTACTGCTGTTACCAAACCTGTATTATCCACGGATGCCACACCGGCATTGCTGCTTTCGTAAGAGACAGCACCGTCGCCTGCTTGAGTTGCAACGATTTGGAACGTCTCACTATTGGTAGCATCCAATGTCTCTGCGGCAGAATTGATGCTTAACTCCGGATTGGTCAAGCCCGAACCGCCACCGGTTTCTGCACCGTCTTTCCAGTAAACCGTCACAATCCACCGCACATTCTCATCATTAAGAATCACAACTTCGGTGTACATATCCGTGAATGCAGCGAGCGGAAGGATTATACCGGCACCTTGTGAATAAATGGTGCGTTCCTCTCCGTTGAAAGTCGCTTTGTTGAACGCTGCATCAGGTACAGTAATGTAGATACCTGCATTCCCTGACGAGAATCCGGGTTCTTGAAGATTTACCACATTCACACCTGCCTGTAAATCAATCTTCATAGCATCTGTGTAAGCAGCATTGCCGGAGCCATTGCCTAGCCAAGGTTTGGAATCCCAGTCAATAGCAAAACTCATCACGCTTGCGCACAGGAGCGCAAAGAGTAAAGTTAGTTTGTTTTTCATAGTGTTTATTGTTTTGGGTTAATAATTAATTATTGTTCCGAGCATATTGTAGCGTACGCCATTGCGAATAAAATAGGGCACGCCGTTCTCTATCACCTTGCGCACGCGCTGCTCCTCGCTGCGGCGGATATCCTCCACCGCAGTAGGACCGGGAGTCGTCTCGCCCGCGCCTACCGTATAGTCCACATCTATCCGTACGGCAGCATCCGTATAGGCTATGTAGAAGAAAATAGCCAGTGTCTCGCCGTCTTCGTATGTATCATCTGTTGTATAAGTGGCAGAATTGCCGTCAAGATCCATCTGGAGGAACAGTTTGTCTCCTACACTTACCTGCGGAACGACCCCTTCCAAGGGATTATCCCAACTGATGGCGAAAGTGAGCGTTTGGTCTGCGTTACGGGTAATGCTCCACTCAAACACAGCCACCTCTTCGGTAGTCGTACCGGTGAAAGTGGCAGGGGTGATGTCCGACTTGTCCTTGAAAGTGGCAGTAACAGTAACTTGGCTCGCAGGCATAACGAATGTCCCTGCCTTAGTAACTGCTACGGCATTGTTTGACGCATCTTTCACGCTCCATTTGTCCAATTGCTTACCCTCGTCAGGCGTTGCTGTCAGGGTAACCACCGTGCCGTACGTTGCCGTAGCAGCGTCTGCTGCGATAGAACCACCCTCTGCCGGCTGGATGACGGTAATGGCATATTCGGTTGCATCCACCACACAAGCAGACCAATCGGCATCCATAGGAATAGAGAACAAGTCCTCTCCATGGCCTTCCAAGACAATGAAAAGAGCATCTGCATAGATGCGTGGCGTAACACTTGATGTGAACTGCATACTGAGCGTGTTGCCGTTCTGAACAAGATATTCGGACATGTGGTAGCCGCCAACACCGTCTTTTTCGCAGTAGAGGTTCGACCCTGCTGCGTTGAACGAAACGATATTGTCGCTTGTCGTGATGGAGAACTCATAGATATCCCCGCTCACAAGGCTCATTGTTACAGTAGCAGTATGACCGTCACGGGAGGTAATCGGTTCGTTGCAGTACTGCTTGGCAAAACCCGTCAGGGCTATGCTCAACGAAAAGAAAAGAAGAAGAGTTTTTTTCATGTTGGTAAAATTAATGTGATAGTATTTTTCCGTTAAAAATTTGTGGCAAAGTTAGCATCTATCTTTCACGCGTAAACCCTCCTCACGGGCGTATATATGCCAAAAGTACGTATAGTATGATAATTTATACTGATAAGCAATCAGTTGTAAAATACTTTTCGCAAAAAAAGTACGGCTTTTGTACCTATTTTGCTAACTGGGGTTTACAATTTTTTGCAGAAAAATGGTGCATATCTCAAATAAATACGATACTTTTGTCGCGTTTTCATAACAAATATATTGAACTATGGATTTGAAAGGAATTTACATAGCTTCGGCATCGCGTTACGCTCAGTCGGAGCAACTATATGCCCGCTGCGGACATAGCGGAGTGATGTTGCCGAAAGTGAGTTTAGGCTTCTGGCATAACTTTGGCGGTGTTGACCCGTACGAGCGCAGCAGGGCGATGACCCACTATGCTTTCGACCACGGCATCACCCATTTTGATTTGGCCAACAACTATGGTCCTCCCTACGGCAGTGCGGAAGATACTTTCGGCAGGCTGATGGAAGATGATTTCCGTCCGTATCGGGACGAACTGTTCATCTCCACCAAAGCCGGGTATGATATGTGGGAGGGTCCCTATGGCGACCACGGAAGCCGCAAGTATCTGATAGCAAGCCTTGACCAGTCGCTCAAACGAATGAAGTTAGACTATGTGGACTTGTTCTATTCCCACCGTTTCGACCCCGATACTCCCATAGAAGAGACGTTGCAAGCGATGGTGGACATCGTACGTGCGGGCAAAGCACTCTATTTAGGAATATCCAACTGGCCTTTGGAGCCTCTGAAACAAGCCGTAACTTATCTACGCGAACACGATGCGCCGCTGCTTATCTATCAAGGACGGCTCAATATGCTACATCAAAATCCGATAGAAGAGGGTATCCTCGCTTTCTGTAAGGAACAAGGAATAGGATTTATTGCTTATTCGCCTCTTGCCCAAGGACTGCTGACCGAACGCTATTTAGAAGGTATTCCTGCGGACAGCCGCATGGCGAAAGACAAGTTCCTGCACCCATATAACCGTACCGACAAACTACTCGGTTACTTGCACGAACTGCAAGCGCAAGCTTCAGCGCACGGAAAGACCATTGCGCAAGAGGCTCTCGCATGGATTCTTGCCCAAGAGGGCGTTACGTCCGTATTAGTAGGAGCAAGCAGCGTGAAACAATTGGAAACGAATCTGCACGCCGTTCTGTAACTCAACACACTTCACTATGAAACGATTGCTACTGTTTGTTCTGTCCGCTGTCAGTTGTATAGCACTCTATGCACGACTCTCAACCAACGACTCGCTGCTGAGCGTGTATGACAAGGAGATTGCCCGTGCAAAGGTCTATACAGCCCAACGTCAGGCGCGCATTGACTCGCTGAAAGCGCTACAACCTCTTACCGACATACTGCGGCTCCGTATTGCTCGCGAGTACCAACATTTCCAGTCCGACTCCTCGCGTGCCTATTATCTAACACTGAGTGAAGCGGAAGAACCTGTACGTTCGCAGGCTTTTATCGGTTTGCTGCAGTTACTGACCTATTCGGGGCACTATGCAATTGCGTTCGAACTGTTGGATAACCCCGAACGTCCGTCTATCAGCAGCGTGGACGGGTATAAAGCCATCTGGCTCCTGTATCAGGAGGCGGCGAACACAACTCTGACACCGCAATTCGGACAAAAGAAATGGGAACATACAGCCATCCAGTACTATGACTCCCTCGAGATGGCATTGGAGAAGGATGCTTCACACTCCGTGGAGAGCCGTCTCTGGTTAGAGCAATATCGGGCGCAAGACCGCGCGGATTGGGAAACAGCTATTCAATATAACCATCTCCTCCTCAACCGCACTACACCCGATGAGAATCTATGGGCTATATTAGCATACGGTCAAGCCATGCTCTATGAGAAGGCAGGCAATCAGGAAAAGCGTACGGAATGGCTGATACGGTCGGCAATCACAGACGTGCGGTGCGGTATAACCGACAACGGCTCTTCATGGCTGATAGCCAAGTACTGCTACGAGAACGAGGATATCAAGCGCGCTTACAGGATTAGCAATTATACACTGACCAATGCGTCGTTCTTCAATGCGCCCACACGCTACGTCCAGACCTATGCATTGGGACACACCATCGGCGAAAAATACGAGCATAACCTCCTGCAGAGCAATAGCAATCTTGTCATTGCACTCACTGCGTTAGCCATCATGCTGTTTGTTCTCATCCTGTTAGTCGTCTATTCTCTTCATCAGAACCGCAGGCTGTCTGTTCTCAACAGTCAGTTGTCGGCTATCAACGCCCAACTGACTGTCGCCAATCAGGTCAAGGAGCAGTATCTCTGTCGCTATTTAGAAGTATATAGCGACTACATCCGCCGGCTGACAACGATGGCGCGCAAGGCGGGAGAGAAAGATACGACGGCGTTTATGAACCGCGAAATGGAGAACTTCTATCGGGCGTTCGACGATACGTTCCTCTCACTCTACGGCACATTCGTGGAAGATTTCAATGCGCTGCTCAAGCCCGAGGCACGACTCACACCCAAACCCGGAGAACGAATGACGGTGGAAATGAGGATTTTTGCTCTCATTCTGCTCGGTATCGACAGCAGCGCAAAAATAGCCGAACTGCTTTGCTACAGCCCGAACACTATCAGCAATTACCGCGTCAAGATTAAGAACAACGCCCTTGGAAACCGTAATGAGTTTGAGGGTCAAATACACGCTTTGGCAGCAAGAAACAGCCCGTAAGTCCGTCAATAGTGCGCGATGCGTCACGTGCCGCTTTGCCGTTTGCAAGGGTAGCGCAAGGGTAGCGCAAAGGTAGCGGAATCACCGCCAGCGGATAACGTAAACGAGGATGTACAATTTTAGGTACATCCTCGTTTGCTTGGTCAGTGATTCGGAATAACTATTGTCTTATTCGGGCAAATCACTTGGCGGAAAGAGAGGGATTCGAACCCCCGGACCCGTTAAGGTCAACGGTTTTCAAGACCGCCGCGATCGACCACTCCGCCATCTTTCCTTAAAAGAAGGATTGCCACTAAAGACAATCACTTCTTTTGGAATTGCAAGAAAGCAATTATTTTACTGCCTCTTGAACAGCTTCAGCAGCCTCTACAACTTCTTCAGTTGCATTAACAACAGCGTTCTCTTCAGTTACAACTTCTTCCTCAGCGGGAGCAGCAACTTCTTCTACTTGAACAGCTTCTTGTTGTTCGGTGCACTCTTTGTTCTCAGCTTTCTTACCGCAGCTCATAACACACATTGCTACAGCTGCAATGAATAACATTTTCTTCATAGCTTTGCTATTTTTTTTGTTGGTTGATTATATTGTTTTTCAAGTTACTTCTCAAAAAACCGCGCAAAAGTACGCCCTTTTTTTATAGTGTGCAAAAAAAAATGTATCTTTGCCCGATTTTTTTGATAATTCACTATGGCAACAAGAACTAACAATAAGTCCGGGTCAAAGACATTGGGTACCGGAACGTTCATCCTCATCAACATCAGTATCGCTCTCATTATCATCGCAATACTGCTCGTTGCACTCAAGTTATGGCTCAATAAATATACCGAGCACGGCATCGAAGTAGAGGTGCCGCAAATAACAGGTTTGACAGTGGAGGAGGCGCAGATTCTCTTGCAAGGCGAGACGCTTCGGCTCGAAGTCATTGACTCCACTTATTCCAACAAAGTACCTCTCGGCACTATCGTTGAGCAGTCGCCCGTACCTGTCAGCCACGTCAAACAAGGAAGAACGGTCTATGTGGTAATGAATGCGCGGCAAAGACGCCAAGTGGCTCTGCCCCAACTCGCTGACGTACCCTATCGGCAGGCAGAAAGTACTTTGCGGCAGGTGGGACTCACTCCAGCGGGAGTGGTCTATCATCCGTCCGCCTACCGTGACCTCGTATTA
>CADAAF010000032.1:16723-17391 GCA_902785805.1 uncultured Bacteroidales bacterium | reverse complement strand
AGACAGCACGTCTATTCCCGCCGGCACACTCCTAACCGAATCGACACCCGTCATCCTCGTTGTGGGTCAGGGACTCGGAACGGCACAGGTCATTACCCCCGACCTCAAAGGACTCACCTTGCAGGACTGCCGCTCGCTGCTTCTTGCGGCACACCTCACTCTCGGCACAGTCACGTATGACATCGAACCGACTGAAGACAATATAAACCAATATGTTGCCTACGACCAACAACCCGCTTCCGGTAGCAGAATAACAGAAGGACAAACAGTCAATATATACCTCTCTACCGACCGCGACAAAGCCGCCACTATCAAACCCGAAGAAGACGCCGAAGAAGAGTTCTTCTAATCATTCTGACTGCGCAACATCACTATGGACGACCTCTGGGAACGATTTCATATTGAAGTGGATAAGGGACAGACCCCTGTTCGCATTGACAAGTACCTGACCGAACACATGGCAGGCACTTCGCGCAACCGTATCCAAGCGGCTGCCGACAGCGAACATATTACCGTGAACGGCACGCCCGTACGCTCCAACTACAAGGTCAAACCACTGGACGACATACGCATCCTCCTTGACCACGAACCGATTGACACCACCATCACGCCCGAGAATATCCCTCTTACCGTTGTCTATGAGGACGACGACCTGATGGTTATCAACA
>CADAAF010000032.1:0-16718 GCA_902785805.1 uncultured Bacteroidales bacterium | reverse complement strand
GACGACCTGATGGTTATCAACAAACAGGCAGGATTGGTGGTTCACCCCGGGCACGGCAACTACGAGCATACGCTTCTGCACGCACTCGCTTACTACTTCGGGCAGAAAAACACATCGCTTGACATCAACAACCCCGACATAGGACTCGTTCACCGCATAGACAAAGACACGTCCGGACTTTTGCTCATAGCCAAGACGCCCGATGCCAAAACGCATCTCGGACAGCAGTTCTTCGACCATACGACCGAGCGCACTTATCAGGCTCTTGTATGGGGCACTTTCCGCGAACAACAGGGTACAGTGACAGGTGCACTCGCGCGGGACAACAGCGACAGAACCAAATACCGCATCTGGTCAGTTGAAGACAACCCCGATGCCAAATATGCCGTCACCCACTGGCAAGTGGCGGAATCGTTCCCGTATGTCACTTTAGTTGAGTGCCGGCTGGAAACAGGGCGAACCCACCAGATACGCGTACACATGCAAAGTCTCGGACACCCGCTCTTCAACGATGAGAAATACGGCGGAACGGAAATACTGAAAGGACTGCCTACGCAGAAATACAAGCAGTTCATACACAACTGCTTTCTGCTTTGTCCACGCCAAGCACTCCATGCCAAAACGCTTGGTTTCACCCATCCCAAAACGGGCGAGCGTATGTTCTTCGACAGTGACTTGCCCGAAGATATGTCTAACCTCCTAAACAAATGGCGCAACTATGGAACCTACTCTCAAACAGATACTATGGGCTGACGACGAAATTCAACTGCTGCAACCCTACATTCTTTTTCTACGCGACAAAGGCTACGAAGTGACACCTGTCTGCAGCGGACAGGATGCCATTGATGCCTTCGAGGAAGACTCGTTCGATATCGTCTTTCTGGACGAACAGATGCCCGGTATGAGCGGCATCGAGACATTACAGGAACTCAAACGGCTGCACCCCGAAACGCCCGTGGTGATGATTACCAAGAGCGAAGAGGAGAATATAATGGAGCAAGCCATAGGTCAGCAGATTGCCGACTACCTCATCAAACCCGTCAACCCCAACCAGATACTGCTCTGCCTCAAGAAGCATATCCAAAGCCGCCAACTCGTTGCTGAACAGACGAACAAGTCTTACCGCGAAGAGTTTACCGACATAGCCTATATGATTGACACGGCGCGCACGTTCGACGAGTTCGTAAGCATCCATAAGTCGCTCAATCGCTGGGATTTGCAGTTGCAGGACGTGCAGTCGTCTATGCGCGATATGTTGCTCCAGCAACGCGAACAGGCTAACACTGCTTGGGCGAAATGGATCATCCGCAACTACGAATCGTGGTTCACCGGCAACACTACCGACCGCCCTTTGCTTTCGCCGGACATCTTCAAGCGGAAGATATTCCCCCTGCTCGATGAAGGGCAGAAAGTCTTCCTCATCGTGATTGACAACTTCCGCTACGACCAGTGGAAGACCATCCAACCTCTGCTCAACGAAATCTTCAGCATTGACGAAGAGCAAATCTATTGCTCTATCCTGCCTACTGCCACCCAGTACGCGCGTAACGCTATCTTTGCAGGACTGATGCCCGAACAGATACGGCAGATGCACCCCGACCTCTGGGTCGCAGAAGAAGAGGAGGAAGGCAAGAACCTGAACGAGAAAGAACTCATTCAGAACCAGTTGGACCGATTCCGCAAACGCTACGGCTTTACCTATTACAAGATTAACGAGAGCGACTTCTGCGAAAAGATTACCAAACAGATAGGCGGACTGCAGACGCCTCTTAACATTGCCGTTATCAACTTCATAGATATGCTCTCGCACGCGCGCACGGATTCCAAAATGATGCGCGAACTATGTAACAACGAGAGCGCATACCGTGCTCTCACGCTCTCTTGGTTCCAGCACTCGCCCACAAAGGCTTTCCTCGAAAGGATTGCAAGACTCGGCTACAAAGTTGTTCTTACCACTGATCACGGCACCGTACGCGTCACCAACCCCGTGCCCATCGTAGGTGACAAGAACACCAACACCAACCTGCGGTACAAAGAGGGAAAAGCTCTCGCCTGCCAGTCCAAGAACGTCTATGAGGTCAAGCAGCCACTCAAGATCGGACTGCCTTGCCCCAACGTCAGCACCAGTTACGTATTCTGCACAGGCAACGACTTCTTCGGCTACCCGAACAACTTCAACTACTACGCACAAATCTACCGCAACACTTTCCAGCACGGAGGCATATCGATGGAAGAGATGCTCATCCCCCTTATCACAATGTCCCCTAAATAACTCCCATTCCTTCCGGTGAGACGTTTCCTGAAAATACTGTCGGTTATCCTGCTTCTTCTGCTCGCCGCTACGGGTTTCCTCTTTGTCTCCCACGGTTTCCTCTACCCGAATCGCAAGCAGTCCGCAGGAGGAAAACTCACTATCCTGACCTACAACACCCACGCCATGGGGCAGGCACGCAAAGCACACGCTAACAAGGTCACACAGTTCCTGCAGCAGACCGATGCCGATATACTTTGCCTGCAGGAGGTGGATGTGTATAAGAGCAACCAGCATCTCACTCTCAATGAGTTGCGCAATGCCCTCAATCAGTATCCTTACACCTATTTCGACTTCAAGGTCTATAACAGCCGACATCAGTTCGGAAACGCCGTTTTCTCCCGTTACCCACTGGTCAACAAGCATACTATCCGTTACCCGTCTCGCGCCAATATAAGCAGTTGCTGCGATGTGCTGGTCGGGCAGGACACCATTCGCCTCTTCACCAATCACCTTGAGTCTTTCCGCTTCACCAACAGCGAACTGGACTCCGTATTTGCGCATCCTTTCCAGGCTGACACCGTGATTCGCCGAAAGGCCATGTCTGCAAGCCGCAGCCGCTTCCGGCAGGCACGGATAGTGGCAGATTCAGTGGCGGCTTCGCCCTACCCCGTCATCCTCGTCGGAGACCTTAACTCCACACCTTTGTCGCCCACTTATCTGTTGTTGCGCAGACACTTGAAGGACGCTTTCCTGCAGGCTTCCTCATTGCGCTTGGGTAACACATTCCGAAAGGGCAGGCTCGGCATCCGCATCGACTATATCCTCCATTCCGACGAACTTCATCCCGTCGGCTGCCACACCCTTTCCACCGACGCTTCCGACCATCTCCCCGTTCAAGCCTCTTTCGTCTGGTAATCCCCTGCTGAACAGTCCCTTCCCCGATGATAACAGGGGGCACTAATATCGGCAGACCCTTAACGGATTATAAGGACACACTTCAGTCAGCCTTCAGTGTGGTTACGGTGTGGTTTGCTTACGAACATAATAAAAGTTGTATAAAGTCTGTATAAAAACATAATAATAACATAATAATCACATAATAATAACATAATAATCGCATAATAATATCATAATCTTGCTTGCTTGCTGCTGCCTACATACAAAGGGCACATAATATCATACTTCAGGCAGACAATGTTCGTACTTCAGGCACATAATATCATACTTCAGGCAGACAATGTTCGTACTTCAGGCACATAATATCATACTTCAGGCAGACAATGTTCGTACTTCAGGCACACATACTATTAAATAGGATAAAAAGTTTGGATATATGAAAAGAATGCCGTACTTTTGCGCGCTTTATGTATGCCATTAGGCTACAAATAAACCAAATAGCACAATATCAATCATAATATAACATGAAAAAACATTTCTTCTCTTTCCTGCTTGTCTTCTTGGCGAGCGTAGTGACTTTGCACGCTGAAAAAGTGCAAATCGGCAGCTTGTTTTACAACTTGAACAAAGACAATCTCACCGCCGAAGTGACCAATCAGACACTGGAATCGCCAGACAACTACTCTAACCTTACCAAAGCAGTTATCCCCGCAACAGTGGAGGACAACAACCTTACCTATACCGTCACGGCTATTGATGCCTATGCTTTCTCCGGTTGTAACAAATTGACCGCTGTCGTTATTCCCAATACTGTCAATTCCATCAAAGCAGGTGCTTTCTCCGCATGCACAGCCCTGACTGCCGTTAACATTCCTAACAGCGTCACTTCCATCGGAGACGAAGCCTTCTACGAATGTTCCGAACTGGCTTACGTAACCTTTGGAAACGGTATCAAAACCATCGGTGAAGGTGCGTTCAAAGGTTGCAGTAGCATCAAGGCTATTGAATTGCCGGAAAGCGTCACCAACATCGGAGAGTATGCCTTCGTAATGTGTAACATACTCGTTATAGGGGGAGAAATAGGAGAAAACGAAGGCTTTGAATCCCCTCGGAGAAGAAACGGCGCAGGAGAAAACACTTGTAGCGAACTCCTAACCATCACTTGCAAAGCCGTTAACCCGCCCGCTTTGATGCCATACGGATTCTCGGGTATCGAAAAAGACATCCCTCTCTATGTCCCTGCTTCATCAGTAGAGGCATATAAAAACGCCGAACAATGGAAGGACTTTACCCATATCTTCCCGCTTAACGGAATAGAGGAGAACTATACAGGAATAGGCTTGTTCAGCATCAGTGACAATGAGCAAGTCTCTTTCTCTCCGGGTAATCTCCAGTACAATGCGACAACCGGTACACACCAATGCGCTGACGGTCAGACACTGCCGGGTACATGGAGGTTTGCCGAACACCAATGGGACATCGTCGGTATAGGGTACGGACAAACCTATCCCAACAACTACAACTATGTCGCCGGGACAGTGCATAACAGTGACAACCGCGCCGTCGATATCAACTACAACGGATGGATTGATATGTTCGGATGGGGCACAAGCTGCTGGATGAGCGGGGCAAAGATTTACAAACCCTACTCCACCAATACATCCGGAACAGACTACCAACCCGGAAACAATGCTGAAAACAACCTCACCGGCGAGTATGCTTATGCCGACTGGGGTATCTACAACCAGATAGGAAAAGACGAACCCGGCACGTGGCGCACACTCACCAAAAACGAATGGAACTACTTGCTCGTCAAACGAACCGACGCTCAAAACAAGTACGGCGCGGCAAAAGTTAACGGAGTAACAGGTATTGTGCTCTTGCCCGACGAGTGGACATTACCGTCCGGATGCGGATTCACTGCCGGAATGACCAACTCGAACGACCAGAATGACTGGAGTTATATAGCAACCACCAACATCTACTCTGCCATCACATGGCAGAAAATGGAGGAAGCAGGAGCTGTCTTCATACCCGCTGCCGGATACAGAAGCGGCACGGACGTTTACCAGGTTGGAGCATACGGACGCTATTGGTCTTCTTCCGCTTATGACGACGAACAGGCATACGACTTCAATATCCTCTCCAACTATACCGGACCGCAAGACTATAGTTCACGAAGCAGAGGTTTCGCAGTACGTTTAGTTTCACGCAACAAAGAGGAACTAAAAACCTTCACCGTCACTTTTATGGACGGCGACAAAGTATTGGGTGAACCGCAGACGGTAGAGTACGGGCAATCTGCTACCGCTCCCGAAGTAGAGATTCCGCAGTGCCGCACACTTGCTTGGGACAAAGACTTTTCCAACATCACCTCCGACCTTATCGTACAGGCGGTATGGACTGACGTTGCTATGCCCGCCTACTCCATATCGGCCAACGACGAGACACAAGGTGTTGTCTATATTACCAAAGAACCGACATGCGAAGATTACACACTCACATTCCGTGCCGCTGCTACCGAAGACTACGAGTTCTTACAATGGTCTGACGGCAATACGGATAACCCGCGTACACTCAATTTGACACAAGATATTGCGCTCACCGCTCAGTTCATCTTCGTTGATAACAGCCAATACCGCGAAGGTATAGGCAAATTCAGCGTAAACGAACACAAACAAGTCAAATTCTCACCGGGCAACCTGCAGTACAATGCCGCTCTCGGTTCGCACCTGTGCGCCGACGCTACAACCAAAGCAGGTACATGGCGCTTTGCTAAAAGACAATGGCATTACGTAGGCGATGCCACCAATGGCAATGTCTATGACGGCGAAACAAAGAGTAACAATAGGGAATTAACTTCGACGTACAATGGCTGGGTAGACCTCTTCGGATGGGGAACAGGTTACAAACCCACCGAGGCGGCTACGAACACCAGCAAGTACTCCGTCTTTACCGACTGGGGACTGAATGTCATCGTCTTCAGCGGCACGGAATACGAAACGGGAATATGGCACACACTCTCGCGAGAGGAATGGGTTTATCTGGTACACGGACGCAAGAACGCTGCGACTCTCTTCGGTATGGGTACGGTGAATGGTGTCAACGGATTTATTCTGCTGCCGGACGACTGGACTACCCCTGACGGTCTGAGTTTCACGCCTGCCACAAAGAAGAGTATGAAATGGTATGAGGATATGGGCGTTTATAGCGGAGGAAGCAACCATTATTCTGACAATACTTATACCGTAGCGGAATGGCTTCAGATGCAGGCAGCCGGTGCTGTCTTTATGCCGGCAGGAGGCTATCGTACCGGCTCGCATGTAAACTACACTTCCGCAAACGGCTTCTACTGGGCATCCACAGAGGATACAGAGTCGAACAACACCTACGACTTTAATTTCCGCTCTGCCTATTTCCGTCCACAAGGTCTTGACACTCGTAGCAACGGATTTGCCGTGCGCTTGGTATGGGATATTCCCTATACTTTGACTGTTCAAGCAGAAGGCAACGGTACAGTAACGGGCGGAGGAGAATATAAAGAAGGCGAAATTGCAGTACTCACCGCCACTCCCGAGGAAGGTTACGCATTCTCACAATGGTCTGACGGCAATACCGACAACCCGCGTAACATAACGATGACGCAAGATACTACCCTTACCGCCGTATTCGTCAAGACAATATATACCGTCACATGGAAATACACCAACGAGTTCAACGAGGATAAAGAAGAAGTAGAGCAATACACCTACGGACAGGTTATACAGGAACAGTACGAGCCCTATCCTCACCGTCTCGGTGACTACCACTATTACTTCACAGGTTGGTTGCTCAACGGAGAGGGTGAGCCGGTTGTTTTTGACAAGAGCACAGTAGCTAACGAGGACAAAGTATTCATTGCCGCTTACGAAGCCGTAAGAATGTACAACATCACCTTCTACGATGAGGACGGAACGACCGTGCTGCAAACTGTCCAATGCGACAAAGACGCACTGCCCGCATTTACCAATCCCACACCTTCCAAAGAGGGACGCATATTCGCAGGTTGGAACAAAAAAGTGGTTATCGCTACCGAAGATGCTTCATACAATGCCACATACACCACGGATGAAAACACGTCCGACGCACTGCAAGGAAGATTCTCCGTCAGCGGAAACAAGACGGTGCGCTTTGCTAAAGGTAATCTCCAATACAACATCGAAGCCGATGCATGGTCTCTGGCAAGCACACAGTACGGCATCATCGGACTACCGAACATCAACCTCGGAGACAACAACTTCAAGGGTACGATTGATATGTTCGGTTGGAGCACGACAAGCACTAACTATGGTGTCAGCCCCTCCAATGCGGATGCAGACTATACGGGAGACTTCCGCGACTGGGGACAACTGATTGGAGACGGATGGTTTACTCTCACCAAAGACGAATGGATCTATCTCTACAGCCGCAAAGGTGGCAGCCTGTGGGGAAGTGCTATGGTAGCGGACAGAAAAGGCTTGATTCTGCTGCCGGATGACTGGACTCTGCCCGAAGGTATAGAGTTCACTCCCAAATACAGAGTCGATAACTACGAAATAGAAGACTTGGAGAAAAACAAGTACACCCTTGCAGAGTGGAAGAAGATGGAGGATGCCGGAGCAGTCTTCCTCCCTGCCGCAGGAAGACGTACGGGCGGTATTGGCAATCTGATGACCGGTGCCGAACAAGCCACATTCGTGAACCCCGCTACCGGATGGTATAGCTTTATGGATAATACGGATGTCTATGGTTATTACTGGTCTTCTACTTCGACAAGCGACAAGAACGCAAGTTACCTCATCTTCAACGGCGATTCATACTACGGTCTCCCAAGTGTATGGTCTTGCGAGAAACGCCGTGGTCAGTCTGTGCGTTTGGTACGCGATGCAACTTATACGGTTACATGGGTGAACGAGGATGGCACTACGCTCGAAACAGACAACAATGTGCCGTATGGTTCAATGCCGTCGTATGAAGGACAGGAACCTGCCAAAGAACCGACTGCACAATACACTTACACGTTCGCAGGCTGGTCTCCCGAGATAACTGCAGTCACACGCGACATTACCTATACGGCACAATTCACGCCGGAAGCCGTTCCTTGCACCGATGAAACAACGTGGACGGATGGTGCTCTTGTATGGGATGACGAATTGCCTTATAAATGGGAGGATGTTACCTTTACTGAAGCAGGAACTGAGACAAGAACGCTGAAGAACGTTAACGGATGTGACTCTACCGTAACTTTCACTCTCCGCGTACGCAATCGCAATATAGTCCTGCAAGAGAACGAAGATGCCGAATACTACGACCTCTTCACAGAATACTACAACGGACAGACTGTCGCTACTGCAACGCTCAACCGCAAATTCACACAAGGGAAATGGGCTACACTATGTCTGCCGTTCAACGTGAATAAAGCAATGATATCATCACTCGGTATGAGCAACCGCGTATATGAGTTCCGTTATTCAGAGACATTGGATAATATGGTAACGCAGATTTATTTCTCTATTGCACAATCCATCGAAGCAGGTAAATGCTATATAGTCAATGCTAATGCCAAGTTGGCTGCGAAGTCCTCCTTCCTATTCCCGATAGTTACCGTCAATACGGATGCTGACAACAGCGACATAACAGCTCTTATCGGTTATAACGACAATTCGGGTCGAGGCAACTTGTACTTGGTAGGTACCCTCCGCACAGGTTTCTTGCAAGGTTCAGCTAACGGAAACACATACATCGGTTTGAAGAACAATACGCTTTATTGTCCGAATAGCGAAACCGGTACACACATACTTGCGTATAGAGGTATTTTCCGCAGTACAGAACCCTTCAACGCCCAACGTATTCGCATTATTGCCGAAGGAGTGGATAATGTAGAATTGATAATGGATAACGGACAGTTGTCAGAACCTGCCGATGCCCGCAAGTACATAGACAACGGCGTGCTCTATATAGAGCGCAACGGCAAACGTTACAACGCCCAAGGTGCAGAATTATAACTATTCCTGTCGCAAACTAAAGAGGGTGTGTCAATTAGTATTGGCACACCCTCTTTATTGATGCATTTATATTGTACTATTTGGCGAGCAAGAGACTCTTGCTTGCCTTTTTGTTTCTCTCTATGAGTTGAAGTATCTGTAACATCCAAGTGCTTTCACTCAACCACTTTTTATCCGAATAGCCGTAACTTAATTTCGTACCTTCAGAATAGATACTCATACGGAACGGAGTTTTGCTCATATATAGGCCACGCCAAAACGTATAAGGTAAGGCACAACTGTACCGATGGACGTATTGCTTGCCCTTTTTGTCAATATAGAATGTCTCAAAGTTGGTTACCGTGCAATGTTTCAATCCTTCAAAACTTATGGAGTCAGTTTGAAGAATAGAAGAGTGATATACACTCATATTCAGTGTCATAGTGTCCTCTTGAATGAGGTAGGTAATATCCGCTTCCGCCGGTTTGCCTTTGTCCTGATTAGGCAGTTCAAAGGGCTTGATGAAGAACAGCATACCGTCCGAGACTATTTTCGAGACATATCTGTCTTCTAATTTTTCTGCATTCATTCCGATTGCAGTCAATGCCGTGAGAAGTATTAGAAAATATCGTTTCATCATATATATCTTCTTGCATTTTATTAACAAACAAGCGGGAGACACCGAACGCTTTTGTCTCCCGCTTTGTTTTCAATTATTCGCCGTAAACGAAATATTCGTATTCTGTGTACACGCCGAGAACGTTGAAGGTCTTGCGGTCGATATGGCTGATCTTTGTGATGTTACCGTTCTTGGCAGCCTCACTGATGCCGGCATTGCCGTATGCGGCGATACCCAATACACTGGCGCATTTGGCAGTTCCGACTTTCTTGCCTAATACATTGGATGTAACGGCTACGGGTTGGGTGTCACCCTCATAAATTACACCTACCAATGCTGCGCCGCAGCTGGTCATCGTCAGTGCAACAAGTGCTGCACCCACCATAATTTTCAACTTTTTCATTTCAACTCGATTTTAGTTTGATTGCCTCCCAACAATCACTTTGTTACAATCATAAATCAGCACGGGAGAAACGCATGGCAAATAGCGGTCATACCTATTGACGCTGTACGTAAGAAATCATCACTTGTTCCACCATCATTTTGCTGCAAAAAGGGTGTTAATCGGCGTTCGGATAATGACATCTTGCCCAAGCACATAAGTCTGTACTGTTCAACCATACAAATGCTGTTCGTCAATGTGCATAAAAAAACGTGGATTCGTTTTTTGCCAATTCCACGATTTGAGGCTCTCGCATTGCCCTTAAGATTAGAACTGGCAACGCGAAACCCACGCCGAATATGATTGATTAACCCCTGGGATCAAGTACGACAATGACGTCGTGTTTGATCTGCATAAAGGTACATTCCTATTCACGTAGAGCATCAGTCGTTGCTGAATTCTGAATCTTAATCGAAATTTGCGAGATTTCAAATCGTCAGAACCAGCGTTGAAAAACGCTTACATTTTTTTATTTGCGCCGCAAAGGTAATTCAAGGTTTTTATTTGCGCAAAATACAATAAGAAAAAATGTAGGACATCCGTATCAACACATAAGCAAAACCATTAAAAAACTGACAAAAAGTAACATTGATGTCCAGAAAAGACAATATTTGTATAGTCCTGAAAGGCAGTGTTTTGTAAATTTTAGGTATCTCTTAGGTATATGTTAGGTATATGTTAAGTATATGAAATGTATATAATCATACCTAAAAATCAGCAAGTTACGATAGGTGCAAAAATGAGATGGATATGACAAAAAGTAACATTTTTAATTATTAGCGGTCAACCATCAATGATAATAAATATAGCAAATATGATGAGGTAGCCGTGAAAAAATGATGTTTTTTTGTATAGATAAGAAGAAAGTTTTATCTTTGCGGCGATTTTCGGTATGAAAAATCACTAAAAGGCATTTACGTTAAAACAATTACCAATATGACAAGAGACACGGAAATCTTTGACCTCATCCGCCGTGAGCGGGAGCGTCAGACGCGTGGCATTGAGTTGATTGCCAGCGAAAACTATGTAAGCGACCAAGTAATGGAGGCGATGGGCTCTGTGATGACCAACAAATATGCAGAAGGCTATCCGGGCAAGCGTTATTACGGAGGCTGCGAAGTGGTGGATATAAGCGAAAACGTTGCTCGTGAGCGTCTTAAGAAGCTGTTCGGTGCCGAGTACGTCAACGTACAGCCCCACTCCGGCGCACAAGCCAATATGGCAGTGTTTATGGCATGCCTGCAAGCAGGCGACACGTTTATGGGTCTTAACTTAAGCCACGGTGGTCACCTCAGTCACGGAAGCCCTGTCAATTTCTCGGGTCTGATGTTCCACGCTATTGACTATAGTCTCAACGAAGAGACCGGTCGTGTGGATTATGACCAATTGGAGCAACGCGCGCGCACCGAGCACCCCAAACTTATTGTAGCAGGTGCCAGTGCATACAGCCGCGAATGGGACTATGCACGTATCCGCAAAGTAGCGGACGAAATCGGTGCTATCTTTATGGTTGATATGGCGCACCCCGCCGGCCTGATAGCTGCCGGATTGCTCAACAACCCGCTCCAATACGCTCATATCGTCACTTCTACCACCCACAAGACTCTTCGCGGTCCTCGCGGCGGTGTCATACTGATGGGTAAAGACTTTGCCAATCCTTGGGGCAAGACCACTCCGAAAGGCGAAGTGAAGATGATGTCCGCTCTCTTGGACAGTGCCGTATTCCCCGGAACACAAGGCGGTCCCTTGGAGCATGTGATTGCTGCAAAAGCCGTTGCTTTCGGCGAGGCTCTTACCCCCGAATTCAAAGTCTATCAGCAGCAAGTCAAGAAGAACGCCGCCGTATTGGCACAAGCCTTTATGGATAAGGGCTACAAGATTATCTCCGGCGGTACGGACAACCACTCTATGCTTGTTGACCTGCGCACCAAGTACCCCGACCTGACCGGTAAGGTAGCAGAAAAGGCACTTGTAGCAGCCGATATCACCACCAACAAGAACATGGTGCCTTTCGACAGCCGTAGTGCGTTCCAGACCAGCGGTCTGCGCTTCGGTACCCCCGCCATCACCACACGCGGATTGAAAGAAGACAAAATGGGTTGGATTGTCGAACTGATTGACACCGTACTCCAAGACCCCGAAAACGAGCAAACCATCACCAAGGTGCGCGAAACAGTCAACGCCGAGATGGTTAAGTACCCGCTCTTCGCATGGTAATCAGACTTTTGCAAATAAGTATAACAAGTAGATAGTTCTAACTATGAACACGTCAAAGTATATTATCCGCGTATTGTTAGTAATCTCGATTGTCTATTTGGCATATCTGTGCGTGTCCAGCGTTGTTGTTCCCATCCGTTTTGAGAACACTCGCGCCGTTCGCGAACAGGCAGTCGTAGCCAATCTGATGCACTTGCGTACCGCCGTGGCTGAGTACAAACTCGAGAACGGCCGCTATACCGACAACCTCGATTCGCTCATCCTATTCCTCAAGAACACTCCTAAAAAAGAGGTCCGGAAAGAAGGTTCGCTTACCGACAAGCAGTTGGAAAACGGTATGACCGAGCATAAAGCAGCCAAAATGATGGAAAAAGCGTTGCTCAAAGCACGTGTAAACCTAAAGACCGATGTGGACAGCATACTTTATGCACACGTTTGGGCTAACGACAAAGAAATCATCAGCAACGGCCTGCAAGGTTTCCGCCGCGACACCATCTATAAGAATATGATTGAGACGCTCTTCAAAGGTGAGTTTACGGCTGACAACATAGACCAAATCACCTATATCCCTTATAGCAATGGTCAGCGGTTCGAGATTGAGGTGAACAACACTTACTCCACCTCACAAGGTATCATCGTTCCGATTATGGCAGCCAAGGCGCACTACAAGACCTACCTGAGCGACCTCAACCGGATGGAACTGATTAACCTTATTGACAAGGAAGAGAAACTGGAACATTATCCGGGTTTGATGTTCGGCTCTGTGGACGCGCCTAACAACAACGCCGGTAACTGGGAATAAATACCGTGAGATAACTATGCGAATCATCTCCGGCAGATTTAGGGGGCGCCGATTAGCGCCCCCTAAAAATATAACAGCAAGACCTACCACCGATTTCGCGAAGGAAAGTCTCTTCAACCTTCTCAACAACCGTATGGACTTTGAGGGGGTGGATATGTTAGACCTCTTTGCCGGAACAGGCGGTATAGGACTGGAGTTTGTCAGCCGTGGAGCACGAAGCGTCACGGCTGTGGAGATGGCACATACACAACAGAACTTTATTATCGCTACTTGCAAGCAGTTGGGAATTAACAATCTGCGCGTAGTCAGAGGCGATGTCTTCAAGTTTATCAGTGCCTGCAAAACCGACTACGACTTTATTTATGCCGACCCGCCGTATATGCTGGAGACCATTGACCAACTTCCCGACCTGGTGCTGCCGCTATTGCGCGAAGGCGGATGGTTCGTACTTGAACACGGCAAAACAACTGACCTGACATGGCATACACGCCATAAAGAAACACGCGAATACGGAAGCGTCTATTTTTCGTTCTTCCAATAGTATTAACGTGGTCGAATGTTGCAAAATCAAACAAACTATACCAACTAATAAAAGACCCATACGATGAACAAGATGATGACCATAGCGTTGGCTCTGCTCTCTGTCAGTATGCTGGCGCAAGCACGCACGGTAACCGGCGTGGTAAAAGGCGAAAACAAACCGTTAGGCTCGGTTTTGGTGACAGACGGATTCTCGTTTGCGCAGACCGATGCAAAAGGCAACTACTCACTTGATGTGAACGACAAAGCACGTTTCGTCTATATAGTAACCCCTAAAGGCTACGTGGCAGACTATTCAACCGGCGTACCGCAGTTCTACCAGCGTCTCGAAGAAGGCAAGGACGCCTATTCATTCGCCCTCTATGCAATGAAAGGAGACAAGAACCGCTACGCAATGATTACTATGGCAGACCCGCAATTAGATGTGGATACCGATATTGACAAACTCTATGCCGAAGCACTGCCCGACATTCGCGAAACGGCAGCCAAACACAAAGACGTACAAGTGGCTGGTATTGTCCTCGGAGACATATCATGGGATGTATATAGCCACAACGAGATATACAAAGACTTTGCCAAGAAAGCAGGTTTCCCAATCTATCCGGTGATTGGCAATCACGACTTCGACAAGTACCTTGCCAAGAATCCCGATGCCAACTATGCGCACTGCTATGAACGCGACTTCGGACCTACTTACTATGCTTTCCAGTTAGGCGATGCCTACTACGTCGTACTCAACGATATGCTCTATACGGGCAACAAAGGCTATGTATGTACCCTCAAGATGGAAGACCAATGGAACTGGCTGATGCAACTGCTACGCTCGGCTATCAATATGGACAACCTCATCTATATAGCGATGCATGCGCCCGTCAAACCTGCGGAAGACAGCGGTTTGATTGGCAACGGACAAGAACTGCTCAATGTGTTGCACGGCAAGTTCCAAGCAGCCTTTATCACCGGTCATCACCATCATAATACCAATAAGGACCTCGGCGGCGGCATTATGGAACACAACATAGGTGCCCTTTGCGGCAACTGGTGGACATCGCCCGTCAGCAGCGACGGCGCACCCCGCGGCTATCAGGTCTTTGAAGGAAACGGTCGCCAGCACTCATGGTACTTCAAGGCTACCGGATACCCTGACACCTACCAGATGAAAGTATATCCCGTCGGGAGGGTAATGGATCGACCTAATGCCGTTGTTGCCAAAATATGGAATGTGGATGACGGCTGGCACGTTCGTTACTACGAGGACGGTGTACTCAAAGGCGATATGAGCCGCTTCTATTCATACGACCCGGACTACTGCGAGTACGTCAACGGCGCGCGCGTCATTGACGACTATGTGCCGTTCAGAACAAGAAACTATTTCTCCGCCATACCTTCGGAAGGTGCCAAAGAACTGACCGTAGAGGCACAAGACCGCTTCGGACGAATCTATAAAGAGACTATCCGACTCAAATAATGACCGCATCCCCCTCCATAAAGTCTCTCTATTTCCTCGGAATAGGAGGAATAGGTATGAGTGCATTGGCGCGTTGGTTTGCTGCACGCGGTTGCCGTGTGGAGGGATATGACCGTACTCCTTCACCTCTGACCCAACAGTTGGAAAAAGAAGGTATTCCGATTATTTATACCGATTCTCCCCAAGAGGTGGCGGACATACCTTGGACGGTGGTATGGACTCCCGCTGTACCACGAGACACTGCCCTATATCAGTATTTCCGAAGCAAAGGACTGCCTATTCTCAAGCGTGCGGAAATGTTGGGCAAAGTGACGCACAGCATGCGCGCCTTGTGCGTGGCAGGAACGCATGGAAAGACCTCAACCGCCACACTTTTGGCACATATCCTGCGCCCGAAAGGCATCAATGCTTTTTTAGGCGGTATCAGTATGAATGAAGGGTCTAATCTTCTCACTGACCCGAATTCTGATACAGTAGTGATAGAAGCAGACGAGTTCGACCGTTCATTCTTGCATTTGTCACCCGCTATTTCCGCCATCACTGCCATTGACCCCGACCACTTGGATATATACGGTACGAGCGAAGGCTATCAGGAAGGCTTTGAACAATATGCACGGCTGGTTAAGGACGCTGTTGTGATTAAAAAAGGTTATCACGTGGCAGGCAACGGAAAAGCGAAAATATATACGTATGCCGTCAATGAACCCGCTGATTTTTATGCAGAAAACGTGCGTATATCCGACAGCAAGTTGCTCTTCGACTGGCATACACTTTCCTGCTCGTTGGCAGATGTGGAATTAGGTGTGCCTACGTACTACGATGTGGAGAATGCAGTAGCGGCTATGGCTATGGCTCATTTGGCAGGTGCCGATGAGAAGATGCTGCGTGACGGAGTCAGAACCTACAAAGGAGTGTGGCGGCGCTTTAATATCCTTGCCAATACCGGTCGCGTCACCTACATAGACGATTATGCCCACCATCCCAAAGAGTTGCAGACAGCCATTTCATCGGCACGCCAGCTTTATCCGCATCGGCACCTGATTGGCATCTTCCAACCGCATCTCTTTACACGTACGCGTGATTTTCTGGATGGTTTTGCTGCCGCCTTGAGCCAATTGGACGAGGTTATCCTCTTACCTATTTATCCTGCACGCGAAATGCCTATTGAGGGAGTCACTTCCGAGACTTTGGCACAAAAGATAAACAATATGTACCCTGTTCGCGTTGTGCAGAAAAACGATTTGACAGCATATGTATGTGAGCGCATAAGAACGTGCGGGGAGGCTACGGTTATGACGCTCGGAGCGGGCGACATTGACCGATTGACAGCAGATCTTACCGCAAACCTGACCCGACTATGAGACTATAAAAAAAACATTACAAATAACAGGTATCATATTGGCTATCGTCTTGGTGGTAGCCGGATTAGTATGGACCGCCGGTACTCCGAACGATGATATTTGCAGGCGACTTAACA
>CADAAF010000031.1 GCA_902785805.1 uncultured Bacteroidales bacterium | reverse complement strand
ATTTGTCGGAAGCGTAAGCGATACAGATGGTTCCCATGCGTCCGGGGGTGAGTCCCTTGCGCTGGTAACACTTGTAAGGCTGGTTGGCGTAGAACGTCGATTCGTCGGGACGGGTACACTCATAGACCTTCATGCCACCGAGTACCGGTAGCGGGTCCACACCTATCTCCTGACCGAAGGCGTCACCGAGTTTGTATGCCACTTCACCGCCTGTCCATGCTTCGGGAGCAGTGATAATCGTTGTATTGAGTTCGTTGAAGAGGAAGTCCTCGTCAGCGTAGGCGTTGGTCACTTTATCGGTAGTACCTGTAGTGTTCGCCATCGGACGGATTGCCCCGTGGCACGAATAGCCGGAACTATTCGTCTGCGTAGCATGTACGCGACCGATGTTATAGACGTTCGTCACAGTGATATTAACCGTAGAGGCATAAATTCCGCCTACATTGTTGTTGGCAACAATATCGCCGCAGTTGTAACTATTGGTGATAGTACCATAGGTACCGTTCATGAAGGCTATACCTGCCACGTCCGTTCCGTAAGTCTTTGTGGCATTAGATACCGTCACATTGCCGTAGTTGGCGCATCGGTCAATGTTCACATACGATTGCGCGTAACCCACAATACCGGCTACATATTTGGAGTGTCCCGTCACATTCGAATAATTGGTGATGCCGGAGATAGTACAGGGCGTAGCTTTTACTCCTTGTGCATGACCTATCACGCCACCCAACTGCACGCCGGTCGTTTTGTCGTAACCGGAAGTAACGGAGCCATAAACGGTCATGTTCTTTACCGTTGCATTGGTCAGGTAACCGAACAGGCCATAATAGCGTCCGTCGGGAGTGTTGATAAATAGGTTCTTTATCGCAAATCCCTGTCCGTCAAACATGCCCGAATAGGGTTTGGCACTACTGATGCCTATCGGCGTCCAGTCATAGCCGCAGAGGTCAATGTCATTGTCAAGGACAGCTTTCCAACTTTTGCCTGTACCGGCATTCACCTGCGCAGCGAACCATGCCAACTGGGCTCCGGTTTTGATATGATAGATTCCGCCGACCGGTGTCACCGCTGCATTGTCCGTTCCGTTCCATCCTTCTTCAGGGATAGCCTCCAGCGCGATAGTTACCGTCTTCTCGGCTTCATCGCCTGCCTCGATAGTCACCGTGACAGCCGAGCGTTTGTATCCTGTAGCTTCCGCGTGCACGGTGTTGTCTCCTTCGGTCAACAGGTATCTGCCCTCCGCATCGGGAGTAAGTTCTACACCCAGACTATTGGTCACTTTGCTGATAACCGTCTCTTCCGGCGTGAGGACAAAAGTCACAAGACTCTTCGTGGGCTGCGTCACAGGGATAATGGCATCGGGCAGGGCTCCGAAATATGTCTGATGCGCAACGGCGGTGAAGTTAGGCGAACGACCGCCTACTTTGTCTATCGTTCGGTGGTTGCCTATCGGGTCACCGAAACCGGTCACTTGGATAACACCATCGGTCAGTACCAGTGTCGGGTCAGTGTAGTCCGCCGGAATAGTAAAGGAGATAGCTTGCGCCGAAGGAGTCGAACCGAACCAGTATTGGTTGCGACCGAGTATCAAGGCAGTGCCTGCCGGAATACCGTTATAGGTGACATAGGCAGACATGTTATAGATACCGGATAGTTTGTTCGCCGGATGGAAGAGTCCGTCGTATTGTATTTTCACTTGATCTCCGGGGAAGAACTTGTCTTTTCCTGTAGTCTCGTTAGTGATGGTACGTGTGGCATGTCGGGCAGTAATCACTTGATATTCATACTTGCCTGTTCCGTCACCTAAACGAATAATCTGGCGTCCGTGTTTGAGTGGCAGGGTATAGGTGTTGTCGGCATTCTTGCTGACTGCGTGCCAGCCGGTGTTATAGACTGCATCGTTCGTACGGATAGTAGGATAACTGATCTCTACTGTCTGCACACCGGTCGGCTTGAAGGTGTAGTTGAACGCCTCTTCGTCATTGATATAATAGAACACATCGTGCTCGGCATCAACATATTTGCCGGCATTCTTCATCTTCTCTTCATTGTATATCTCATTAATGCGCATATTGGCATCCATGCTGTTGGCTGGTGCATTGACCGAAACGACAAACACACCGGTGTTCTCGGGCCAAATAGCACCGAAATACTGACCGCCGTAATAGGTACTCATCTTGCCGGTATTATTGGCATACTGGAGGGCAGAAGCCGCATCATAGGTCACAGTCACAATCGCCGTGCCGGCACCTTTGGCACGCAGAATAGACCACTCCGAACCAACATTGCCGTCAGGCACAATCTCAATAACCGAATTATCGGGATTACCATTCATATCATATACCGCATAGTGGTAGTCCGGCTCCAAGAAGTAGTTCTCCGTCTGGTTAGGGATAATCTGCCAGTCACGCTCCGCCATAAGGTCATACTCCTGACCGGCTGTCATTTTGAGGTAGCCTTTCTCGTTGATGTTGAGCAGGATATTACAGTCGTTCAGACCGGACAAACTCTTCGGGTCATAATCCACCCACTTAGGTGAACGAGCTGAAAAGTCCGCTTCAGTGAAGTTGATGACAGGACATTTGGTTGCATCTATGTTGTAGTAGAAATTGAGCAACTGCGTCAGCCCGCCCGTTTTCCACGCGCGCATATTATACTTGCTGCCCGTTCCCAAACGCCACGTATAAGTCTTAGTGCTGCCGCTTGTCTCTACCGATTCGGGAGCAATAACGCGGAATGGAGTGAAGTGAATCGTTCCTGAACCTCCGTCGCCGCCGGGCTTTTGCATCATCGCTATCTCTGCATCCGCAGGGCAAGTAGAGGTGAACAGACCGCCCAACGGGATTTTGGTCTGGATAGTGGTGTTGCCTGTTACGGTACGACCGTCATTGGCGAAGATATATCCCTCTTCCTGATGTGCCGCCGAAGGCACCATGCGGAGTACCACGCTACCGCCGTCATAAGTCAGTACGGAAGGATTGTTGGCATTTGTTCCGATGGTAACAGGGAAGGTCTTTCCTTCTCGGCTGTGAACCTCGCAGTCCTCAATAGTGAAATCTTCACCATAGACCCAATACGAGTTGTCTTCTTTTTTGTTTGACGTACTGATTTTGGTGATGGTCCAAATCTGCATCTCGATGTCCTCATCGCCCACTGTAAAAGTCATCGTACCATTGAGGTCGCTTGATGAGTTGTAGCCGAAGATGGTGTATTCTCCGGCAGGCAGGTTGTTAAAGACATAAGTGTTCTTGCCCGCGTTGATGTTAAGCGCGTCCTCGGTAATGGTAGTACCCGATTCGTTTTGCAGGGTTAGGGTTTTCGTGACAGAGTTCATCGTCACCGACACTACGGCTGCCTGCATATTAAGCCATACTCCGCATAGGAGCAAAAGGCTCGAAAAAAGTACAGATCTTTTGTTCATGTTGCTATTTGTTTATTATTGTATAATTTGTTTTGTTGTTTCGTTTCCTTTTTGGACGATATACACCTGTCCTCTCTGCATATTCTTCTGCGGCAAGGATTGCCCATGAATCGTATAAATGTTGCGTGAACCTTGTGCAGACGTTTGCTCGATAGCCGTAGGAGTAGTGGTGGTAGTAGTAACCTGAATAGAAGCGCGTTCACTCGGATTATCCGAAGTGTCTAATGTTTCCACTTCAATTAGATAATCGGTGCCTGGATCAAGACCCGTAATCGTTATAGTCGTATATTGCGGACGCGAGTATTTCTTGCCGTTTACATACACGACATACCTGCCTACGCCCACGTTGTCGGTTCCGGCATCCCACGTCAGCACAATCTTGTACATTCCCACTTCTATAGTCCGCAAGTTCGTAGGAGGTGTAGGAGGAGTAAGGTCTTTTGTGCGAGCTTGTACATAGCCCCAGTCAGAGCGCTCACCAGTGGCAGATACGGCTTCAGCAAAGAAACGGTATGAGGTGTAGGTTTCCAGACCAGTAAATGTATATTTATTTGTTTCCGTTGAATCAACCAGCATGGAGTCCACATATAGCCGATAGTAAACAGCTTCATCCACATTCTTCCACGTCACTTTGACACTATGTTCATCTATTGGCTCTGCTTCCAAGCCCGCAGGACGACCTATCATATCTATATGCTCCAGCATCTCCATGCCGCCAAAACAAAAGAATGCCGCCGTATTCATGCCTAATACGCCCGAAGCATCGGTACTCTCCATCGTGAAATAAATAGCATTCACCTGACCGAGCGAACGCAAATCTATCCAATGCCAATTAGAAGATATATCCAGTTCATTGTTATGGAACCAAGCCAGTTTATGCATTATCGGCATCCCCGTATCTTTCTCTTCCTCATCCAGACCATGAATGATTAGACGGAACTGGGAGCCATTATCCGCGAACGAATGCGCAAAAGCATCGTCATGCTGAATGCCATAATACGGCCAAGGATGGTTACATACCCATATGCCTAACGGAAGATGCGTCATTCCGTCGGCAAAGTCCACACGCAGACTGCGCACGCCTTCCTCTTCATAGTTATACCCCCAGTAACCGACAAGATACGGAGCACCCTTGACAAAACGCCACAATGAATCCAAGCCGCCTCCGGCCATACAACCCCATTGATGCGTTACCCAGTCCGTTGAAGAACCCGCGTAACCATAGTCCTTGTCATCGCCATTTGTACAAACTGTGAAACCATCCCAATACTGCATTCCGTTCGGGTCTGTTCCTTGCATCTGCATAGCATTCGTTACGTGAGAAAACTGGAAGTCCCCGAAGTCCAGACTTAAGATGCCGTAGTTGTACGTGTCTACCCACTTACCGTCTTTATCCTGCAGGTAGTTTTCCATATACGCCTGCATGTTCAGGCGGATGGTGTCTGTCGCAGAAATGCTGGAAAGCAGAACCGGACATGATAATAAAAAAAAGATTAGAAATTTACACATATAACTATTTGTCTTGTTAAACATCTACTCTTCTAAGCGTTAACAAGACCATAGTATGAACTATGTGTAGGGAGAAAAGCGCATTCTTTGCGCTACCTTTCTGTTCGCCTCCAGTCCGCGGGAGTCCTGTGAACGCTCAACGTACGGCAGGTATTCTGACTTGTCCCTCACGGTTGCGCCTTCTCGCTTACGCAATGGCATATTGCAACGTGATTGGTCATGGGACTTACAGCAGCGGGTCTGTCCAGGATTTACACCTGATTCCCTCTTAGCTTTCGCGCTCGGATGCCCTATTCAAAGGCCTCTCCGAACCAAAAGAACCGTAGTCGGTATGTTGAAATTTTCAAAAAACCGCGCAAAGGTACTGCTTTTTTTCGAGATGTGCAAATTTCTTGGCAAAAAATAAAGTAAATTCTATTTTTTATCCATTTTATTTGGCAATATCATCCTTTTGTAGTACTTTTGTGCAATAATTTGGACTTACAGCATATAGAATAAGATGAAAAAAGTAATTTTTATGTTCGTGTTAAGCCTGGTGGGTTGGCACGTTATGGCGCAAGAGTCATTGCCTCAATGGGCGAAAGATTTAGTTCGTTTGAATCCCGGAGTCATCGACTCGGTAGTTCTTATGCCCGTCAATGAAGAGGATTTGCAGAAGGCTAAGATGACGATGGATGATATATTTACCACCTCGTACATGATTTATTACCATCAGCCTCGTAAGCACAGCGAGCCGGATGGCGAACAGTTTGCGCTCCGTGCAACGATGACGGTCTATGACAATATAGACCCGCTACAGGCTGTCAATCAGGTATATATCGGCGGCTACGCTTTGCCGGAATTGTGGAGAGAAGAGCCAGATATATGTTTTGCGCAGGGCGCTGAACCGGGAGGTGAGATAGTGGAGCGTTATTTAGGCAACTATATATTTCCGGAGTATCGCTATTTCCAGTACTCGGCTCCGAAAAAGTGTTATGAGAAGTTAGAGGATCTTAGTAGCGAAGAAGCGGCGGAGGATTTCCATAATCTGTTTGAGGCGTTGAAGAAAGTGCTGAAGGGCAAATGGGCAATATCAGGCGGCAGCAAGGGTGGAGAAGCGGCATTGCTGCAGCATGCTTTCCATCCGGAGGATGCGGATGCGTTTGTGCCATACGTAGCGCCGTTCTTCAACACGACATGCGACACGACGATGCAGCATTATTGGCTCACTACGGGATGGAATAAGGAGTATCGCGATATGTTAATGGGTATACTCCGCACGTTTACAGCCCGCATGGAGAATATCTTTCCGCTCTATCAAAAGTTATGTATGCATTATAAGTTTTCGGAGAGTGAGATATATAGCTACTATCTTTCCAATGCACCGCATTTTGGCTTTGCGGAGCATGCTAATTCCGACACGGCTGGACTGCGAGAGGCACTCAACTTCAATAGTAGTATGATGTATAAGTACAACGTGAAGGACTATAACGATTCGGTTTATGCGATTATGCTGATTGATAACTCGTTCAGGATGACGTACTTCAGTGAGCGATTAGCTGTTCTGCGCGGTGTACAGAATAATTATGTTCCTTCTGTGGATCCCATGCCGAGAATGATGCGTCATCAGCCTCGTGGTGTGACGGAGTCAGAATGGTGGGGCAATGACTCCATCGGTAAGAATGAGCAAGGGTATGAGTACCAATCGAAAGTGGAGTTAGGCTATTACGACTTGCGTTTTGACGATATCGTAGGTGCAGAAGCTGCGCCGGGATGGAATAAAGCCTATAAGCAGTACGTGGGCAACCTGCGGGATTTCTATAATCCCTATTACAAGGATTTTCCGTTTGATGGCAGCCTGTATGAGAAGGCGGTGACGACGACCAAGAACGCGACGAAGCCAATCATCTTCATCTATGGCGAAGATGATCCGTGGACAGGCGCAGCGATGAAGGACGAGTATATCAACGGCACGAATGTACGCAAGTTTATCTTGCCGGCTCAAAACCACTCTGCCGGTTTCGCGTCCAATACGGATAAAGCTAAATGCAACGCAATCCGAGCGATGTTAGATGATGTGTTTGGTCCGCCGCAAGGCATAGAGTCGGTAAGTGCCGAGTCCGCGGTAGGGAATTCAGGACAGGGAATAAAGATCATGCAGGACGGACAGCTGTTTATCCTGCTGAATGGTAAACGATATAGTATGTTAGGACAACCGATAGAGTAAACGATGGAGGAGTTTGTTTTTTTAGGTTTTAATCTGGATGCGTGGATAACGATAGTGACTGTCATTGCGTTGTTTTCCATTTTGTTATTCACGAAGATACGCACGGATGCTGTTTTTTTAGCTGCGATATGTATTCTGTATATCACAGGTGTTTTGGATGCTAAAGAGGCGTTTTCGGGTCTTAGCAGTACGTCGGTAGTGTTAGTCGGCGTGCTGTTTATCGTTGTGGCGGGATTGAATTACACGGGTGTGCTTCAGTGGATAGTGAAGAATCTGGTAGGTCAGCCCAAGCGCTGGAGTACCGCAGTTGTGCGATTGATGTTGCCTGTGGCAGGTTTGAGTTCATTCTTGAGTAACACGACGGTAGTGGCATTGTTTATCGGCATCGTTAAGATGTGGTCAAAGAAGCTGAATATCTCTCCGTCTAAACTGCTTATCCCGCTGAGTTATGCATCCGGAATGGGTGGCGTGTGTACGTTAATAGGTACGCCTCCTAACTTGATTATCAGCGGATTATATACCAACGAGACGGGTATTCAGATGAACGTGTTAGCGACGACGCTTCCGGGTTTATTCTGCTTGGCAGTAGGTGTGCTGTCGATTATTGCGATGCGCAGACTATTGCCAGACCGTGAGCCGGCGAAAGATGCGTTTGAGGAGACCACTGAATATACGGCAGAGTTGGTTGTTCCGTCCACGAGTAAGTTTATTGGAGAAACGTTAGGTTACGCAGGCTTGATAGATGTGAATGGTGGTCGTTTGGTGAAGATGCGTCATTTTGACGGCGTGGCTGTTCCAATCAATGAGAATGAGTTTATCATGGGCGGAGACCATCTTGTTTTTGCCGGTGATATCAAGCAGATTATGGAGTTGACAAAGACGCATGGATTAGTGCCGGGAGAAGAGGTGATAGAAATAGGTTTTAAGACGTTGCTTTCGGCGTTGATTATGATTGCGATGGTCGTGCTGTCGGCAACAGGAGTAATGCCTTTGCTGCTTTGCGCATGTCTGGCAGCATTAGCGATGGTGATTACGCGTTGTTGTTCTCCGAATCAGGCGATGAAGTCCATTAACTGGGAGATACTGTTGGTGTTTGCCGGTTCGGTGGTGTTAGGTTTGGCTATTCAGAAGACCGGAATCGCAGAGCGTTTGGCAACAGGGATACTGGATGTATGCGGCACGAATCCGATTGTGGTGATGACCGCAGTATGTTTGGTAGCGACCTTTATCACGGAGTTCATCTCCAATACGGCAGCTGGCGCGATGTTTTTCCCGATTATGTATCAAGCGGCGATACAATTAGGTTATGAGCCGATGACATTCCTCATCGCGCTTATGATTAGTGTGAGCAGCAGCTTTGCAACTCCGATAGGTTCGCCGACGCATACAATGGTATATGGACCGGGTGGTTATCGGTTTACAGACTTCCTACGAATAGGTATTTGGATGAATATCATCATCCTGGCAGCGAATATCTTAATCACGAATATTGTTTATCCGCTGACGCCATTAGGACAGTAGGTATAATGGCGAGTTAGAAGGTCTTCATTACACCGAACTTGAGTCCGTAGAGTCCCGGCGTAAACTGATTGGCGATGAGGTTACGCAGTTTGCCGGAGAAGATAATCACGTCGTTGGTGTACTCATTATGTCTCTCTCCGGTAATCGGGTCTTGATAGCGGAAAGTGGTTCCGCTATAGCCGAGACTGATGATAGAGAAGAAAATCTGGAAAGTACTCTTTTTACTGAATTGGTACGTTACAACAGGTGAAATCTGTGCGCCGTAGATGATGCTATGACGCAGGCCGTCGTAGTCTGTGCCTTTGATGACTCCGTCGGTAACGCGTGGAAACTCCATACCTGCGTATAAGTGCGTTTCAATCCATATTCCGACTTTGTCGTTGAAGAGTGTTTTGAGACGAAAGCGGACGTATGGAGCCACGTCCCAAGAGCCTTGTTGGACACGTATTTCTTCGGTCTCTTTTTCGCCAAGTAGTGATTCGTAGGTATAGGTGGTGTACATATCTTGGTAGCTACCGCCGACGCGTAAGCCGATATAGAGACGTTCTTTGAGTTTCCAACCTATTTCGGGAATGAGACGAATAGACCATCCGTTCTCTTTGCGGTTAGGGCGTGAGTCGTGGTGGTAATAGATGTCGAAGTTATAACCATAGTAGAGTTTTTGTTTCCAGAGCGGAATGGGTTTAGCGACAGCAGTAGTGTCTTGAACTTCCTCCACGGTCTTTGTTTGTCCCGCGATAGTAGCAACGGAAGTGAGACCATCGATGATGTGGTCTTCTTTAGGCGTTTGAACTTCTTGAGCACCGGCAATGGAGGCTGAAGTAAATAGGATGGCAAAGAGTAAAGATATTTTTTTCATAGCTATAAACTATTGTTTTGTTCTTATTTATCGTCCAAGTCAGCGGCTTTACCTTTGTATTCGGGAGCACGTTTCTCGAAGAAAGCGTTGATACCTTCTTTGTAGTCTTCTCCTCTAAATACTTTTGCGCGATAGGCGTTAATGCGCTCGAAGCTCTCGCTTGTCATGGTTGAAGTTGCTTTACTGAGTATGCGGAACTGACGTTTGATAGCAGAGACGCTGAGCACAGAGTTGCGTCGTAGCGGTTGGCAGAATTTCTCTTCTACCAAGGCGTTGAGTTGGTCTTCTGGCGCGATATGATTCACTAATCCGACGTTGAGCGCGTCTTGTGCTGTGATAGGATTGGCGGTGAAGAACATCTCGCGAGCTTTATTGATACCGAGTTGGTTGATGAAGTGCATTATTCCCGAAGCGTTGTAGGGGATGCCTATTTTAGCGGGAGTGATAGCGAAAGTGGCAGTATCGGCAGCTACAATCATGTCGCAACTGAGACATAAGTCGCACGCTCCGCCCCAAACTGTTCCGTTGGCGCACGCGATAACAGGGATAGGTATATCTTGCACTTTGCGCAGCAGCTTTTCCATTGGTACTTCGTACGCTAACGGGTCAGAACCGTCTGTTGGTAGTTCGTGGATATTATGTCCCGCCGACCATACGCCTCGTTTGCACTCGGCGGTAATGATGATTCCGACGCACTCTTGTTGATACGCTTCGTCAATGGCGTTAATGAGTTCTTGGCACATGACTTCGCTCAGGCAGTTGAAATGCTCTGAGTCTTTCATAGTCAGCCATGCGATTCGATCTTCTATCCGTTTATCTACAACCATGGTAATGTTAGAATGTATCAGTTGTTGCGTTTTTTCCGTTCCGGCTGCAAAGGTACTACAAAAATTGCACATATGCAAACGTTTGGATATTTTTTTGCCAAATAAAATACAATTTTATCTATTTTACACGGATAGATAGCGGCTATGCTTGCATAAGAGGATATGTATCGGCGTAAAATAACAGAGCCGCAAGGCTTGGCAATAAAATATCCGCCTTTGCGTATGCCCCGCAGAACGCGACCGTACTTTCGAAGGGGTCCCCATCATCGATGGGGGAGAAGGTCGAAGGTACTACTTTTTTTGCATATATGCAAATAAAAATGTGAGAAAATAATATTTCTCGCAAATTTACCATCACATTTCCCCATTGTTTGAGGCTTATATAGCTTGTATAAATTTCTATTTGCATTTTTATACAAGTCTCCCAACAGCCAACTCTATAACTCATTAATAATAAACCGCATACCTATAAGCTTGTATAAAATATCTACCTTTTTTAGCTACATGCACAAGAAAAAAAAGAAGCACCCCTGCGGCAAGCTAATTCCGCAGAGTGGAGGCGTTGAAGAGTTCGTTGCCACGTTGGGGGTTGGGTTATACTCTTTGTGCGTGGAGGGAGATGTCAATCTGCTCGGAGCGGGGAACCCACTCGGAATAGACTTGTGCGGCGGTTTCTGTGTCGTTGCGCGAGAGCGTATGTAAATAATGATACATGGGCTGGTCGGTCTCGTTAGGCAGTAAAGTCAAGCGGCAGGCGAGTGTGTCGCCGAGGAACGTCTCTTTGAGCCAATGGATAGTCAGGCAACGGATAGCATACCCATCCAAGAAGGTCTCGTCCGCCGACTGCATGGCTATATTGAGGTAGGTGCGATTATTGACATGCCCATTGAAATCCAGGTTAATCGGATTGACCTGATGTGCGAACTGCTGGAGTTGTATGCCATTGGTAGCGAAGCGGCGTTTTTTATGGGTATCGGATGTCAGTTCGGGTAGGACGGGCAGTTGCGGCTGAATAGGTGTCAGCGGCGCGAGACGATGGGTCTCGGTGTCGAGCAGCGTCCAACAACCGAAGCCATGCGCCACTTCTACGCCATCAGCTCTGCAGACGCGGAACTCAGCATAAAGGCGTAGTGTGCCTACTTCGCTATTCCAAACGGTGACATCGATATCGTCAGACCATAGCGCGGTTTGCTCTTCAAACCATGCATTGAACTCCGTCGTTACCCAGATGCGGTTTTGTTTAATGACGTCAAAAGCAGCGAGGTGCAGGCACGACATATATCGCGCCCAACAATCTTGGTAGTAGAGCAAGACGGCAGTAGGAGTCATTCGGTAGCGTGTGTCAATATCTGCCGCTGTGAGAGAATAACGGTGAGTATATGAGTTCATCATGTATTGGTTTGAAATTTGCGTGCAAAAGTAAGGGAAAAAAATGGAATATGCAAATTTTTTATGTGTATTGTTGAATGATTATTGTTTATTGAGCAGAAAAAGTGCAAGTTTTTGCAAAAAATAACAAAAATCTTGCAGGTATGCAAAAAAAGTTGTACCTTTGCAAGCGGAATTGTACAGATGCGTTAATTTAGACAAAACGATATAATTTGCACTTAAATTAAATTATTAACCCCAAAATGTTCTTATTATGAGAAAAATTTTCCTCTTTTTTGCTGCGCTGACGATAGCAGTAGCAGCTAATGCGTTCACATTACATTTTAACAATGAGGGCAAGGACTTTACCATCACTTCGGCAGTAGACAATTTAGATGTTTTGGAAGATGGCGGCTCAGTAGCTGTCGTTTTTGATGCCGAGAATAAGACTATTAATGTAACCTTCGTCAACGCTACGCTCAAAAGTGATGTTAACGGCGAACTTCTCTATTTCAAGTATGATGAAAGTTACACGGATGTTAAAGTAAAGCTTATAGGTAAGAACTATCTCATTGGCGAGGGCCAATGGACCCAACCGATTAAGATTGATGGTCCGGTAGGTGGTGGAAAAGTATTTGCTCATCTTACTTTTGAAGCGGGTGCTCCCGGTTCAGAATTGAATATCTCCGGCAAATCCATATTGATTCAGTTCAATTACAACTCGAAAATGACTTTTGGTAATTTGTTGACCGTAAATATCACCAGTACCAGTGAAAACCAGGCTGTTTTCTATGGTTCATGTGGTAATGACGATTCAGGTGAATTGTGGCTGTATTGCAGCCTAAATGTTAAGACTACCGGTAACAACCAAATTTTTATGAAGGGTGGATCAGGTCCCGCGTATTTGAAAATTGACACCTATGGTAAGATTAGAACCGAGGGTGTAACGGTCAAAGATAATACATTCGTTAAAGACGATGCTCCATACAAAGGAGACTTAGTATATGTCTATTCTGTTCCAATTGCTATTGGCAATGCCGGAGAAGTTAATACATATGTATATCCAGATGAAGAGTGTAAACCTGCCGGTCTGAAATCCGGTACGATTACTTTTGACATGGCAACTTATGTACTTACACTTGACAATGTTGACCTTGACAAATCTATTGCTGCAATGATTGATGATTTCACAATCTATCTCAAGGGAAATAATATCATCAGTAATTCGAATTCAAAAATGGATCCCCGCATCAGTGTAATGGGGTATAATTTTAAGCTTGCCGGAGAGTCAGATGCTACTTTGACCATTGACGGCAATAATGTATGTGATGGTCTCTTCCCATTTGCTGGACTTGAAATAGATAATTTCGGGAAATTGACGATTAAAAATGCGAATAACGGTATTTCGGGCAATGGTGGAACAAACGCTGAAGATGTGCTCAAACTTCATGAAACCCCGATGGATATCCAGTCTGCTAATGGTGCTATTGTAGATTTTGGAAACATAGTATTACTTACAAACTATATGAAGTGGAGCCCAGCTGCGTCATATAATCCTACAACGTACGCACTTGAGGATGAAGAAGGAAATATACTCAATGACGTTGTGTACAGCAAGGTCACTGCTATCGATCAAGTAGTAAACGACAAAGTTGCAAGCGGTAAGTTCATCCGCAACGGACAACTCTACATCCTTCGCGACGGCAAGACCTTGACGGTTACCGGCCAAGAAGTGAAGTAAGTCTTCGTGATATTGTAGTCACGAGTTACCGGTAAAACGGTACCTGCTTTTTGTCACTTCGACTTAGCAAAAGGAAAAATGGAAACTTGAAAAGTGAAAAAAGTTTCCATTTTTCTTGTGTATATGGAATAAATGTAGTACTTTTGCCGCCGATTTGCGACTAAAATATGATTGAACAGCAAAAACAATTGATTATCAAAACGGCGGGAGAGATGTTCTTCCGACTGGGCATACGTAGTGTGTCGATAGACGATATATGCCATGAATTGGGTATGTCGAAGAAGACGTTCTATGTTTATTTTGAGTCTAAGGATGAGTTGGTAGCGCAGATGCTTCATGCGAATGTGGAATATATTGCGCAGAAGATGGAGGATTTGATGGTGTTGCATGATTTCCGTCAGTTGGTGGCGAAGTTCTTGAAGCACCAAGAGGCGGAGAAGAATGATGTGCGACGTGTGCCGCAATTGGTGTATGACTTGAAGAAGTATTACCCTCGTCAGTTTGCGCAGTTCCAGAAGGAGAGTTTCGAGACGCAACGTAAGTATATCGCGGCGTATTTGGAGCAAGGACAGAACGAAGGCCTTGTGCGCGCGGACCTCAATATAAGTCTCACGGCGGAGTTGTTTGCGATGATCCATAGCGATGCGATACGGCATTTTGAGGAGATTGAGTCCAGCGGGCGCAATATGCACCAGATAGGACATACGGCGCTGGATATTTTTGTCAGGGGAATATTGTCGGAAGAAGGACTGGAGTTGTATAGATGAATAGATGAATAGATGATAGATAATAGATGAACTTATAAGAAGTCGAAAGAATATATATATGAAAAAGATTGTATTTGTTTTATTGGCGCTATCGATGAGTTTGATGAGCATGGCGGAAGACCATGTGATGGCAGCCACGAAAGGAAGTAAATCCAATGGTAAGAGCGATTATCCTGATACGCTGAGTCTGAATCTAAAGGAAGCTCAGGATTATGCAGTAGATCAGAACCGCACGCTGAAGAATGCGTCTTTGGCGGTTCAGGAAGCGTATGCGCAGCGTTGGCAAACAATCGCGGCGATGTTACCGCAAGTGGATGGAAGTTATAGCTACAACGACTATTTGGGCTACAAAGCGACGATGTCTATGATGGGCAGAGAAGTGGAGATTGGTATGCCTAACCAAGGTTCGTTGGTTGTGACTGCGTCGGTAGGAATTAACGGACAAGGAATTGTTGGTGCGCTGCTTAATAATGTGGCGATTGACATGAAGAAAATCTCGTTGGAGAAGTCCGAGGTGGAGCTGCGCGGAAGTGTGATGACGAGTTATGTGTCGTTGCTGGCTCTGCAGAGTATCACAGAGTTATTGGACTCCAGTTTGGTGAATATCGAAGAGTTAGAGCGCATGACGCAGAACGCGGTAGATGCAGGTGC
The DNA here is from genome assembly GCA_902785805.1 of uncultured Bacteroidales bacterium. Classification (GTDB taxonomy): domain Bacteria; phylum Bacteroidota; class Bacteroidia; order Bacteroidales; family Paludibacteraceae; genus Colicola. Next base: position 2,417 of record CADAAF010000031.1, on the reverse strand, counting down.
TTCCGAGCAAACGACAGCTGACCAGATTCATGTGCGCGTGAACACAATGCGCAATAATATAAATGTGCAGCGCAATAATATCGCGTTGGCTTATAACTCGCTGAAAGTGCTACTGGATGTGCCGGTGGAGACGTACTTGATTTTGGAAGATGATTTGGACGCCATCTTATCGCCGGAAGCGGTGTTGAATCTGCTATCTGCGAATTTTGATGTGCATAATAACCTGAATTATCAGTTACTTGAGAAGAGTGCGGAATTGGCACGTCGTAATGTGCACATGGCAGGTTGGGCGTATGGTCCGACGCTGTCGTTGGCTTATAACTACACCAATCAGCAGTATTATGGCGACGGCGGTATGCGTATGACTCCGCCGAATGTCATACAAGTAGGTGTGCGTTTGCCGTTATGGTCAAGCGGAAAACGTGCAGCCGGGGTAGTGGAGAAGAAGATTGCATACCAAGAGGCGCTGAATACGCTGTCCGAGACCACGGATCAGTTGGCTATTCAGTATAACCAATTGTGCTATAACCTCAGCAGCGCGTATCAGACCTATGTGACAGATAAAGAGAGTCTGGAAGTGGCACAGCGCGTGTTCGCTTCTATTACGCAGAAGTACAAGTTTGGCGCAAGCAGTATGTTGGAACTGACGAACTCAAGTAATGACCTTATTAATGCACAATCAACATATGTGCAGTCGATGCTCTCACTGGTGAATGCACAAGTTGAGTTGGAGCAGTTCTTGAATAATTAATAATGAATATTTAATAATGAATATATATGAAAAGAGTATTTATTTATTCACTGGCAGCTTTGATGCTGATAGGCTGCGGCAAGAAAACAGAAACAACAACCGTTGAACAAGAACGGGTTGAACAAGTGCGTGTTACCGTCCTGCAACCGCAAGAAATAGAACGGGAGATTTCCGTCTCTACGAACTTGCAAGGTTATTTAACACAAAATGTAGCCCCATCGATTACAGGTACAATTGAACATATCTACCGCGAAGTGGGCAACAAAGTGACTAAAGGCTCGGACCTTGTACGTATGGATCAAACGCAGTACAAGACGACCAAGATTACAATGGCTAATCTGGAAATAGAGAAGAACCGAATATCTCAACTTCTCAAGACCGGTTCTGCAACTCAACAGCAATACGACCAAATCGTCACGCAGTACAACTCCACCAAGGAACAACTCGAATTCCTTGAAACAAACACCTACGTAAAGGCTCCTTTTGCAGGAGTAATCTCCGCTAAAAACTATGAGGACGGAGAACTCTATAGCGGACAGCCTATACTGGTACTTACACAAATAGATAAACTTAAAGCACTTGTTGCTATTCCTGAAACCTACTTCCCGAAATTCAAAGAGGGAATGAAACTGACACTTACTACTGAAATCTATCCCGACAAAGTGTTCCCCGCTACGGTGGAAATAGTATATCCTACTATTGATCCGGCAACGCACACTTTCCAGTGCAAAATCGTTATACCTAACACCAAAAACCTCTTGCGACCAGGTATGTACGTCACAACCACTATCGGTCTTGGTAAAGCGAACGCTTTGATTATACCATACCAGGCCGTGGAGAAACTCGTAGGAGCTAATGACCGCTACGTCTTTATTAATGATAACGGATACGCCAAACGCGTATCGGTAGAACTCGGGCAGCGGTTTGACCAGAATATTGAAATCATTGCACCTGAAATCGTTGAAGGAGTGGCTGTCGTTACTACAGGACAGCATAAACTCGTCGATGGCGTCAAGATTAATATAGTCGAAAGTCGATAGTCGAAACCTTCAAATATAAAAAAATATAATGTGTAACTGTCATCTGTCGATTCAAACTTTGCTTTTGACTTTCGACTTTTGACTTATGACTAAAAATTTATGTCAATCTACAAATCAGCTATTGAAAAACCGGTAACGACCGTACTTATCTTCGTTGCGGTTATCGTAATCGGTGTGTACAGCTTCATTAAGCTGCCGGTTGACCAGTTCCCGGAAATGGATCCGCCTTATATAACAGTCATGACAACCTATCCCGGTGCCTCTGCTTCCGAAATGGAAACAAATGTCACCAAGATTATGGAGAATGCCTTGACCTCGGTGGACCACTTGAAACATATCACCTCACAATCAAAGGATAATATCTCCGTCGTAACACTTGAACTGGAGTGGGGAAGTAACATGGACGAAGCCGTAAACGACGTACGCTCGTTCGTCGATATGGCTGCCAATAACCTGCCCGATAACTGCGCCAAACCGGTTATCTTTAAACTCTCAACTTCGTCTATGCCTATCTGCCAGTATTCGATTACGGCTGATGAGACGTACGCAGGACTTGATAAAATCCTGAACGATGAAGTAGTACCGCAACTCAACCATATTGACGGTATCGGTAATATCTCCCTTTC
>CADAAF010000030.1 GCA_902785805.1 uncultured Bacteroidales bacterium | reverse complement strand
TCTTCTTCCAGAAAGGTTCACGTTCCCGTCAGTTGCTCCATTCGCCGCTGCTCAAGGTGCTTGTCTTGGCGTTCGTTGTGACGGGCAATGCGTATGGCAGGCAAACTGAAGAACCCTTGCCCCCTACCCTGCAACGTCCCGTGGCTGAAACGTTCGGCAATCTGTACGTGTATTACAACAACCGTATATGTCCCGTCACCACGTTGGCTAACGATTTTTGCACCAAACTGTACGGCAAGCCGTCTTATAAGGGACTGACCGCAGAGCAGGTTCTGACAGGGTGGCTGTTCTACTACGATGAGTGGAAGAGTTGCCCGATGATTAAGATTAAGGGTGAAGATATACGTCATACCTTGGGCATATCCGGCAAGTACGCCTGCCTGAATGATTTCGTGGGGCACGGGCAATTCAAATTAGACAGTCTGTTAGCCGCAGGCAACCGCAATGCACAGGCAGCTAATGAGAAGTTCCGCCTTGTCTCGATGGTGAGCACCGGCAGTTTGTTGAGGATATGGTGTGTTCCTTCCCCTGAGGGCGATGAGGTAGCAGGCATTGACTGGCTGAGCCTTATGGAGCAACCGCCTACATACTTGCCCAAAGAGGACAGACAATTCATCATTGGGGGAATGAACTACGTGGCGATATGCCTTATGGAAGGACACAACATAGAGGCTAACCGTACACTGAAAGAGATTCGCACGTGGCAGGAACAGCACTTGACGCAGGACGCTGTCTCCGATACACGTTTCCGCGCAGAGCAATTGTATAACTCGTTCCGCTACACACGTCCTTTGGCTATGGCGTGCGCAACTATAGGGTTGTTGCTCTTCGTTGTTTGCATTATGCTCATCGCACGCGGCAAGACTCTCAACCTATACGTTTATTACGGTTTGACTGTTTTGATGGCGGCACTATGGCTACTGCTCACGTTTGCTTTGGGCTTGCGATGGGTAGTCAGCGGACATATACCGCTGTCCAACGGGTTTGAGACTATGCAGTTCCTTGCGTGGGTTACGGCACTCATCTCATTCATTCTGTGTACGAGGAGCCCCTTTGCTGACTCTGCACGTGGCAGTCATTATGATAGCTTATTGTCTGTTGGCGTTCACGATGCTCAATGGCGTTACAGGGCTTATTCTGCACGCTCACAACCGGCGGAAAGGCATACATACTGACCGGACAGAAGAGCGTTTGCAAGTCCTATCACAACTGCTGCTCTACCCTGCCGTGTTCTGTCTGACAACAGGTATTTTTATCGGAGCAGTGTGGGCTAATCAGTCGTGGGGACGGTATTGGGGATGGGACCCAAAAGAGGTTTGGGCATTGATTACTATGCTTGTCTATGCCGCACCGATACACAGCCGGAGCTTGCCTTTCCTCGCACAACCGAAGAACTTCCACCTCTATATGGTGTTAGCTTTCTTGGCGGTTCTGTTCACCTATTTCGGAGTGAACTTCATACTCGGCGGTATGCACGCCTACGCATAAAAGAAATCAGAGATTGGAGATGTCCACCAAGTGGTTGGCTATGGCATAAACCGTAAGACCGGAGGGTGAATGGATACCTAACTTGCGGGATATGTTCTTACGGTGCGTAATGACCGTATGAACCGACAGAAAGAGTTGGTCGGCAATCTCTTTGTTCTGCAAACCTTTGACTACACCGATAAGGACATCTTTCTCACGATTGGACAGGACGTCCGATGGCGTATGGATAGTAGGTTTGACCGTTTGCTTGACGGGTTTCTTCTCCAACTGACGGATAATCGGGAAGAGAATAGCGTCTTCTATATCGCAGTGGGTGGCGAAATCGCGCTCGGTAACAAAAAGGTCATACAGTGCCGAATAAAGGAGGTTGTTATCATCCTTCGACGGGTAGTAACGTATGATAAGTGACTTGACCTCAGAGAGTTTCTGGGCGGCATTCTGGTCATCCACCGAATGGTGTTGTTTGGCGAAGGAGGCTACATTGACCTCTTGATTGCGTTCGCCTCGTAAGAGTGCATCCACGTACGGAAAGACCTGCTCGTCCTCGTGGGACATATGAGCGGCTATCTGCTCGCAGTAGCGGTCAAACGACTGGATAATAAGAACGGTTATCTTCGGGTCGGATTCCGAATAGTTCAATGCCTCTATAATCTTCCGACGTAGCCGGGGCAGAACAAATGAGAGAAAATAGTCGTGAGCGTTACGCAGGTAGCGGATAAGGCAATGAGGATCTATCACATTCAAGTCCACAGAATTGCGCTCGGACAACTTGTAATTGACGATAGCAAGGAATGTATTGACATCCACGTTATGCGCGTTGCACACCTCGGAGATGGAACGGTTGCCTACTCCCAAAGCGATATTAAACCGGGCTATAATCTGAAGTGCTCGCGGTTCGGAAGCCATCAGGTCTGCCATTTGGTCGTCTGCGTTGTACATATTATCTGCCTCCTCATTTAGACGCGGCAAAATTAGTAAAGAGCAGGTAATTGCCCAATAATTTATGCCAAAATACCCAAAAATAGGGACGCAACAACAGGATTTCTCTGTCACAACAAATAACCCGAAAAGTTACTTTTTGTCATTTTTAACCCTTTATCGTAACCATCGTAACTCCCTGTATTTTAGGTATGTTTAGATGCCTTCCAGATACCTAAGACATACCTAAGATATACCTAAGACATACCTAAATATTACAAAGCACACGTTTTCAATATCTTATAAAAACCCGTTTTTCGCACCTAAATATTACTTTTTGTTAGTACATACACATTGTTGAAAATCTATTTGCATAATGAATAGTTTTGCAATACCTTTGCGGGCTGAATGAAAGTAAGTGTCATCATACCTTGTTATAACGTAGCAGCCTACCTGCCGCGATGTGTGGAGAGCGTCCTGAATCAGGATGTGCCAACCGATTGGTACGAAATTATCCTTGTGGATGATGGTTCAACCGATCAGACCCCTGCGCTCTGCGATACCTATACAAACAACCGAAAAGACGCAAAGGTACGGGTTATACACCAAGCGAACTCCGGCGTAGCATCCGCACGGAACACAGGCGTAGCAAAAGCAGAAGGCGAATGGGTGGCTTTCCTGGACAGCGATGACTGGTGGAGCGAACAGTACCTGCGCGAGATGCTACAGCTAGCGGAAACTTATCCCGATGCAGGACTCTATGGGTGCAAGTATTGGTACGTGAAATACGGCAGGAACGAGGACAGAGTAACTAATCTGCATTTTACCAAATGGATAACATCCGTCGAGAAGGAAGGAAAGACAGGCTATCTGAACTACTTTGCATCGTACTACGCGGGGGAGGCAATGCCAGTATGGACAGGCGCAGTGATAATGCCCAAGCGGGTGTTCGAGGAAATGGGCGGCTTTCCAGCAGAAGTCAAATTAGGCGAAGACTTCCTGCTATGGGCAAAGACGGCTATGCATTACCGCGTGGCTTACAAGACGAAGTGCTTGTCATACTACTACAACGATGTCCCAAAAGTGCGCCGTCTGACCAAACGTCTGCACCCTCCCAAGGCTCACATGGACTGGTATTTGGACGCATTAGACGAAGAATGTAAACTATACAATGTCAACTTGTACGAAGAATGGAGCCGGTTGCGGGATAAACTGCGGGCAACAGGTCTCCGCGCTTATTGGCTAAGCAATACGTACCATGAAGCAGCCGCAGTGGAGTTAACCAAAATTGACTGGTCGCACTTGCCGCCTTCCTACAAGCAATGGTACGCCATACCACGATGGAGCCACCGGATCAAAGAGTGCATATTCGGCATATTGAGCCGCGTTAAACAAAGCATACTGACACTAACAAGAAGACAAATATGAAACTAAGCATTGTCACAATTTCTTATAATAACCTCGCAGGGCTGAAAAAGACCCTGCCAAGCATTCTTGAACAAACATACACACAGTTTGAACACATTATCGTAGATGGCGGTTCTCAAGACGGCAGTGCTCAGTTTATTGCCACCTACGCTCGCCAAGCCGAGGAAAGAGGCATCACCGTACAATGGATCAGCGAACGCGACAAAGGAATCTACAACGCGATGAACAAAGGAATACAAATGAGTACGGGCGAGTATATAGAAATCTTGAACTCAGGCGATATGTTAGCATCTGACGGGATAGTGGGGGCAATGCATGAAGCGTTAGCCCTTCATAACGAACCCGACATCTTGTACGGGAATATGCTGAAAGACAAAGCAACTAGTTTATGTCGGGACAGATGCTTTGCAGGCAACAAAATAACGATGAGAGGGATGTATCGGGGAACACTCAATCATTCGCCTGCCTACATAAAACGCAGTCTGTTTGACCAATACGGCTTCTATGACGAGAACTACAAGATTGTGTCCGACTGGAAATGGTACTTGCAAGTGATTATTTTCGGCGGTGTTGAGCCGGTTTATGTAGATTTGGATGTTACCGTGTTTGAGATGACAGGCATATCCGAAACGAACAAGACATTAGACAAAGAAGAGCGCAAGAAAGTGCTTCAGGAGGTAGTACCCTCCACTTTTTTGGCAGACTACGACCGCTGGGCTTTTGCCGTTGATGAAGTGGAACGTCTGCAACGCCTGCACGTATGGCCCGTCGTATGGTTCATAGAGCGGGTGCTATTCCAATTCGAAAAACGGAAAAACAAAAAAGGCGAACAAGTGAAACGAATAAACAGAGACAAGAAAAATGAATAAACAAATTATCTATCACGCCATTGCATTGTTGCTTTTGAGCGTACCAGTATGGGCGCAAAAGAAACTGATGCCCGAATACGAGCAATACATCGCAACCTACACAAAAGCCGCCATCACTCAGCAGCGCGAGCATAACATCCCTGCATCCATCACAATGGCACAGGGACTGTTGGAGTCAGGTGCAGGAAAAAGCGAATTGGCTCAAAAAGCCAATAACCACTTCGGTATCAAATGCACTTCCGACTGGACGGGCGCAACATATCGCAAAGACGATGACAAGAGAAACGACTGCTTCCGCAAATACAAAAAAGTGGAAGACTCATGGGAAGACCACTCTAAGTTTTTGCTCCGTCCCCGCTATGCCGAACTGTTCAAACTCAAAATAACCGACTACAAGGGCTGGGCACACGGTCTGAAACAATGCGGGTATGCCACCGACCCGACTTATCCTGCCAAGTTAATACGCATCATAGAAGATTATCAGTTGGATAAACTGGTATCCGAGGCAGGTGCCCAACACAAGAAAGAGAAAGCCAAACCTGCCGACAAACACGCCGACAAAGATCGCGACCAAGGTATATTGGCAGGTGACACGGTGGAACTGGAAGAGCAGAAAGATTTTCGCGAAGCCGCAACAAGCATGAAAGATGTAGCTCTGTATCAGGATCATAAATCCGGCTATGAGAACGGTACACGCTACATCATAGCAGAAGAAGGAGAAAGTTATAGTTCGCTGTCATACTTCTTGAATATGAGCGAGAAGCAACTGCGTAAGTACAATGATGCCACCGACGGGCGTATGCTTCGCAAAGGCGACCGCGTATATCTGTTCCGCAAGCACAAATATGCTAACCGCAAACATAAGTACTATTTCGTAAAGAAGAACGATACTGCTTGGTCAATAGCCCAGAAATTCGGCTTCCAAATGAAAAGTATCTACACGCTGAACGGTATTCCTGAAGGCACTCCGCTAACCACCCGTCAAGAACTGCGTCTTCGCAAATGAAACTTTCACCCGAACAGACTTTTCGTCAAAGCAATACGCAAACAATAGGCGAAGCTTTGTCTTTATTGTTTCATGAGACAGGCTTGGACAAGCCTTTGTATGAGCATCAGTTGCTAACCTATTGGCCCGAGGTCGTAGGTGAGATGGCTGCACGACTGACGTACAAATTAGAGATTCGTGACGGCGTATTGTATGTGCGTCTTCGCAGTGCCGCCCTCAAGGCTCAACTGTTTGAACTCCGCCACGATGTGGTGCACCGACTGAACGAGAAAATAGGAACAACAGTTATCTACGACATACGCCTGTTAGGCTGACAAGCAGCGAAAGAAGAACGATACAACACGTATGGTATATCCCAATAACATAGAGCAGAAGATTGACTTTCAGGTTCTTCGCGACCGTATCAATGCCGCTTGTTCATCGTCTTTAGGGCGTGAGCAGGTGCAAGCGATGCATTTTGAGACGGACTACGAGACGGTGTGTACCCGCTTGGGTGAGACCAAGGAGATGCAGTATGTGCTGTCGGATTCATCGCTAAATTTTCCGCAGGGCGAGATACACGATATGCGCGAATCATTGGGACGCATTCGCGTCGAAGGACTGTATATGGACGAGCAGGAGTTGTTTCACCTGCAAAAAACGCTTGCTTATGCATCGGAGTTAGAGTCATTTTTTGCAGATTTGGACAAGGAGCGTTTCCCTTATCTGTACCGCTGGTCAGAAGAGCAGTCACAGCCCGTCGGCAAGGTGGTGGAATTGATAGGAAGGGTGCTGAACCGCTACGGCAGTTTGAAAGACAATGCTTCGCCGGAGTTGGCTCGCATACGCCACGACTTGCAGCAGGCGCAAGGCGCAGTAGGACGTGCCATACAGTCGGTACTCAAGCGTGCCCAGGCAGAAGGATGGGTGGAGAAAGACACATCGCCCACCCTGCGTGAAGGACGGTTGGTATTGCCTGTTCCGCCCGGCAGCCGAAAGAAAATAGGCGGCATCGTACACGATGAGAGTGCAAGCGGCAAGACGGTGTTCATCGAACCGCAGGAGGTGGTGGAAGCGAACAACCGCATCCGTTCTTTGGAAGCAGAGGAAAAACGCGAGAAGACTCGCATCCTTATAGAGGTAACAGGTCAGATACGTCCCTTTGTTCCGGGTATCGTGGCTGCGGAAAGCAAACTGGGGCGTGTGGATTTTGTGCACGCAAAAGCGTTGTTAGGCAGACAATTAGAAGCCATCGCGCCAGAGATGACAAATCGACCTATGCTATCATGGCAAGATGCACGTCACGCCATACTCTATCTGCGTCTTCAGTCGGAGGCGCGCGAGGTAGTGCCGATGTCCATCCGCTTGGGAGGCGACGAGAAGAACCGGCTGTTGGTAGTCAGCGGTCCGAATGCGGGCGGCAAGTCCGTATGTTTGAAGACTGTGGCTCTGACGCAGTATATGCTGCAATGCGGTTTGACCGTACCCGTATCAGAAAGCAGCAAAGCAGGTATTTTCAACCACTTATTGCTCGACATAGGAGACGAGCAGAGTCTGCAGGACGACTTGTCCACTTATTCTTCCCACCTGCGAAACATGAAGACTTTCGTGCGTTTGGCTGACTGCAAGACGCTCTATTTGATAGACGAGATGGGCGGCGGCACAGAACCTGCCATTGGAGGAGCAATAGCGGAAGCAACGTTGAATGAACTGCATCGAACGGACGCAATAGGAGTGGTGACGACCCACTATGCCAATCTCAAGCACTTGGCGGAACGGGAAGAAGGAATGGTGAACGGCGCAATGCTGTATGACAGAGGGGCTTTGCGTCCTTTGTTTCAGCTGTCTGTCGGCCAGGCGGGTTCCAGTTTTGCATTGGAGATTGCTCGGCAAATAGGTTTGCCGGAATCTATCATACACGATGCCACCACGTTAGTGGGAGAAGAACACATCGACTACGACAAACAGCTGCAAGACATTGCGCGCGACAAACGCTACTGGGAGAACAAACGCCAAGCCATCCGCCAGAGAGAGAAACACTTGGAAGAAAAAATAGCGTTCTACGAGCAGGAGATAGCGGGTCTGAAAGCAAAGAAAAAACAGGTACTGGCGGAAGCGAAAGAGCAGGCGGCAGATATATTGCAGCAGTCTAACGCCACCATAGAGCGCACCATCCGCGAAATCAAAGAAAGCAAGGCAGATAAACAAAAGACACAGAAAGCCCGCCAACGCATTGAAGTAATGAAGCAAAAAGTGGCGGACGGGAAAGACGAGAAGAAAGTGATGCGCGACTTTTCGGAACTCAAAAAGATGGCAAAAGCCATGCCTTCCGTCTCCACATCGGTGCAAAACACTATCCGCAGCCATAAACTCCGGTTTGAGCGCACCATCGACCTGCGCGGTCTGCGTGCGGACGAAGCCTTGGAGCAAGTGATAGCGTATATGGATACGGCTATAATGGTGGCGGCGGGGAGCGTGACGATACTTCACGGCACGGGGACGGGTGCGCTCAAGCAACTGACGCGCGATTACCTTGCCGGTTTGAAGAAAAAGAACAGGATAGTAGATTACTACGACGGCGACCCGAATCGGGGCGGCGCGGGCATAACGATTGTGGAGATATGAGGTACTACTTATCATTGGGCAGCAACATCGGTGACCGAGAAGGGTATATAGATGCCGCTTGCAGGCTGTTAGCAGAACGGTGCGGCAGAATCACGGCGCGGTCGAGCAACTACTACACGGAGCCGTGGGGGTATGAGTCGGACAAGACGTATCTGAATATCTGCCTATGCATCGAGAGCGGGTTGGAGCCAATTGAACTTTTGGACGCGACACAGACGATTGAGCGCGAATTGGGTCGCAAGATCAAGAATGTCTATGCGGACCGAACGATAGATATTGACATACTGACGGGTCAGACGGACGAGGGGGAAGAGATTGCGGTTCGAACGGAGCGACTGACAATACCGCACCCGCTAATGAGAGAACGCGACTTTGTAATGAAGCCGCTCGAAGAGATACAAGACAACAAACAACAATAAAAAATGAAAAAAGTAAAACTGATTGTTATGGCGATGTTAGCCTTATTGAGTGCGTCTTGCGGCAATAAGCCTCAGACCGAAGAAAAAGAGCCTATCACCAAACCGCAAATCACGATAGAGGGCGGTCGGCTGACCCCTGAAGCGTTATGGGCGATGGGGCGGATAGGCGATGTGAAAGTGGACATTGAGACGGGGTGGATTGCTTACACGGTGAGTTACTACAGCGTGAGCGAGAACCGCTCTACGACATGGATACGCATAGCCTCGGAGGAGAACGGTCGCTTGGAGACGATGGATGAGTTCGTGGGCAACTCGCCCGCGTGGTGGGGCAACAGCGGCACCCTCGCCTACCTCAAAGACGGCAAGTTCTACCTCCGCCAGAACGGACAAGACATCGCCGCAAACGGTTATGACCAAGAGATAGAAGGTTTCCTGCTCAATCCCTATCGCTCGCAAATCCTGCTCATCTCAACCGTCAAGACAGTCGAAACGACCGCCGACCGCTACCCCGACCTGCCTCAAGCAAGCGGACGCGTCATTGACGACTTGATGTACAAGCACTGGGACGAATGGGTGGAAACAGCTCCCCAACCTTTCCTCGCTGATATAGAAGCCACTTACAATCAAGGAGAACGAATCCTCAAACTGACCATCAGCAACCCCAAGAACCTGTTGGAAGGTACGCACTTTGAGAGTCCGATGCGTCCGTTCGGAGGCGTGGAACAATGGAGTTGGTCGCCCGATGGCAAACAGATTGCCTATACGTGCCGCAAGAAAACAGGAATGGACTATGCCGTTTCCACCAATTCGGACATCTACCTGTATGACATAGAGACAGGAAGCGAAACCAACCTCACCGAAGGCAACGGTGGTTACGACCTCAATCCTTCCTACTCGCACGACGGACGGCATATTGCTTGGTTGAGTATGGCGCGCGACGGATATGAGAGCGACGAGACCCACTTGATGATATATAACCGGCAGACCGGCAAAAAAACATTCGTCAGCGAAAAGTTGGGAACAGCTGTAAGCGACTTTTTCTGGCACGATGATGAACATCTTATCCTCTCGGCTGTATGGCATGGCACAGAGATGCTCTACCTATTGGATTTAAGCGGTAACGTTCAGTGTATCACAGAGGGACAATACGACTTCGTACCCGTAGAGACACGTGCCGAAATGGCTCCCGAAGAGACAATGACCTACTGCCTGCGTCACTCGATGTGCGAAGCCAACGAGATTTACAAGGTGCACATGGAGGTAACCGGCGAAAAGCGCATTGAACAACTAACCTACGAGAACCAAAACATCTACGACCAAATAACGATGGGAACAGTCATTCCTCGCTGGCAAACCACTACGGACGGCAAACAGATGCTTACATGGATTATTCTGCCTCCCCATTTCGATGCCTCCAAGCAATACCCTGCCCTGCTCTACTGCGAGGGCGGTCCGCAGAGTCCCGTAAGTCAGTTCTGGAGTTACCGTTGGAACTTTATGATGATGGCTGCCAACGACTACGTGATTGTTGCGCCTAACCGCAGAGGTCTTCCCGGATTCGGTCAGGAATGGAACGAAGCCATCAGCGGCGACTACGGCGGTCAGTGCATGCGCGACTATCTGACGGCTATTGACGAAGCTTGCGACTCGTTGCCTTTCATTGACCGCAACCGTTTGGGATGTGTGGGAGCATCGTTTGGCGGCTTCAGCGTCTATTGGTTGGCAGGACATCACAACAAACGCTTCAAAGCCTTTATTGCCCACGACGGCATCTTCAATATGGAGATGCAGTACCTCGAAACGGAAGAGAAATGGTTTGCCAATTGGGATATGGGCGGTGCGTACTGGGAGAAAGACAACGCCGTGGCACAACGGACGTTCGCCAATTCACCGCACAAGTATGTCGATCAGTGGGACACTCCTATCTTATGTATCCACGGCGAGCAGGACTACCGTATTCTTGCCAATCAGGGTATGGCGGCTTTCGATGCAGCCAAGATGCGCGGCATACCTGCCGAACTGCTCATCTTCCCGGACGAGAACCATTGGGTATTGAAGCCACAGAACGGTATCTTGTGGCAACGTACTTTCTTCAACTGGTTAGACCGCTGGTTGAAATAAAGTCCTCTATTGCTTTTTGCGTGAGTCGGGAAAACGCATAGTCCGACAAATCACTTATAGCTACCATACGCAACGATGGCAAGGTCGGCGCAAGTTCCTTAAAGACAGACTCTAAAGAGGCTGTCGGACGCAGAATAAAACGTGCGTGAAGCCGGCGATGACTGAGTATATGCAGGTAATCTTTGTACAAGAAATCGGAGTCTGCCCGAACGGGCGACTTCGTTTCTTGTAGAGGAAACTCCCACAAGTGTTGCCAGATGTCTTTGCCTTGACGCTGGTAAATGAGCGTGTGACCTTCAGCAATATAGATGGTATAAGTAAGGTATCTGTCCTTGAGCGTTATTCGCGGCTTACGAACGGGCAGAAGGGCAACCGTACCTGCTTTATAGGCAAGACATTGCGTCTTAAGCGGGCAGACTTCGCAATCTGGTTGACCGGGCAGGCATTGAAGAGCACCCAATTCCATTACTGCCGAATTGAACAAACGAGGGTCATCCTTGTCGAGTATCTGTTCCGCCAATCCGTGAAAATAACGTTTGCCGGAGGACGTGTCGAACACCGTATCACAGTCGAAAAGACGTGCCAAAACACGATACGCATTGCCGTCTAAAGCCGGATAAGGCATATTGTAAGCAAACGAAGCGATGGCTCCTGCTGTATATTCGCCTACGCCCGGCATTCGGCGAAGACCATCGTATGTGGTAGGCATCTCACCTGTTTCTTCACACAGAAGACGCGCCGCACGATGTAGATTACGGGCGCGAGAATAGTAGCCGAGACCTTGCCAGTAAACCAGCACCTCGTCTTCTTCGGCTTGAGCAAGTGAATGCAAATCAGGAAAACGGCGGACAAAACGCATATAGTAGTCCAAGCCCTGCGCAACACGGGTCTGCTGAAGAATAATTTCGCTTATCCATATACAATACGGGTCGCGGGTATCACGCCAGGGAAGGACGCGGCGGTTCTGTTCATACCAACGGTACAGAGATGTAAGATTCATCATTATTAGGAATAAAAGTGTGCAAAGATAGACCAAAAAATGGAGGAATAAACACTTTTTTTATAAAAAATAACGAAAATGTTTGTGTAACAAAAAAATAGGCAGTACTTTTGCGCGATTTTCGACTATTAAGCAAAAAAATAACACTATAAAAATCAAAAAATTATGACAAAAGCTGAATTAGTAAACGCAATTGCTATCCGCACCGGATACGACCGCGTTACCATTATGAACATTGTGGAAACCGCAATGGAAGAAGTAAAGAAGAACGTAATTAACGGCGAAAACGTATATCTTCGCGGTTTCGGCAGCTTCATTACGAAAGTACGCAAACAGAAAGTGGCTCGTAACATCACAAAGAAAGAGTCTATCATCGTTCCCGAACACAACATTCCCGCTTTCAAGGCTTCGAAAGAGTTCTCGGGTGCAATGAAGAAATAATAAGTGCTTTGCTATTCTGACAAAGTGATAAACGAATCATTTAACAGAGGAACACAATATGCCTAACGGTAAGAAACACAAGAGACATAAGATGTCCACGCATAAACGTAAAAAACGGCTGCGTAAGAATCGTCATAAGCACAAGTAAAACGGCTGCGTAAGCAGTAAGGTTACTTTTAACGGCGATTTGTTATCTGTAACGGACTTTGTGGTCAGCGTTCACTTGGGCGCAGGTGAAGCGCACCACAAAGTCTTTTTTCTATAAAATCATTGAAATACTGAAAAGGATGAAAAGCGAACTGATTGTGGACGTACAGCCCACAGAGATAGCCATCGCATTCACAGAGGATGACCGCTTGCAGGAGTTCAGCCGCGAGCGAAGGGACGAGGACAACTACGCTGTCGGAAATATATATTACGGACGCGTGAAGAAAGTGATGCCGGCGCTTAATGCCGCCTTCGTGGATGTGGGCTATGAGAAAGAAGCTTTTCTTCACTATCCTGATTTGGGAACCACTTTTTTGACAATGCGCAACTTCCTGACGCAAGCGGTATCCAATCGCAAAAAAATGCCGCAGATTGAACAAATCAAACGTCAGAAAGAATTGCCGAAAGACGGGCAGATAGGCGATTACCTGCACGTGGGCGACATGCTCTTAGTGCAGGTCACCAAAGAACCAATTAACACCAAAGGTCCCCGCGTAACAGCAGAAATAAGCATAGCGGGAAGAAATATGGTGCTCATACCCTTTGCTGACAAGGTAATGGTCAGTCAAAAAATCCGTCACGAAAGCGAGCGCAAACGCCTCACGCAGCTGCTCCGCACCATTCAGCCCGAAGGATACGGAATCATCATCCGCACCGTGGCTGAAGGCAAGCGGTCTGCCGAATTGGACAACGAACTTAAGATCCTGCTTCAACGATGGGAAGATACCGTTCACGTTCTTCAGCACCCCCAAGACACGTCCGCGAAGAAAAACAAAGACGCGGATATAAGGCTGGTAAGCGAAGAATTGGGCAGAACGATAGGAACAATTCGGGATGTGTTCACACCGGAGTTCACGTCCATTCAAATCAATGATCTGCAGGTGTATAACGAGGTGCTGCAGTATATACGTCTGATAGCACCCGACTGCGCAAATATAGTCAAGTTCTACGACAAGGAGCAACCCATCTTCGACCATTTCGACATAACCCGTCAGATGAAAACAGGGTTAGGAAGAATTGTCGGATTCAAGCACGGCGGCTATCTGACTATGGACAAAACGGAAGCCCTCTTCTCCATCGATGTCAATTCGGGGTCAAAGAAACTATTTGAAGACCAAGAGGAGAACGCATTTCAATTCAATCTGCTGGCTGCGGACGAAATAGCACATCAACTCCGGCTTCGCGACATAGGAGGCATCATCATCATTGACTTCATTGATATGGACTCGAAAGAGAATCAACAGAAGTTGTACGACCGTATGCGCGAGTTGATGAAAAATGACCGTGCACGCCATAATATACTGCCATTGAGCAAGTTCGGATTGATGCAAATAACCCGGCAACGTGTACGACCCGCCGTCGAAATGAATGTAATGGAAGTGTGTCCCACTTGTCATGGTAAGGGAAGAGTGCAACCAACTCTTCTGTTCACCGACACGGTGGAAAACGAAATCGATTATATGACCTCGCACTACGGCAGGGGACTGCGAGTTGAACTGCACCCGTATGTCTATGCCTATGCCAACAGAGGATTAGTCAATAACCTCAGACTTCGCTGGCAATGGCAATATGGAGTCAAAGTGCGTGAGAATCAGAGTTTGGGAATGTTGGAAATGCAATTCAAAGACGCAAAAGGCAACCTGCTCTCCCACCCGACCGAATCGGACGACCAACAAGATAGTAAAGAATAAGCGACAACAAACGTATTAAAAACGCCTGCTACACTCAAGACTTGTGGCAGGCGTTTTTTTGTTGCCTGACTACCATTTCCTGTTCGGATTGTCAGGGAAACGACCTTTGAGAACGCGCTGACGCTGCAACTTGACTTCGTGAGCTGACCAAAAAGAAGCAAAAGCAAAAACGGACAGACAGATCTCTGCTACTGTGCGCGCATCTGTTGGCTGCATAAGACAATGAACGGCAACCAACGCAATTAACGCAAACGTACCCAATGCAATAAACAGCCATTTGGCACGGCTGCCCCAGCGATACTCCGTTCGGATAACAAGGGGATGATACGCCATAATGGATGCAATGGTAACCACTCCGACTATAACTCCTGACCAGTTCATACGTTTGTGGATTTTAATGAATTATCACGTTTTGGGTTCTTGGGGTACCAGCCTTTAGCCACCCGATCCTCTTGCTCGAAAAGTTCGTTGATGGCCCAGAAATTGGTCGCTGCCAACACGCCGAGCATTGTGGAACAGTAGATATTGGAGACAACTAATGAAGCACCCAAAGAGACCACGCCGACCACTAAAAACACCCACCACGAACGGGCGGAAAAATAGTACTCTGTCTTTATCACAATCGGATAAAACGAACCGATTACCAGAAATGCTGCAAAGCCTATTAAAATACTATATATCATTGTTTTTGATGGGTTACAATTTCGTCTTACACATATTCTCGGCAAAAGTAATACTTTTCCCCAACACATACAAATCAATCCGTCTATTCACATTACTAATTCCCTATCCCAACAACGGACGAAGTTACAAAATAACAATGCTACAGCAATCGTATCCAATAGCTCTGCTTACAACGGAAACAATGGACGTCTGATACCGATGGTTTTACCTTTTTCTATCCTCACTTTTGCGCAATATTTTCGACTGATTTTCAGTATGTTTATATACCTTCAGTATACCTTTACAATACCTTCGCTATACCTAAAATTCACTAACAGCTCACTTTCAATATTTTACAACACTCTTGATCTTACACTTTTTTACAATACTTTTTTCGCTGGTATTTTGATGCCGTTTCCGTAAAATTTTGATGCAAATGTGTTGAAAAAACAGAAAACACTTGCATAAAAAAAATAGACACGTTACCTTTGCGCGAAAATGTAATATTTAACTGAATACGCGATAAATTGTCATAAAATCCTAATGAATATGAAAAAAATGCTCCTTATACTGCCGCTGTTACTTGTGATAACCAGTTGTACACATACGGTTACTCCCAATCTTCCCCAGACTCCCATTACTCCCGTTCATCGGACAGGCGAGACAACGGTGTTCCACCGCACGGACTATATGCCGTGGTTGGAAGACAGCGTGGTAACAGCAACAACGGCTAATCACATCAACATACTGTCGCTCAATGGTTGCGACATCGTGATACTGCCTGATAAACCATTCCTGTTCGGATTAGCAACAATAGGGCAGCCGCAGCACAACAAAGTGGAATTTGCGCTGTTCAAGAACGGACAAAGACATAGCGAGTTCCTTAAACTATATGCATTGGTGGGCAACCAATTGTTAGACGAGTCTCGTATTGAATACGATAACGACCGGATGATTTATACGGTGTCCCTCCCCTTCACGATGCCGAAAGGGCGGTCGTGGTTGCGTATCTATGCCGAATCTGCAAGCCATCTGTATAACGACCTGCTCATACCCCTGCAAGACGGCGCACCCGTATGCAACACTAAAGATCTGACACGCCACGACCCGCATACACAGGTGCTCTACTCCATCCTTGTGGACCGGTTTCACAATGGAGATAAAACCAACGACTGGAAAATTAACTCTCCTGAAGTACTTGATATAGTGGACTACCAAGGAGGTGACCTTGCAGGTATCACTGAAAAGATTGAAGCCGGCTTCTTCGACTCGTTAGGCGTGAACACTCTGTGGATTTCTCCTATCTCGCAGAACCCGTGGGACGCTTGGGGACGCTATCCGTTCCTACATGGCAATAAATACGATGCAAGTCGCAAATACACCAAGTTCTCCGCTTACCACGGCTATTGGCCGACTATCCTGACACAAGTGGACAAACGTTTCGGTTCGGACGGTGTGTTGGACACGCTCCTTACAACCGCCCACCAACACAACATCAACGTCATTCTTGACTACGTAGCCAACCATCTACATATCCAATCGCCTACCTATCAGCAGCATCCTGACTGGCATACCGACAGCATACTGCCCGACGGAAGACGTAATTTCGAATTATGGGACGAAGCACGCCTGACAACGTGGTTTGACACACATATCCCCACCCTTGACTTGGAGCGCGAAGAGATTTGCGAAAATATGACGGACACGGCTCTCTATTGGCTGCAACGCTTCGATTTGGACGGTTTCCGACACGATGCGTGCAAACATATACCCGAAGGTTATTGGCGGATGCTGACTCACAAAATGGTTACACAATTCCCCGACCGACCGCTGTGGATGATTGGAGAGACATACGGAAGTCCCGAACTGATTGGCAGTTACGTCAAGACGGGTATGCTCAATGCACAATTCGATTTCAACGTCTATTTCACCCTTATTGATGTGCTCTGCAACGGCGGTTCAATGGAAAAGATTAGTCAGGTGGTAGCCGAGTCGGCAGCAGCCTACGGTAGCCATCACACAATGGGCAATATAAGCGGCAACCATGACCAAGTACGCTTTGCTTCGCTCGCGGGTGGCGATATACACACGTGGGACAACGGCAAGGAAGAAGGCTGGACTCGCACTGTAGGCATCGGCAACCCGCAAATAGGCTATCGCCGCGCTCTGCTTCAAGAGGTGCTTAACCTGACACTCCCCGGTGTACCGTGTATCTACCAGGGCGATGAGTACGGCGAAGTGGGAGGCGGCGACCCCGACAACCGACACATGATGCGCTTCGATGAACAGCTCAACGAAGCGGAAACGGATATGAAACAGCGCGTACGCGAACTCATTCACCTTCGCCGCAGTTTGATTGCGTTGCAGTATGGAGATTTCCTGCCTGTTACTTGCAACAATGACGTGTTCACTTTCGACCGCATCTATATGGGACAAACCGTCCGCGTCAGTATCAACCGCAAGAACCTCTCCTACACCATTCAAACATACACTATACACGAGTAATAATTGATAACAATAAATACATGTAAATACAATGAAAAAAGTACTTTTAGCATTATGTGCAGCAGTTTTGACTCTTATCGGCTGCACCAAGCAAGGTTGTGACAACAACAATTGTTGCTCACAGGACAACCGTCATCCGGCGTATGCCTACAACGCCACCATCTATGAGTTGAACACCCGTCAACTGACCGAAGAAGGCACTTTCGCTGCCGCTGAAGAACTGCTTCCCGAACTGCGGGAAAACGGCATTGATATTATTTGGGTGATGCCCTGCCAACCCATCGGTGTTCTGACCCGCAAGGGAACATTAGGCAGTTACTACTCCATAATTGACTACTGCCAAATCAACCCCGAGTTCGGCACACGCGCCGACTTTGAGCATTTCCTTGCCCGCGCCCACGAACTCGGTTTCAAAGTTATCCTTGACTGGGTGGCTAACCATACAGCTCCCGACAGCGAATGGACCAAGAACGAAGGCTGGCACTATCGCGACAGTCTCGGCAACTTGATGGTACAATACGACTGGACAGATATCAGCAAGCTCAACTACGACAACCAGGATATGCGCGCCGCGATGTTAGAGGCTATGCACTGGTGGATGGATACTATCGGAATTGACGGCTTCCGTTGCGACGTGGCAGGCGAAATTCCCACTGATTTCTGGAACTGGGCAATGGCAGACCTGCGTAAAACTCACCCCGATATGTTCACACTTGCCGAAGATGAGGACAAGGCTCAGGAATTGACCGAACAAGCGTTCGATATGTACTACGGCTGGACGCTCCACCACCTTATGAACGAAGTGGCACAAGGCAAGAAAGAAGTGGACGACCTATGGGAGTACTTCCAAAAAACAGACACCACATTGCGCAAAGATGCTATCCGTATGAATTTCACGTCCAACCACGACGAGAACTCTTGGAACGGAACAGAGTTTGAACGTATGGGTGATGCAGCCTATATGATGGCAGCGTTCACCTACTTTGTACCGGGTATGCCGCTGATTTATACGGGTCAGTTGTCGGGCAACCACCATCGTCTGCAGTTCTTTGAGAAAGACTTAATAGACCGCGAGGAGAATGCTCCCGAATACTGTATGTACCAACGTCTGAATGC
>CADAAF010000029.1 GCA_902785805.1 uncultured Bacteroidales bacterium | reverse complement strand
CGAGTGTGTACATATAGCCTGTACCGGCTTGGGAAATACCACACACATAACCCGTAAAGCCATCGCCCGTAGTGGTTAGGTCGTATCCTTTGTTTTCACCAGCCTCAACGGGGATGGTAGCATACGCCATAGTGGCATCGCCGCCATAGGTCTTGAACAGACTACTATTAACCGTTTCGCCGTTCAACTGCAGCAAGCCGATATCTTTCTTGAGAACATTCACTTGCAGGTAGTGGAATTGCAGGGCATCGTCACTCTGGGTCTCCAACGGACGCGCAAAGAAAGTCATTCGTTTAACGCGATGATCCCACGGCACTATCATAGCATTGGCAGGGTCACCCCACGTATATTGAGCAGTTAAGTTACCATTCACGTCATAGATATCTTCGCTGTTGTATGACGAACTGGTCATATAGTTGAAGCACAACGCTGGTTGCGAGGTCTTAATGACGATATTGGAGATTTTCTCCGTCATAACGGGACGAACACCAAGCGATTGACGTGCCGTCAAAGTGTAAGTGTTCGTCAAGTTTTTGCCTGTCTCCTCGTTGTAACGTATCACCTCCACACTCGTGTTGTCGTACAGTGCCGTAACGCAGCACTCCATATTTTTGATATGCTCATTGGGGCGGGAGACGAAGAAACGTGTTCCCAATGTGTTGATAGGCGGTAGTTGCTCTAATGTAAAGTCATTTGAATATGATTCTGCCATAGGAATGTTCACCATCTCGTTGGCAGCGAAGACTGCAATGGGTTTGTCGGCACAGATAAGCGAACCGGATAAGTCCAGCGTGTCGCCGGATGCTTTGATTTTTTGCTTACTGGCAATCATTATGGTTCTATTTCTCGGCAAAGTTCTGATTATTTGCTCTCCAGCTACTGCTCCGGTGGACGTTTGAGTAGTTGGAATGATACGAACAGTGGTATTAGCTTCTGTAGCCAGAATGGCAAATTCTGTACTTTTACCATCTTGCGGGAACGTCTGAATCATATATTCGTATCCCAAAGACTGATAGGGGAGCAATACGGAAGCATCACGAGCAGAGTTGCCTAACGGACCGGATTGAGCGAGTATGAAACACGAAAATGGAGTTTTCCCATCATTTGATAGTGCAATTGTTTCCCTTTCAATTTGGGCACCCACAAGATTTCTTATCGTAACAGAAACATTTTCCCGTGCCGTTACTATAACCCGCAGTTGAAGCGTAACGTCATTTAACTTCGTACCCGTAATACGAGGGAATACAGCATAGAAATGTGTCCCTTCTGTAGTAAATCGCTCTAGTTCAGGCTCTTGTGCAGATGCAATGGAGACAGCCGCCAACCACATCAATAGTAATCCGACTAAAAATAGACGCGCTCGCAGGCATGCTTGCGGCAAGATATGGAGAATCCTCAAAATGTTCGTTCTTATCATTGATTTTTCAAACAACTGAAATAAAACATACTTACTTAAAGCGCGCAAAGGTACAACCATTATCTCGTTTGACCAATTTTTTTCTACTAATTTATAAAAGTTTTTGATTTTTGTGCTACTTTGTACAAGATGAACTGCGTTTTATGACACTATGTTAACTGACTTCATATATGTAATATGAGTTCGATATAATTTAACTTGAGTTCGATATAATTTATCAAAAGATGCAGAGCTGGTCAGAATGTTCAAATTCCAGATTCAGAGTCGGTTTCTTCGGGAAATAGCAATACGACGCAAAGAGTCAATCCTTTGGCCGTTTGTATGTAGCTGGCAGCAAGCCATCAACATTATGATATTATTATGTGATTATTATGTTATTATTATGTGATTATTATGATGTCATTACATTATTATACAGACTCAATACAATATTTATTATGTCCGTAAAAGCAAGCCACGCAATACCCTCACTGTACCCACAGTATAACATCGCCCAAATCCCTGGATGACGAGGATCTAAGGCCACCAATCCGACTCAAATCACATCATAGGGAAAGACGATGTTATCGTATATTTTACGGATTCTTACTCTTCATAGCAGAAAGGATGTGTTGAAAATACAAATAAACTCTTTCGGAAACACATACCCAAGCACGCGTTATTCAATAGATTCTCTGAACATTATATAATGAACATTCAGATAAAACTTAACCGAAGACCAAGAGAAAAATTAAATTTTGGTACACCGAAAGAACGTTTCTTCAAACATTTCTACTGACTTTGCTGCTAAATTGCATTTGCTGTTGGACAGTATATTTGCTTTTGAACAATATTAAATGCAAAAAAAAGTGCAAAAAAGTTTTGCAAATTATATTGTTTTCGTACTTTTGCGGCGTTTTTATACATGGCGTATTCGGTCTCAATGAAACGAAACGGGTTCATATTCGTATTACTTATGTTGGCTACAGTGGTTTGGGCTGTGCCTGCAGATGAGTATTGGCAGTTGTTCTATCAACCCGATGGTACAGTGGTTGAGTTGTGCCTTGTGGGGGATGAATATGAGCGTCATTACGAAGGTCGTGACGGCATGGTTTATGAGCAGGAAGCTACGGGTAAGTGGGTGGTGGTTAGTCAAATAGAGAGTGAGCGACGGATTGCACGCCGCCGCCAAGCATCTCCTTTATTACAAGGTCCGCATCGGATTGGTGCGGTGAATTTGGCACCTCGCGGGTTGGTTATTTTAGCCAATTATTCGGATGTCCGTTTTGATGCGTCAAATGATTTGGCGGGTATGACAGAGATGCTGAACGGCGATGATTACACGTATGAGGATGCGACTGGTTCGGCTCGTCGCTACTTTATAGACCAGTCGGATGGTCAGTACACGCCGTGGTTTGACGTGGTAGGTCCGGTGACGCTGGATAATCCCCGTTCGTACTACGGGGCAAATAATGGCAGTACGTTGGATATCAGAGCTTCGCAGATGATTGTCGATGCTTGTGTGAAAGCCGATGAGGCGGGTGTTGATTTTACCCGATACGATAACAACAAGGACGGTTTGGTGGACTTTGTGTTCGTTATTTTTGCCGATAAAGGCGAAGCGGACGGCGGTCCGGCAGAGAGTATATGGCCGCACCATTGGTATGTGAAACAGGGGGCAAAAAAAACATGCATAGTAGATGGTTTGTACATTGACGATTATGCCTGCGCCGCAGAGAAGAACGGACGCACTGGCAAGCGCACAGGAATAGGCACGTTCTGTCACGAGTTCGGACATGTAATGGGCTTGCCTGACTATTATGACACTAAGTCGGGTATCAATTATTCTAATCGGCTGACACCCCGTTACTGGTCGATTATGGATGTGGGCAGTTACTTGAACGACAGCAAGACTCCTCCTAATTATAGTGCGTATGATCGGTACTATCTTGGATGGCTCACTCCTACCAATTTAGGGACACAGGAACAGCGCATCACGCTCAATCCGATAGGCACTGAAGGGTATGTAACTTACCAAGTGACCAATTCGGGCAAACTTGTTCCAGCACAAAAAGAAGAGACTGTGTATTACATCGAGTGCCGCGAACGTATCGGTTGGGACAGGTACTTGCCGGGGCATGGTTTACTCGTATGGCAAGTGAAATACAGCAAGAGTGTTTGGAACAATAACGCTCCGAACAACACGGCTTATGCGCCTCGTTATACGCTTCTTTCGGCTACAGGCTCCACTACAGACATCGGCACGTCAAGCGACTCGTATCCGGGCAAGATGGAGATAACTTCCAAGCAATTGACCTCCAACCGCACGTTGAGCGACATAACGGAGGAGAATCAGCAAGTCAGTTTCGTATATAACCGCACGCCTAAAACTGTCATTCTGACAGCAGATGCGGTATTGTCATTAGATGACCGGACGACGCAGTCGTCGCCTTCTTATATTGTGTCGGGCAATTTTAAGGACGCGAACGGCGAGGTCTATAAAGCCCGCATACAGATTCTTTCTTCTTCTTACGCAGGGAGTTATACCTCAACCTCCATATCGCTTACTAATAGTTATTTGGAGCAAGGCGGTATTCGTCTCATCCCGACGGGTATCAGCGGAAAAGTTACAATCAGTGGTCAGAACATTTATCATATCGACTTGTCGCTGACGGTGAACGAGTTTACTACATATCGGGTAGTGGGTGATTTCAAGGTCAGTGTAGCCGAGCCTGTACAGCACACTCTGCAGGTAACTTGTTCAGAGGGTGGTTCGGTCACTCTGTTAGCCACCCATTACACATCCAAGACGAACTTCGGTTCGTATGCGGAGGGAACGTCTGTCCAGCTTCTTCCTTCTGCCGATAAGGGTTGGCAGTTCAGTGCGTGGGGTGGCAAGGATGCGGCTTCTGTACAGACTTCGGGCGGCATCTACCGTTTGACGATGGGGCAAGGCAATATGACATTGGAAGCAGCATTTGTGCGTCAGTCTTGTGAGGTACGTGCTCTTAGTTCGCCCGCCAACAAAGGTAGTGTGACAATACGTATGGGTGGTAGTGTGCTGTCCAACGGTTCGTCTGTGCCTTATCAAACACAAGTTACTTACGAAGCCGTAGCAAGTGAGCAGTATCGTTTTGACGGCTGGAACGACGGCAATACGACTAATCCGCGTACCATCGTGGTAACACGGGACACTACGCTGACAGCCTTGTTCTCTTACGTTATTCCCGAGCCGGAGAACCACCGCATAACGGTTGCAGAATCGCCATATGGACAGGTGCGTTTGAATTCCGTCAATACCAAAGAGTGTGTCAATACGGGGCTATACCAAGAGGGCACAACCGTCATACTGATGCCGGAGCCTGTAAAGGGTTATGTCTTTGATTCTTGGACAGGATCCGATGCTTCGCACGTGCTGATGAATAATCAAGTCTATTCTGTGGTGATAGGTAAGCAGGATTATTCGCTTGCCACATCGTGGAAAAAACGTGACTATACTATCCGTGCGGAGAGCAGTCCGAATGGTATGGGAAATGTGACAATCAAAGCAGGTGACAAAGAGATTGACAACGGCGGAGGTGTACCGTATGAGAGTGATCTGACGCTGACGGCGACTGCTGTTCAAGGTTGGCAGTTCACGCGCTGGAGCGACAACGTGACCACTAATCCACGCACGATTCAAGTGAAAGATGACATACAACTGACTGCCTTTTTTGCACGTCAGACCTACTCGCTGACAACGCTTGTATCGCCTGCTGAAAAGGCGCAGATTGACGCAACGGTTAACGGCAGTCCGATATCGGATTGGCATGCCATCCCTTACGAGACGAACGTGTTGCTGTCCGTCAAGCCTTTGGAGGGATGGCAGTTTGATGAATGGAACGACGGCAATGCGGATAATCCCAGACAATATAGTATAAAGAGTAATGCGACCCTGACGGCGCAAGTGAGTCGTCAGCAGTTCACGGTGTCAGCATCTGCCGAACCTGCTACGGACGGTGTGGTAAAGATGAGCGTAGGTGGAAAGAGTGTTACGAACGGCACTGCCTTGCCTTATGAGACAGAGATTGTATATGAAGCCATTCCTGCAAAGAGTTATCGCTTTGACGGTTGGAGTGACGGCGTGATGACTAATCCGCGCACGGTAATCTTACAAGGGAATACGAAATTGACGGCGTTGTTCTCCTATGTGGTTCCCAAGCCTGAGATTCACACTATCACGGTCGGTTCTTCGGCTTATGGACAGGTCGTTCTGCGCTCGGCAGACAAGGAACAGACCATTAACAGCGGAACGTTCCAGGAAGGTTCAACTGTAGTGCTGGTGCCGGAACCTGTCAAGGGATATGAATTGTCGGGATGGTCAGGCAAGGACGCTTCTGCGGTAACGGAGAAAGATGGTGTCTATATGATTGTAATGGGCAAGCAAGACTATGTGATAGAGGCGGTTTGGAAGCGTAAGCAGTACGCGGTAAGCGTCAGCAATAGTCCGGCAGCCAATGGCGAAGTAACATTACAGGCTGACGGGAAGACAATAGCCAATGGCGCATCGGTGGCATATGAGACACAAGTTACTCTGACGGCTAAACCCGTTAAGGGATGGGTATTTGCCGGCTGGAGCGACGGGGTGAAGACGAACCCGCGCACTATAACTGTGACCGAATCGGTAGAGCTGACTATATATTATGAACGCGCGCGTTATACCTTACTAATAGCAGCCGATCCTGCGGATAAGGCTCATATATCGGTTACGGGGCAGGGTGGAGCAAGCATTGATCTTGCAGCCATACCTTATGAGACGGTTATGACTTTGTCGGCGGAAGCGGTGGAGGGTTGGACGCTCTCCGAATGGAGCGATGGCAACAAGTCTAATCCGAGACAGTTGACGATGACCGATAATACGTCTTTGACGGCACAGATGACCCGCAAGCGGTACGTCATCAGTTCGGCTGTTAATCCCGCAGACAAAGGGACGGTGGCAATCCTCGTGGACGGTGAAGTGACAACGAGCGGAAGCGAGATACCTTTCGAGAAGGAGGTTACGTTTGAAGCGACTCCCATAAAGGGTTGGCGTTTTGCAGGATGGAGTGATGGTGAGTCGGTTAATCCGCGCACGATGACTGTAAAAGCAAACATCGGAATAACTGCCGTGATGGTACGCGAGCAATACACTGTACAGACAGCCACTCTTCCTGCCGGTAAGGGCGAAGTGGAACTGACTGCTAATCAAACGCCTTTGCAGAGTGGTCAGAAAGCAGATTTCGAGACAGTTGTTCAAGCGACCGCTCAGCCTGTCGAAGGATGGCAGTTTGAGCAGTGGAGCGATGGCGAGACGGCTAATCCGCGCACTATATCGCTTATACAGGACACACTCTTGACGGCGCAGTACAGCCGCAAACAATATGTATTGCAACTGTCGGCTGAACCGGGCGACAAAGGCAGTGTGATTGGCACGGTGAATGGCGAGGTGATTGATAATGAAGTACAATTAGCCTATGAGACGGTTGTCCAGTTGTATGCTTCTCCGTCCGTTAACTGCCACTTCGTATGCTGGAGCGATAGCGTAACGGACAACCCGCGTATGCTGACGGTGACCGCTGACAGGACGATGCGGGCTATTTTTGCACGTGATGATGTTCCCTATCTCTCCATTCGCGAGGACGGCGACAGTCTTTACTACGATAATCTGGCTAATAACTACACCGATGCCAAAGTGGCTCTGGTTGTTATCAATAGAACGATAAAAGCAAATACCTATTCCACCTTCAGCCTCCCGTTTGATGTGCCTGACTTGGTGGGTACTGACTTATGCGGCAGCGTCTTCCAGTTCGTGAGTGCTACCGGAGATGCCGAAAAGGGTATGGCGTTGAATTTCACGTTTGCTACGGAGATTAAAGCGGGTGTGCCGTACTTAATCCTCGCTACCGATACCATTGTCAATCCGTTCTTCAAGAACGTGACGATGCGGAGTTGGGACAGCAAGTCGCTGCGGGGTGGTACGGTTGAGTACCGCTCAGTGGTGCGACCCGTGAGACTGATGAATATGGGCAAGGCGGTAGCCGCTTTCCGTGACAACAATGTGTACTATCCCAATGTTACGGAAGGTATGTATCTGCACGCTTTCAGAGCGTATTTCTACATACCGGGTAATGCCACAGCCCCGATACGAAGAATCAATATCCTTTCTTCGGACGAGGAATTGCAGGAGGATAATTCGGCGCAGCCCGTCGATTAGAAACTTTAGTTTGACTATAGGGATACTATAGGGATAGTATAAGGATAAGACAAGAGAATGAAGCATAGGATAGCGTTATATGGATGGTTAGTTGCAGCCGTTGTGGCAGCCACTGTTTCAGCGGGTGCAGTACCGGTTAGGATAGTAGTACCTAATTTCGGCTCGGTGGTGGCAACTGATGGGAAGGGCAATCAGTATCCTGCTTCGGACACGCCATACGACATCGCACAAGGAACGGAACTGACTTTTATCTATTCTCCTAAGGATGAGTGTAGTGTGTTTGCCGAATGGCAGTGTGTAGGAGGAGAGATAGACAGCCACAACCGGTTGGTTGTCGGCTCGCAACAAGTGACTGTGTATGCACGTTTTCAGATTATCCAATACACGATTGGTGCGGAGGTTATGCCTACTGAGGCGGGACGTGCACGTATCCGTTGCGGCGTAGGAAGCATCTTCTTGGACGTAGCTGGTTCGGTTAATTGCGGATCCACGGTGCAACTCATGGCGATAGAGGATGCTGACAGCGGATTTAAGTTTGTTGGTTGGGACGATGGAGTTACCGAACGTACACGTTTGGTGCCGGCTGATGAAGACCGTACCTATATCGCTTATTTCAGCAATCCTGATTCGCCTACCGGCGTAACGGACACCGAAACAGATAGCACAACGGAGAAATATATCGAGAACAATATGCTCAAGATTCGGCATCATGGTACAGTCTATAACGTCCAAGGTCAGCGGCTGAAAGAATAACAATATAGCCCTTATACCGACTCGACAATATGAATTTCGTATGAAAATGGACAAATAATCAATTAACCTAATAATGATTACATTAAATTAACTCAAATATTAACAAATTAAAAAACAATTATTAACAAACAAAATTAACCTAATTATTAACAAATTAAACAAACCCAAAACATTATGAAACATTTATTTCTAACCTTGTGTGCTCTATTGAGCATCAGTTATGCGTTCGCAGGAAAGCATGAAATTTGGATTTATTATGACGACGAGATTGCGTCTATCGTAGATCAGAATAACAAAGAGTATTCTTTTTATCTAGATGTACCGGGTGGCGAACCGATATTTCTCGGCTATTATCATGGTGATGTTGAAGATGGAACCACACTGACTTTTACATTTGTAGAAGGTTCCAAAAAAAGTGTCATTTGTACTGACGAAGACGATAATGATGTAGCGAAAGGCTACGTTATCACGATTGATGCCTCAATGCCCGCAGTTTTATATTTTGCTGCTGCAGATCCCACTGCAAATGTTCAGGTAAATATTCCGGGTGTGGATATTTGTGACCCGAATAATAGTTTAGGGATTAAGTTAGAGATTGATGGTATGAAGCAGAGCTTAAGCGATTATTGTACTGACGGCGGCAGTTTGTTGATTACGGAATTAAATGAAGGGGTTACATTCTGCCTCAAATCGGATGTTCCGGTTGACTGGGACAGCAATGAAGATACTGAACCAACCAAAGAATATTGTGACGAAATTACTGAAGAAATTATTGATGGACCGGGAGAAATTGTGATAGGAAACGAAGCATGGGATGCTTCGAATCCCAATTGGAACATTTGGGAAAAGGCAGGTAAGCGCAATATTACTTACTCCAACCGCACTATTCTTGCCAACATGTGGAACACCATTTGCTTCCCGTTTGATATTAACAGCGAGCAAATGAGACACAATTTCGGCATTGTAGTTGAATTTATTGGTGCTACGTTCTCTGAAAGTACAGGCTTGGAAATTGAGTGCGCCCCTGTAACCTCAATGAAAGCCAACACACCTTATTTGGTAATGCCCTCTCAGACCAAGAGTACTTTCAACTTTATGGGTGTAGAAGTTAAGGTTAATGAAGCCTCCGGTAAATTTGAGCCTGAGATAGTCGGAACAGCAGACGACCCCGTTAATTTTGTAGGTGTTCTGAAACCCGTTACCTTGTATGCTGACGACCATTCCGTATTGTTTGTAACAGCCGGCAACAAAGTTACCTATCCCAATGTAACGGCTGATATCAAGGAATTCCGCGGATACTTCCGTGTAACTCCAAGTAATCCGGCAAGTGGAAGACGAGCACGTGCTTGCATTGTTATTCGTGACCGCAAAGAGGAACCTACTGCTTTGAACGACAACGTTATGCAGAATAATAATACTAAAAAGTATATGCAAGACGGCAGATTAGTGATTGAAATCAACGGCGTTCGCTATAACGCACAAGGACAAGCAATCGACTAATGCGACATATTGTCTCCGCAAAAATGGAAACAGAATAAAATTGAATAATAAATATCAGATAACAAAACCTATGAAAACGTATCAAATTCCTGTTACTGACATTCAACATTTGATGGGCGACAGAATGATGGACACCGCTACTTTGTCTTATGAAAAAGACGGTGGTAATCCGGGCGATGCATTGATGTACGCTCCCCAAACTCCCAAACTGCATTAAGTAACGATGAAAAGATGCTTTCCCTTACGAGGACTGATGCTCTTAATGAGCATCGTCCTCTGTGGGGTGCAAGTATTTGCACAGACCACTATTCACGAACTTAAATTAGAGCCAACCAAGTCGAAAGCGGTGGAAGGTAAGTCATACCTCTTTGCCGTCCCGTACGTTGTGCCGGTAGCCAATATAGTGTCAGCAACGAACTCCTCGGTGAATGCTTCTCAAGGCAATGTGGCTATCTATCAGTATGACGGCTCATTGGTAGCAAAAGGTCAAGACCCGTGGGTAAGTGTGAGTACAAACGGCGAGTTACAATCCGGAAGGTGCTACAAGATGGTACTTAATGGAACTACACAAAACACATGGAAATGTCGTCCGACTGCCACTCCCAAAGAAACGAAAAGCGTTTCCGTGAGCAAGAATACAGGCAGCAATCCTGCTATCAGCGGCTGGAATGGCATTGCCAATACGGTTTGGAGTAAGGCAACAGCTAATCTCTCAGGTGTAACCTATGCTTTTGTATATAACAACACTTACGCCGAATTTGAGTTGGATGTGTTGGACCGTATGTGGGATGTGGGTGAACCTCTTTTTATTCAGACTGCAGAAGCAGGTTCAATGACCTTTACGAAATCGGGAGTAGGCTTTGATTTCGGCGGTAATTTAGATCCCGGACAAGTGTTTGATGCACCTGCACGGCAGACTGAAGCAATTTCACATACATTCGCCATTGCTCCTTTGGATGACGGCTTTGTGGATAAAGTAGAACTGTTCTTACAGCCGGAAGCCAAGAATACTTATGTAATCGGCAAAGACTTGGCTAAACTGCACGGAAAAGGTACGGATGTGCTGCAGATGTGGATGAGAGCATACGACACTGACCTTACTGTACATACAGCCCCGCTTGACAATGGAAAAGCCTTGGTGGAACTGCATATATATGCGCCTTCCGCCGATGACTATATGCTTACTGTCAATGGTGATAATGTGGCGCAATTTTCGCTTTTACGCGACGGTGTGCTTCAAGCGAAAAACATTATGAATTGGCGGTTGCATCTTACCAAAGGTGATAACGTGTTTACTCTGCAATACGGCTATCCTGTTCCTACAGGACTTGATGACAAGAAAGCGGAGAAACGTTATACCAAAGTAGTACGTGACGGCAAGATTTATATTGAGCGCAACGGGGAATGGTTCAACGTCCTCGGTGCACAAGTCAGATAACAAGTTAAGATAAATAATCTTTGAATCCTTGAATCTTTGAATCTATAAATCCTTAAATCTTTATATCATTATATGCTAAATCAAATTCTTTCCATCGCTGGTAAACCCGGGCTGTATAAATTAGTCAGTCAGGGCAAGAATATGCTTATTGTCGAGTCGTTGTCGGATCAGAAACGTATGCCGACATATGCCCGCGACAAGATTGTGTCGTTAGCCGATGTGTCGATGTACACTACGGGTGAGGATGTTGCATTGAGTGAAGTACTGACCAAATTAGGCGAGAAGCAGTCGTTGAAACCTGTGAATATGGATCTGAAGAACGCTTCTGCAGATGAGTTGCGTACGTTCTTTGAGGATGTATTGCCCGATTTTGACCGCGACCGCGTATATCCGTCGGATATACAGAAGCTGATTAAGTGGTACAATGTGCTGATAGCAGCGGGTATAACGGATTTCAGCGTAGAGCGCGACAACGATGAGAAAGGTGTAGATGCGGCTGCTGATGAGAAAGAGAAACGCGAGGAACAGAAACTGGCTCGCCAGACACAAGTGAAGACTCAAAAGAAAACAACCGGTGCGTCTGCCAAAACAGGCGTAGGAGCAAAGAAAGGTTGAACTTAAAACAGATAATCAATATCATAGAGTCTGTTGCTCCGTTGACGCGGCAAGAGGAGTGGGATAATTCGGGGCTACAGATAGGAAATGGCAATGCGGAGGTAACACGCGTGTTGCTCACTACTGACGTAACTCTTGATGTCGTTCGTGAAGCGCGGCGGCAAGACTGTCAGTTGGTGTTGTCGCACCATCCTTTACTCTATCGCGCTTTGCGTTCCATAACGGGCAAGACTGAACAGGAACGTTGCGTGATAGAGGCGATACAAAACGATATAGCCATTTATTCTTCGCATACAACGATGGACAATTACCTGCACGGTGTTAGCGGAAGGATGGCAGAGATGATAGGTTTGCAGGGGTATCGTATATTAGTACCGCAGGCAGACCAACCGCAACGTGATGTGCGCACTTGCGAACCGACCGGCGTAGCGCAGTACGGGTTAGGCGTGATAGGTAGTTTGCCGGAGCCGATGACTTTTGACAGCCTGTTGAAGCGGGTAAAAGAGGTGTTCGATGCCGAGGAATTACGATATATACCGCCTCGCAAGACGATGGTGCAGACGGTAGCCCTTTGTGGCGGAGCAGGCAGCGAGTTTATGGATGCCGCCATAGCGCAGGGAGCAGATGTGTTCCTGTCGGCGGACTTTAAGTACCATGCTTTTCAACCCGCAGTGGGACAGATTGGCGTAATAGACTTAGACCACTGGGTGAGCGAACATTTCACATGCGAGGTGTTTGCCGAACTGCTGGAAGGCAGTGTAGAGACCCTTGTTTCGAAAGCGGACAGGACACCTGTGTGCTACTATCGGTAAGCATAGACCGAATCAGTATTCTTATTCATACGAAAGAAACGAATAAAACATTATACTATGACAACGAAGAAAGAAGAAAAAGAGTTATCCGTAGAGGAGAAACTGCAAACCCTTTATGACCTGCAAGCGGTAGATTCAAAAATAGACGAATTGCGTACCCTTGCAGGCGAACTGCCTCAAGAAGTAAAAGATATGAGTGACGAGGTGGAAGGTCTGAAAACCCGTTTGAAGAACATCGAAAACGACATCAAAGACTTTGAGACAGAGATTTCTGACCACCGTGTACGCATTGAGAATGCCAATGCCGCCATTTCGCGTTACAAAGAGCAGCAGGACAATGTGCGTAATAACCGCGAGTTTGACAATCTGACTAAGGAAATTGAGTACCAGCAGTTGGACATCGAACTCAGTCAGAAGAAGATTAAGAACTATTCTGCCGATCTTGAGGCGCGCCAGGCAGAAAAGGCGAAGACCATTGCCGAGATTGAAGAAAAGACCGTTGATCTGAATCAGAAGAGAGCCGACTTGAACTCTATCTTGGAAGAGACTAAGAACGAAACCGAGTCACTGATGATACGTTCGGCAGAGTTGGAGTCTCAGGTGGACGAACGTCTGTTGGCAGCGTTCAAGCGTATCCGCAAGAATGCACATAATGGTTTGGCAGTGGTTAAGATTGAGCGCGATAGTTGCGGCGGTTGCCACAGCAAGATTCCTGCCCAGCGGCAGTTGGATATACGCCAGCGCAAGAAAATCATCGTGTGTGAGTTCTGCGGACGTATATTGGTGGATTCGGAGATGCAATAATGCTACCTCTTGTATTGTTTTTTTTGCTCGGACTTCTCATACTTGTCTTGTTTGAGTGGCGCGAGCGACATAGGAAGGACGGGACGGATGTGTCTCGTCCTTCGATTGATTCTACTTGCTGCGGTCAGCACTTGGTTTGTGAGCGTGAGAAGTTGCTTCAACCGCTTGACAAACCTGTTTATTACGATGACGAGGAGTTGGATGCATACGCTGATATACCCGCAGATGACCTGACCGAAGAGCAGGCAGCCGCCATCAGCGATGTGTTCCATAGTCTTCGTGAAGAGGATGTCCCCGGCTGGGTTCGCAGTCTTGAGATGCGCCGTATAGCCTTACCGGCAGACGTTCGCGAAGAAGCCCTGCTTATAGTCCGCGAGCAGCGGAACGCAGTTGGCGCGCATTAAAGAGGTTTTGAATAATCATATAGGCGGCAGGACCGAGAGCTGCTAACGGGGAAAGATAAGTCTGCGCCATCCAGATGGCTAAAGTAGTATTTTTTTGTCCCAGTGCCTGTCCTGCCGTGATACGCGAGATACCGCTTGGTGTTTTGGGTGCGGTTGCAGGATTGATAACTACGTCTTGATAGTCTTTCCCGTGACTTGATGCAGGAAAACGGTAACCTAATTCTCTGCCTATAACAAACTGCAACAGACAGGCTACCAATGCTGCAATGCAGATTACTACGGCAGACAACACGTTATGGGTATCATAGACCAGCGTATGTACCATATCACCCATTAAGATAACGATGGTAATTGCCCAAATGTAGTAAGGCAGTTGCGCCCAAGCATAAGGCAGGTAGAAACGCTGTTCGCTCCCTTTGTGCCGTTGAACGGCATCATACAGCAGTCGTAGTGCCCATGCCAACACAAAA
This sequence comes from uncultured Bacteroidales bacterium, assembly GCA_902785805.1. GTDB lineage: Bacteria > Bacteroidota > Bacteroidia > Bacteroidales > Paludibacteraceae > Colicola. The sequence continues at coordinate 4,168 of CADAAF010000029.1, read as the reverse complement.
GGACCTACCAAGAGAGAGCCTACTTTGCGGAGAATGAGCCATGCCGCTACGGAGAAAGAGAAATCGGCAATGGGATGAATATAGGGGAAAAACACAGGCACAATAAGCGCAGTAGCAAAATTGCTGACAAGGGTGTACATCGTCAGGTTCTGGATACTGCCCCCCAGTTTGCCGGCTATAATAGGTGCCGCCGTGGCTGTAGGCTGCAAGAAGCAAATCATAGCGGCTTCGGCTATGGCAGGGTCTTGCAAGAATGATACCGCCGGTGCAATGGCCCGTAGTGCGAAATACGTTCCTATAGCCAATACCACTTGGATGAGGAGTGCCAGACCGTGCCATTTATGCAGGCGCAAATCCAAAGGATTGACCTTGCAAAAAGTGAAGAACAGCATAAAAAAGATGAGCGTGGGCAAGGCGGGTGTCAATCGGCGGAAGAAAGGAAATCCTACTGCTCCAACAACAATTGCCACGAAGAGAGCATTACGATTGAGAAAAGCGAGAAGTGAACGCATAAACTTACAGAACATCCAACGGGTCAGGCACTATGCATCCGCTTGAAGAGGATGGAATAAACGGTCATAAAGAAGTATTTGATATCCGTCCAGACAGGGTGGCGGAAATACTCGTCAAGATACTTGTTCTCGGAAGCATATAGTTCGTCAAAGGTCTTTGGGTGGTCGATATAGAAAGGCGGAATAAGTCCGGGTTTGGTACGTGTGCGCTTTTTCTGTAAGTCTTCGGGATAGGTATTGAACATCGTGCGTGACAGCGGGCGTATGCCTACTAACTTGATGTCTCTTTTGAGCCAGTTAATGAGCATAGGCAACTCGTCCAACCAGTAACGGCGCATCCATCGTCCCCATGTGGTGATACGGAAGTCGTCATCCGACTTATCGGCTATGTTCATTCCGCCGCGACTGTCAAAGACATATTTTTGAATGTACTCCGAATAGGGGTGCATCGTGCGGAACTTATAGAAATAAACTATTTTCTTGTCTTTGCAGACGCGCGGCAGCTTGATGAGCGGTCCATATACTTTGATTTGTTCCTGGTCGTAGGGTTGCGAATGCCGGCGTGCAAAAACGTACTCTATATGCTCGGAAGGAATTATCTTTTCCACTTCAAACCCGCAGTAGTAGAGTCGTCCCAGCACTTCTGTTTTCGACAAGACCCTTTTTTTGCCTTTGGTCACATCGTAGTAGAGCCGGCTGACCAAGAGCAGTCGCGGCAGGAGACGCCGCCATATGAACCAACCTATATAAACGATGTGGTTGATTCCCTTGGGGTATGAACTGAGGATTTTCTTTTTGATATACTCTTGTGGTCGGTAGCAGCAGACGTAACGTCCGTTGTCGGGCAGTTTCTGGTTGATGATACAGAGGCGACGGTTGATGCCTTTTATCTCGTTGAGCAGAATCAAATCAACAAGCGTATCGTACTGGTAATCGGGTATTTCGAGGAAAGAGTATCGGTCGCGGTTGGCAACCACTTTGGTGCGCTTGTTATTGAGGTTGGCTTCCCTGACGAGCATTTGATATTCGTCTTCGGTGGTGAGCGATAGAACTGTCTCGTGGATTGTACGTTGTGACTTTTCGTTTCTGCGTTCGTCGGGTCGTACCACTACGGCGTTTTCGCGTTGCTCTATCTCCATCACGGGTACGGTCATGTTGAGTGCGAATTTCCAGTAGTGTTCACCCAGCTGGAGGAATGCTTCCGCTATGGTAACTATACCGACCATCCATAGGGCAACTGTCTCGGAGAACTGCCACGGGAGATGCGGTAACGCGAAATGCAGAATAATCATTGACGCACCGCCGGTGAAACACAGGCGCAGTAATTCCTGCCAGTACCATGCCTCGCGGTATGATTCTTTGTACTTGCCGCAAAGCAGTCCGAGTATAACCCAAAGCAGAACCATACCGGCAAAGAGTGCGACGTATGAGAGTACATCTTCTTTCTGAGCCACCACGCGGAAAAGCGTATATAGCGTGCCGCATAGAAGCCAGAGTACAATATCTTTTAGTATCCTTTTGCCCATAGTAGTAAGCGTTTGACGATGTTTTTAGCCGATTGTGCCACATACTCTTGCGTCCATTGCAACGGTTGGTCGGTCCACCGCTGCGGGTGTGTGGTCACCATAACGGCATTGCCTATTTTATTTCTGTAAGTGCCGTCTTTAAGACAGCTGATAATATGGTCGGTTGTGTGGAAGGTGCGTCCTTGACGAGTCCATTCTTCCTGTTGCTTAACCTTGTCGCGCACGGACACTCGGAAACCGTCCCATTCCCTGCCCGTATCGGTAAGATAAAAGACGCGGTCGAAATCCACATCGAAATACGGTTCGCCTATAATGCCGAAGTCTCTGTAACTCTTCGTTTTCCATAGGTCACGACCGTCATATCGGCTGGTTGGGGCACCGTGCATGCAGATGGTAGCTACGGGGTAGAAGCCTCGGAAATAGGTGAGCCACTTGCCAAAGTGCTCCAATGCTTTGTCCACATTGCCATCGGCTATGGACATATCCTCATAGTGGTATCCTATCTCGTGTCCCAAGAGGGCAATAGCACGAATGATGACGGGCTGATTGGACTGCGGGATAACACGGAAATAGTAGGTTGCCCGTATGCCGAGTTCGTGTTCCATTTTCGCGGTATGCAGGCTATTAGCTCCACGCAAATCAACATCGTGCCGAAGCATCACAAACGGCTCAATAGCATGCAAATCGCCAGTTGGGTCTTGCGCTATACGGCAATAATCCCCGAAGGGAATGAACCGATAGCCTGCCTGCTGAAAAGCAACGAGCAGGCTTCTATACTTAGAAAGAGTAAAATCTTTATTCAATGTATGATGATTTAGAGGTTTGCGTAAGGTGGTAGCGGTCTATATAACGTTTCGCTTGCGAATAACTGCAGTGAAGTCGTTTTGCTATGTCGTAAACGGTTAATCCCCGTTGAACATACTTGACAACCCTGCTATGGTATCGGTGTAATTTAAGGTGTTCACATTTGGTAACAGAGCCTTTTTTTCGTCCTAAATGCTGACCTTCTGCTTTTCTTCTTGCGAGTGCTTCTTTGGTACGTTGCGAGATGAGGGTTCGTTCTATTTCTGCCGATATACCGAAGGCGAATGCTAATACTTTCGATTGTATATCATCTCCGAGCCGGTAACCGTCTTTTATTGTCCATACCCGACATCCCTTGTTCATGCAGACGCTCAATATTTCCATAATCATATAGAAACTTCTGCCTAACCGGCTTAATTCGCTGCACACAATAAGGTCATTGCGTTTTATGACGCGGAGCAGACTTCCTAATTTGCGTTGCTTGTAGTTTTTAGTACCTGATATTGTTTCTTCCACCCAGTTATCAACAATCAGGTCATTTTTCTTGCAAAAGACGGTTATTTCAAAACGTTGGTTCTCAACGGTTTGTTTGTCGCTCGATACTCTGATATAGCCATATACCATGCTACATTAGCCATTCGTTTGCCCATTGTTCCACTTCTGTGAGTTGCTCTATTTTGCCCACGTCCATCATTTGGTAGTCGTCCGGTATGAATGCTTTGATGCTTCCTTTCTTCTCTATGATGTTCATATATAAGTCAATGAGTGAAAATTTATTAGTACGTATTTGTTGCATATCGTCCAAGATGCATGGGGATACAATTTGCATACCGGAGAATGCCAAAAGTTGTGTGTCGGTCAGGTCTTGTCCCTCGGGGCGTACTTGTCTGGTAGCCGTGTTGGTCCATCCCCTGAGTTGGAGGTCCCGGTCAAAAGCGAGGTAGCGTTGTGTATGTCTGTGGCTCACCACCACAAGCGCCGGTTCGTTGTCATACGCTTCTATGAAAGCTTTAAGGTTGATGTTGGACAGAATATCCACGTTGAGTGCCAGTGTCGGTTCGGCAGAAGGATAGAGTGTGAGTGCTTTTTTCAGTCCTCCTCCCGTTTCTAAAAGTTCATCCTGCTCGTCGGATATACGGATGTCGCAATCAAAATTACGGTGTTCCTGCAAGTAACGGATTATTTGTTCCGCTTTGTGGTGAACATTGATGATGATGCTGTTCAGCCCTACTTTTTTTAGCATCTCTATTTGCCATAGCAACAAAGGCTTGCCGAGAATGGGGACTAACGCTTTTGGCATACGGTCGGTCAAAGGGCGGAGACGCG
>CADAAF010000028.1 GCA_902785805.1 uncultured Bacteroidales bacterium | reverse complement strand
GTACCGCCTACGCTGAAATCCTTGCTAAAATCGTACTGCAAGTTGGCTCCGTACAATCCTTTGCGCAACATAGAGAAAGTTGATTGGTTCTCTAACTGCACATTCACTTGCGTACCTGCATCGAGTATCGACTGGTTCAGTATAGTTACCACACCCATCGTGTAGTCCACTGTATAGTCCACGTTCTCTGTCAAGGTCGCGCCGCCTGCGGTCACTTTGACGCTTCCGCGAGGCACATTCATGGCATTCAGACGTATCTCGCTACTATTCGTACCCTTGTATTTGCCTTGAAGCACGAACTTGTTCTTCTCCGTCATCTCCTGTGCTTGGATACGGGTAGAATCATACAACTCCTGGAAGCAGTATTTTTCCACCAAAGCGGGGTCGTTACCCAATTGCGATGCAAGATGGCTACCGAATGGCTCCAATACAGGGAACATAATACGTCCCGTTGAACTGAACGCCGTATAACCTTCCACATAGTCAAACCGACCATCCGGCGAAGCATTGTTCTTGGTATCCAACCGGTCGGCATTCAGTACACGCAGCAGTTGCTTGCTCTTGATAGGACCTTCCGTCAGGTATTGCAGTTGCGTACCTATTGAATCGTTGCGATAGAGGACATAGAGTTCAAACTTGTCGCTTGACATTGTGCTTGCGCCGAGCGAGTAGAAGTTCTTCATCATCAAGTCCCACGAACCGTAATGCTCTCCCTTTCGAGTAGGATTGGCACTATGAGGCGAGTTATTGGATGGCTTTAGCAGTTTAAGTATGAGTGCCGGTGCAGCATCACCCGTGGAAGAACCGGACGGCACGTCTGTAGAGAACTCACCCACCTGATAGACTTGTCCGCCGTAGGTATATTCGTAAGCAACGGCAAGCACCTCGTCCTGATTGAGAGCCGTACGCAGCGAGATGAAACCGAGTGCCGGATTGAGTGTATATTCGCCGGTAGTCAACAATCGTGCCGACTCCACTTTTTCGTAATTCTCGCCGCTCACCCAGTTGCCCTTTGCCTGCAATGTAGTAGTTATCTGCGAAATGGAGCGAATATTATCACCCTCTGCCATCAACTGGTCATAAAGTGTATTGTTGCGGTTGGCAGGTGCAGCATAATCATTTCCTGCTTTATAAAGCGACTGGTCAAGCAAGTGGGTCATATCTCCCTCACCGAGGTCTATGAATGCCGTGAAATTGCGTGCCTGGTCATACGTTCCGCGACGGTTGGTTACCCATACCTCTATACGGTTGATGGTCACGCCCGAAGATGCATACGGCAACGTGGACATAGCCGTCTCAAAGCGGTCACGGAAATAGTAGCCGAGGAAGAAATGCTTGTTTTCGTCATAATGGTCGGCAGTTACCTCATACTTGGTCATCTGCGCACCACCTTCGGAAGTAACTTGCTGGGCATCGCTGTTCTGCTGACTGATGACAGCTTGGACTTTAAGTCGTCCGAACTTAAGGTTGGTTTTGACACCGAACAGGGCCTGGCTACCCCGTATCAGCTGAGAATTAAGGTCAAGCGACACATTACCGCCTTCTATCGATTGGATGATGTCATCCTCCTGCCCCTTATAGGCAAGTTTGATGTTCTGCTGGTCGAACGAGAAGGTGGACTCGGTGTTGTAACTGAGGTTGAGGTTCAGTCTGTCACCCACCTTACCATTGACGTTCACCTGTATCTTCTCGTCGAAATCCAATACATTATTGTTCTTTGCCCTTTGTGTCAGAGCCGGATTATCCACAAACTGGTGGTTGAAACCGAAAATGAGTTCCGCACTACCTTGCAACTTGAGTTGTACGCCGCCCGGACCGAAAACCTTGTCGGCAGGACCGATATTGAACTTCATATCGGTAATGTCAAACTTCTTTTCGTTGTCGTGTTCTACCTCACTTATCTTCTGCTGCCAATACTTGCGGATGAATTGCCGTTCCTGGTACTTTTTGTACTCCTCCGCATTCATCAAGTAAGGCGACTCAATGTCTAATTCTCCTATCTTGTTTCGCAGCAGATACGTGTTTTGCAACGGCTGATACTCAACCGTAGTCTCTATGGATTGGTTGGGTGTAGGCAGTGACGGCGAAACGATACTTCCTACGGTGTCCGCCCGCTGCACTGAATCTGCATGCTGTTGTGCAGGTGTCAGTTGGGGTGCTTGCGCCCGAAGAGCGAGCGGAAGAAGCAGCAAAAACAATATGAATGAACGCTGTGCCAAGATAAATTACAACATTTTGAGTGCCATACGGATGACTTGTTCTACCGTAGCAGCGGGCGTGTCTTGCAGTATCTTGTCCACTGCTTTTTGGGTGGGTGACGCTGCAAAACCGAGCATGGTGAGTGCACTGACAGCCTCTTGCCGTATCGGGTTAAGTTCTTGAGAACTGTAGTCAGGTACCTGCGCTTCGGACATACCGCTTTCTCCAAGGTCAATCTTCAGCACCTTGTCTTTCAAATCAACAATGACCCTTTGCGCCGTTTTGGGACCGAGACCTTTTACCTGACTGAGTTGACGGGCGTTACCCGTAGCGATAATCTGCCGCACTTCGCCTGCGCTGAAAGCAGACATAATCATACGCGCCGTGTTGGCTCCTATGCCGCTCACAGTCAAAAGCAGTTCAAAGAGCGAGCGCTCGCCCTTTGTCGGAAAGCCGAAAAGGTCGTGCGTATCTTCACGGATTATCTCCGTAATGAAGAGTTTTGTTTCCTTATTTTCGAGGGGTTGTAGGAAGGAGTATGTGGGCAACGCGATATTTATCGCGTAGCCCACACCGGCTGCATCTATCACTGCCAGAGCCGGATTAAGTTCTGTCAGCGAACCTCGAATATAGTCAATCATTTGTTAAGTTTCTTCTGAATTCTCTTCAAGTCAGAAGTGGTGATATGACCGATGGTGTAAGGCAGAGCCGTAGCGTCCGTGATAAAACGGCGATAATTCTTCAAACCTGGCACTAAAAGATTGAAAGCTGCCATACAATACTCGCTGTCGCCTTTTGATACAAGGAGCGTCTTGCCGTCGGCTTTCACAAAATTGTATCCGTCTTTTTCACCCACGGTAGTGATGCGGTTCACTTCACCTTTCTTGGCACTCTTCATCCAAGCGAGGATGTTCTCAACCGTCTTGGCTGCAGTCTGCTTATCGGCACCGAGGCTGACAGCTATCTCACGACTCTTGAAATAGTCTTGCAAGAAAATCTGGTATGAATTGTTCTCAAGAGCAACAATATAGGTACCATTCTTGTCCTTGTCAATAACTTCGCTGCCCGTACGAGACGACATATTCAGTTGTGCACTTGCACCGAGGGTGAACAAACCCATCACCAAAAGTAAAAGCGTTTTTTTCATTTTTTTTAGTATTTTAAAATTATATACGTTAATCAAAGTGATTCTCAAAAATCGATTGCTCCGTCATACACACCATCTATATGCGTTACTTTGCAATCAATATTTGCTTAATTACCACTGTTGGCGCAAACCTGCCGGGTGTCTTTCCGGCGCAGAATGTTCTGCCTTATCCCAGCTGTATTCAAGTGGCCACATAAGTTTTTCACCTGCCAGAAGGATTACCTCCCCAGACTGCGGCATTGTATAGTTCTTTTTCATAAGCGGGCGCAAAGGTCTTAAAGTTTTACGACATGACCAAATTATTCGTTGATATTTTTCACTTTTTTACCGGTAGCGTCATAAATTACACCGTTTTGATAGATGTAAAGCACACCGTTTTGCACAAATTTCTGCACTTCTCCGTCGTTTTCCGTTTGCTCCCAACCGGTAGGTATAGGACGCATGTCTTGGATATACATCAGTCCGTAGTGGGTATTCTCTCCCTTGTTGAGATAGAGCGTATAAGGTGCGGCGGAGAGGTTCCAAATGGCTTTGCCGTCGTAGGTCAGATAGAGTGCTGCATCAGCCGGTGCCTTGGTTACGTCAAGCAGATAAGCCCTTTGTGCAGGTGCGTAGAACCCGAGCGGAACACGTACACTGTTCTCTTGCAGCGGCAACTCAACAGCGCAGAGTTTGTTGTCGTAAGCCGCAGCCCACATCTGTGCAATGCCGGCTTCACCTTTGCTCAGTTTGACGAGGTCGTGACCAATCTGATAGGTGTCCAAAGCCGTATTGGAGGCACTGACAAAGAGACGGTCAACTACAGAAACGCCCTCTGTATCGGTCATTTCGAGCGTGAAGGCTTCAGCCTGTTCGTCACGATTGCGTCCCGGAGCCTGCAACGTGCCGCTTACGGCGGGTTCGGTGAAGAGCATATCCTGTGCTACAGGAGTCTGAACAAGGAACGCAGAACCGACCACAAACGTATATTCGTCAATCGCTACAGGTGTATATGTATTAGAGGCATGGTCGTAGATTTGGATGTAACGGATGCGGTTCGCCTCATCTTCAGTATCTGCGGCTACTGTACTATAGGCAAACGTGCCGTTACCCAAACCGTTCCAACCGCGTTTCTGCTCATCGCCTTCGGAGCAGATCATCGCCACTCTGCTTGCGTCGTTCAGAGTTGCGCGTTTGGCTTTCTTGAAACGATAGACATTATCCACATCGTCAATGGTGATAGTATAGATTTGTCCGGGCATGAGGTTACCGCTATATACATGCCAACCATATCCATTGAGACTGCGACCCTCGTCATAATCCATAATCTTGTAGTTCACTCCTCCTGCTATTGTCTTTATCTCGTGTGTCGTATTGTCGCGGCGGGTTACGGAACCTCTTTCCGCTTCAAAGGGAACGGTAAAGTCGTACCAACCCGGCGAGCAGGCACCCGAAGCGTCCAAAGCCACTTCGAAGTAAGCATCACCACGCAAATCCAACTGCTCGATATGATGTATCTGTCCCGACTTGCCAGAGCCGTCGCGGTTGCCCAACGATGAGCAAAGCGTGAGGTTCTGTATATTGGCTTTGCCGTAGGTCTTAACATCGGTGAAGTTGAGCGTACCGCCTGCTTCCACCACAATGTTACCTTGTACAGCATCCGACGGGAAACCGCCACCGATAGTCAGTGTGGCACCATCGCCTACCGTTACGGTAGCACCTTGCTTGATGACAAAGATATTGGATTCCAATGATTGTCCCTCCGACAAACGCATATCTTTCTCAACCACTACGCGCCAGTCGCGTACAGCAGGAATACCTTCCTCGTCCCAGTTTGCGGTAGTACCCTTATCGTCCGTGCCTGCTTCGCCGGTGAAAGTATAGGTCGGAATAGCGCGTCCCATACCTGTTACCACGATGGTGGTGTCCAAGCGTCCGTCCGATATACGGATATGCGCCGTGTCGGGAATCTGTTCGGTGGTCGGGGTGTAGGTGATCAGAAGCGGATACGAACCGTGGTCGCCACATTCGCCTGCAATGGTACGCTGCGAGACAACGAACTTCGGATTGTCGGAAGCAATGGAAATCGGACCGTAGATATTGCTATAGCGTATATTGACAGGCTCTTGGATAGTGTATGGCGCAAAGATGAGTTGTTCTCCGAGACGGAGCGTATCCACGCTTGGACGCATATAGCGCGCCTTGGTAATCACCATATTGTTCACGAAGAAGTAACCGGTAGGCCATTTATCCACCTCTACAAACGCAATCTTGCCTTTTAGCGGACCATATACCACGACTTGCACCTTGGTGGCTTTGTCCGAAAGAAGTATATCGCCGGAGTTCTGCCATTGATTCTCTTTGGTGGGCGACAAATTGTCTTGTACAGTATGCCACGTCCCGTCGTAGTACTCTTCTACTTTGACGATACCGGGAGCGAAGTAGGATACACCTGCAAGATCCTTTTGGGATGTACCCCAGTAGTCGAAGTTGCAGGTACGCGGTTCACCATACGCTTGCAAGTCATAGACTACGGTAGCCGTCTTATCCTGTTGCGTCCAGTTCCAGCCGAGGTCGCGTTTCTCTTCTCCGGATTGTGTATATATATAGGTGTCGCAAGGCGCATTGGGGTCGCGAACCACTATCTTCAGCGTCTTTGAGGCAGCAAGGAACGTTTCGCCGTCAATCTCGCCGCCCGATACGGATGCGGCGATAGTCGTTTGTCCCGCGCCGGTAATCGTCAGCACATTTCCTTCTACCGATGCCACCGACTCGTCCGCCACGGTATAAACGACGGCGCGCGTCTTGTTTCTGCCTTGACTGTCGGTATAGGTAGCGTAGCCGGTCAGGTCAATCGTCTCGTCCTCGCCATAGACAAGCGAGAGGAAAGTCTGGTCCCATACGATGGTCTGAATGATATCTTGCGTTACCACAAAGCGCATCGTTTCGTCCACGGTAGCAAATGCCGCTTCTTCGTCTGTATTGAGTCCGTACGCCTGAACGGTAACCGTACCGTTGGCTACCGGCGTAAGGGTACGTTGGTTGTCGCTGATGGACATCACCTCTGCGTCTGACGTGGATTGGAACAGAACGAGGTGTCCGCGATTGGTGCGAGCCGTAATCACATCGCCAACGTGGACGGGTATATACCCCTGTTCGGTAGGCTGAACCACTTCATCGTTGACCAAATAATCAATGGTTTGCGGTGTCTTGTGGGTTACACCCGTTACGGCTACCTGTATGTTCTGACTCTCGTTGTAGATAGTGATGGTGGCATTGTCCGTTCCTGCTGTACTTGAGGTATAATAAACAGTAATCGGCGTTTTGCCATTGGCACATTCGGTGTTTTCAATGACTTCTTGCGATAGGGTGAACTTGCTGTTGTTGCTCACTAACTTGAGGTCGCCGCCATCGCTGCAACTCCACTCCACCATCAGCGTGCCTACACCCTGCTGGTTCACATAGACCGGTAAAGAAGCCGCCGTAGTGGTGATATGGACAGGCTCGGCAGACAATACCACCTTGCGCGTTACGCACAGGTCTTTGTAGTGCTTGTTGAGCGTTCCTCCCGTCTTGGTAATGGTGCGCACATTGGTAACAATCGTGTTGGCAGGGAAATAGTACGGACCAAAAGTCTTATAGCTTGTCGATAAATCTAAATTGCCGCTCAAGTCGGTGTAGTTATTTCCGTTATCGGTAGAGTACTGCAAGTAGAAATTTGCGATACCGGCAAACGAAAGTTTGGCAGTGATATAGACGGCTTCAGCGTATTGACCTTCGCCGATAGAATAGACGTGTCCCACTTGTCCCTGGAAGTCGGTTATACCATTGAGTACGTCGTATTCGTTCGGGTCATAATAGAGGTTGCACGAAGCGGACGGTTTGCGGATAACATTTACCACAAAGTACGTGTTCGTGGCAAGGTAGTAAGCGTTCTCGGGTTGCGATACCAACCAGCGCGCCTCACCTAACAACGAATTGGAAGCAACCGTAGCCTGCTCGCGGTCAAACGCCACAATCTCAGCACCTGCTGTCTGACTGACCGTAATCGGCGCACTTACCTCATCCGTGTTGGTTGCACTGACGGTCACATTATTCTCCGTAGCATCCGTATAGATAGAAGTAGTGTAAGCCACATCGCCTGCTTCCGTTGAGGTCTCATTATGAACGCTGATAAAGTTCGGACGCTTGTTGACCGTTACAGTGAAGTCTATTGAACGTGACTCATAGTAGTCAGTCTGCGGCGAGGTGGCAGTCAGTGTATATACACCCGCTTCGGTGGCGTAGAACGTATGGTTTCCGTTATCCACCACACCGGTCTCTATGGTAGCGGACGAATAGAGGTAACCTGTTTTGTCCACTGCCTTGACAGAGAACGTGAATGTTTCTCTTGCCATCGGGTTATATTCCGGCAACGTGCTGACAAGGTCGGTAAGCGTTTGCGTGGTCATACGGTTGTTGGCTACGTCCGACAGAATAATCGTGGCGTTGTTGAGCGCGATGTCGGGTGTAGTGGCACGAAGTATATTGATAGTCACATAGCACGTAGCCGTATTATAGAGGTTCGTATTATCGGGCGTGAACGTAGCCAAGTAACTGTGCGTACCCTGGTTGTCGCTGATAACGTGCGTAGTGGTCCAAGCAAACGTACCCGGCACGTTGGTATCCTCTACGCCGTGGAGCGTAGCAGAAGCCGAACCGCCGCTGATAGTGCTCTCCGAGAGGTTGTCAAGGTAATGGATATCCGAACCCGAAGGTGCCACCAAGTCAGGTGTCACTTTTGTCACTTTGATTCCTTCTATCGTGGTGGAGCAAGGGTTATATCCGTTGCTGCCCGGCTCGGAGATGGTAATGGACAGGTTGTCGCAAACCTTGACAAAAGTCATCACATTACCGTTGAACACCGCCACATCAGCAGGTGAAGCCGTGAACGTGAAGTTGTTCAGTCCCGAACTCGTTTCAGCGGTCAGTGTCACTTGGTCGGTGGTCAGATAAGAGGTAGTCACATTGTGCGACGTAACAGACTGTCCCACTTTGGCACTTACGCCTGTTACATTAACCGATGCACGCACCGCACCCGTATTATCCTTAATCTGTATCGTTCCGCTTTCTTCACCCGAGAAGTCACCCGGGGAATAGACAACAGACACAATGGCTGTTCCGTATTCGCCGCAATCACCGAAAGAGGTGTTGGTCAAATGGAACTTCGGGTTGGTCGATTCGACCTCAAGCGGGTAGTTGCAGTAGGATACCGTGAAGGTCTGTGCCGGTGTCTCCGCATTCGCCGAACCCGTGAACGAAAGTTCGCTCTTGTTTGTTGAGCAGTACTGCTGTTGCGTATAGGACAGGGACTTCACATCATATCCCCACTGGTCTGCCTCCGAAACCAACTTAATCGAAGTCGCTTCTATCAGGTTGGCAAAAGATGACGTATTAATAGTCAGGGTATAGTCGCTACTATACGATACATCGCCCTGCGAAACAGTGCGCGAATATATCTCCGTGCCGTTCTTGTTATAGAGCTTGACAATAAAGTTACCCGTATATACTACGTGTATGCCTAAAATCGTCTTGTCAATCTTGCGGAAGCGCAGTGTGATTTGTTGTGGAATATTCAGACTGTATGTAATATCTCCTTTGAGATTGAAGGCTTGGTTAATCAATGTCTCGCTCGTGCCGCACAGTGCAGTGGGGTCAATCACTTTGACGGGCAGCGAAACGGGCGTTGCCTCCGCATACTCCGTGTTACCCGCTTGTGTAGCGATGATAGTGGTGTTGGAGCATGGTGTTGCCGAGTAAGTCAGTGTCCACGTGTTGCCGCTCTGTGTCAGCGTCAGACCTGTTTGGTCACCCGCCAATGTGTAGCTGACGGGCAGTCCGGAAGAGGCAGTGGCATTGAGTGTAACAGACTTGACCGCATCGGTTGTTTTCAGGCGGTTAAGAGCCTGCTCCCATGTGATGGTCTGTTTGGTCTTGTTGGTGACGCGTATGGTCTTGGTTGCCTGAGCCGCAGCAAAAGTGGCGTTCTCGGCTACGTTTGCCGTTATCACCACATCCGTGGCGCAAGCCTGAATCATGGTAGCAGTATTGCCTTCACAAGAAACGTACTGCTCATAGCCGGCAGCCGATAGTGTGACGGTTGTTCCTTCCGCAGAAGAGGCGGTCAGTATATCGCCCGCATTGAATGATACGGCATCGGAAGACCATGTGACAGTAGGCGTTTTCTTGTTCGTGCGTCCTTTGAGCGTTACGGTCGAACCCGTACCGTTCTCGTCGGTGATAGTCAGTTTGGCGTTCTGGTTATTATGCTGCGAGGCGGTGCTGTACGACACTTTAATAGGGGTCGTGCCGTATTGGTCGCCTCCGATAGTAGTCAGTGAAGAGGGAACCACCGTAAAAGCGGGGTCATCAGTCGTGAGTGTCACATTATGACCTGCGGAAGCGTAGAAAAGATAATATGTTTGGTCGGCAGCCGGAACGGTTATTTCGTTCTCGCCGAAGTCTATCGTTGTCACTTTCGTCCAGTCCGATGCGGAGCGTACCGTCTGCAGTTCTTTGCGCTGTGTAACTTGGACGTTCTTATAGTAACCCGCGCAGTTGCCGGTATAGTAGAAACGCAGATACCGGGTGCCAGGAGAGAGACTGAGTGTCTGGTTTATACCGTTCTTTCGGTTTTCCGTGTCTTTCCAAATCTCCGTCCAATTCGAGCCGTTAGCACTTTGATATATGCGTTGGTCACATCCTGTGGCGACATCTGAATTGGAGAAATTGAACGACAGTTTGTCGGGAACGCCTTCAAAATGTATATCAATGTACTTGTCGTCCCAGTTTAATGCGCCGCTTGTTTCACCCAGTTTGATACCTCCATCCCAACTATTGCTGCCGACATTATTCACGCGTATTGACCCTGTATTGAACATCGCCTGCGTGAAAGTGAAGGGCACGTGGTTGGAAGCAAAGACGGGCTTGACGGTTCTGCTCTCGGTGTGCTCCGCCCAATAGTAGTTCTCCGACTGCGTAACGGTCAGTGTGGTAGAAGCATACTTATAACGTGTTTTCAGAGTAAGTCTTGTTCCTGTTGTTCCATTGGTCAGGTAAGCCACTTCTGCGTCAGAGGAAGAAGAAACCGAGAAGGTGTTGGTACCCGTACTAACCAGATAGTCCGTGTAGGTGTTGTCAAAATAAACATCGCCGCTACGCCAAGTAAACACGGGTACGTGTTTCTTCACGGTAACCGTAATGGTATGGGCTGAAGCCGTATATTTGTACGTAGCTGCCTGGTTGATTGTGATAGTTACGTTCTTCGTGTCAAACGACTGATTGCCGGTGTTCTGTGCTACTATTCTGTTGCTTTCTATGTCATAATAAGCCAGTGTGGCATCCGAAGTGGTGGTAGTGATTGCGCCATCGCTGTTCTGTCCGTTCCGTACGGCGGGCGACTGCTCATCCACGTATATGTCGTAAGCAGTTGAACCGACGGCTAATGTGTTGTCTATTTTCGTTATATCGAACGTGTAAGTAACGTTTGCCCCGAAGATAGTGGTGTTCTCTGTCTGCGTAAATTGTACGGTCTTTCCCAAGCCTGCATTCATCGCCTCTATGGTGACGGTGTTGCCGCTGCGCGTTACATTGAAGTAGTGCGAATCATAGGTCGGGCGGAAATCTCCTGTCAGTCCGCTGCTGACATTATCAACGGTCAATGTAACTTTATCGCCTACTTTGAGCGGGTGAGTCGAGTTGCTTCCTGACCATCCGGGCGTAAAATATGGTGTATCTTTGGACTTGACAGTGAATGTGCGCGTAATCGGCGAAGCCGCTGCATACTTGCAGTCACCTGCCTGTGAGGCGGTGATAGTAGCCGTACCGACCGCGACGGCTGTTACCTTTCCCGCCGCATTGACGGTCATAACGCTCGGGTTGCTGGAAGAATAGGAGACGGTCAGCCCGCTGGTTGAAGTGGCAGTATTAGCTTGCGTCGCACCTGCCAGCATATTGGTTTGAACGGCATCGTCATCCCACGAGAG
This sequence comes from uncultured Bacteroidales bacterium, assembly GCA_902785805.1. Taxonomy (GTDB): domain Bacteria; phylum Bacteroidota; class Bacteroidia; order Bacteroidales; family Paludibacteraceae; genus Colicola. The sequence continues at coordinate 6,225 of CADAAF010000028.1, read as the reverse complement.
CGTCTGTGCATTGAGTGTGCCGTTGCCGGTCAGTGTTACCGTCTTGCTGCTCAAACCATTGTTGGAAGAGATAGTAAGGTTGGCAGTACGTGAACCATTGCAAGAGGGTTTGAAAGTGACGGTAATGGTCGTGGTTGTCTCGTTGTTGCTGTTAGAAATAGAAGTTGTATTGACAGAATAGTCCGAAGCATTGGTTCCTGATTTGCTGATGGTGATAGAGCCGGCACGTGCATGGGTGATAGAGAATGTCTTGGAAGACGAACTGCCGACCGCCGTGTTTGCCATACTCAATGACCCTGTGCTGGTTGTCATACGGGCGAAAATGGCATAGAAGGTGGTGGTTGTCCCGTTTCCCCAATTGTAACTGCCGCTGCAGGATTGTGACCACGGATTGCTGGATACTCCTGATCCGCTGAGGGCGCTCTCATCCGTTGACCAGCCCTTGAACACGTAATTGGTTGCGGGATTGTTGCAAAAATAGAACGTATATGAACCGCTGGTTTGAGTTATTTTACCCTGCTTGCCCGAACCGGCGTTGTCCTCTGTCTTTGTGCCGCAACTGGCGCTGCTACAACTGTTGGAAGTCCCGACATAGACATATCCGCCGGTAGTAGGTCTGGAATACGCGTTGGCATTCGCATACCAGTATGCCCATGCAGGTGTTGTCCCGACCGCTGTGAAGACGGCTATGAGAAAAAGAGTAAAGAAAGATTGTGATTTAGCAAATAATGTATTCATAAGTGCTGTTCTTTTATACAAGTTTAAACTATCCTGTTTTTCAACCATTTTTCCGGGTTCTGAAACCCTTATTTTCATAAAGCCCCATATTTCGGACGTGGCAAAATTAGGTTGAGTTTCACAAACCGACAAACCAAACAGCACTTTTCACAACGTAAGTACACCCAATCTTAAGAAAAGTACATTTTTTGCCCGTATTTTTTATTAAAATCTTCGGTTTATCTTAAAAAACGTCACATTGAGATAGCAAACAACGAATTCAGTGTTCACACTCAAAAAAGCACAGATATGTCAGGGCATCCGTTAAATTTTGCGCAAAGATACGATAGCGGGGAAACGCGCTTTCAGTTTCGTTTCAGTTTACTTGGGTAAGTTCCGGATTTTTCAGTTTACTGTCTGTTTCGGGATGCAAAGATACGACACGAGAGAAAGGCGGGTTGGGGAATTGTGGGACTTCAATGGAAATCGGTGCAAATAAAGACAATTACCTACAAATATCATGCAGGTAGAAAGGAAGAATGAAGAAGAGGACGAATGGTATATCGGGAAACGAACTATTTGTACCCGGATAGTATCTCGGGAAACAGACGAAACCGAAAGACGCCGCGCTGATGCACGGCGCAGCTGACGAATAACAAAAAGATACTAACTAAGAGATGGGTGATGGCGGGGCTTTTTGTGGTCAACAATTATCGACAATTTGACAACAATTATTTGCTCTCATTATTCGGCTCTTTTAATGGACAACAATTATCGACAATTTGACAACAATTATTTGTTCGGTTCTCTCTCCTTTGCAGGCGGCTCTGAGGAGCCGTGTCTGAATGGTATTCAGACGGAATAAACATAGGAAATGCAGATTGGCAAGCGGGGGAAGGCGAAGAAAGGAACGCGAGCATGACGACTCGCGCACTTAACAAAGAGGGTTCTGCCAATATAAGATGTTAATATCACGATGTTAATATCACGGTGTTAATATCACGATGTTAATACCACGATGTTAATATCACGGTGTTAATATTTAGTTCAATAAATCCTTGAAGTTTTTCCACAGGGTTTTGTTGGTGGCGTAGTTGGAATAGTTTTGTTGGTCGTTATAGAGCCACAAACCTTCCTGACAGATAACAATACCGCCCACATAGATATATCGCTTCGTTTTATCAGCGTTGAGCGATGAAATCCTCGTTGCTAATGCTTCTGCTTTATCTTTCACTTCGGATTCATTGGCAGTGAATCCTCCTTTGGTGTCAAAGATACCGATTTTGTCCTGACCACGGAATTTGATTATCCAGTCAGGATAGAAGATGCGCACTTTATTGGTCGTATGATCCGTATAGCGAATACCTAATGCATCTTTACCTGTACCATTTTTAAACCACCATTCTATCTGTTGCGGATTGCTTTCCAAGAACTGAATAAACTTCACCTCATTCTCTCTACCGGCGTAGTTTTCCAACAAGCGGAATGGTTTGACAATACTCAATGCGGCAGGTTGGAACTCCTTCATATCCTCGGTATATGCATATTGAGCCTTGATGGTGAATACTTCGGCTTCCTGTACTGCGATACGTTCCATCTTGCGTTTTAACATCTCATCGCGGATTGGAATATACTCGCGTAAGGCTTGTGTTATGACACGACGGAAGACACTATTCTCCTTTCGGTCGGTATCTTTGAGGAACACTTTGTATTGGCTCAAATAACTATACCCCGGAAGTGCAATAGAGAACCACTGTCTCAACGCCTCTTTGAGCGGTGCCCATGAACGCGATATATTGCCGAGTTTGGCATCATCTTCCGTCTGTTCCTGCAAAATCTCGTAGCACCGATAACTGAATAGTTTCTCTACGTCATTATTGGAGACCTCTACCATCACATCTCGCCCGTACTCATTGTTGGCATCCGTATCGAAATTACGGAAATGCGCATCAGCCATTACGCTACGCTCATAGTGTTCATCGGGGTCAATCCCTTTTACCTGCAACAAATGACGTTGCTCTGCCAAAGTGGGTAATTTGTTTTCCGAAGAGCCAAAAAAGCGATTGAACGTACCGATGAAAGAAGATTGGAAATCGCTTGCACGTCCCACATCACCATAGTCTCCACGCGACTGGAAGTCGGATTTGAGAATAGGATCGACCACTAAATCCTGATCGCGTACACCGGCAACTCCTGCGGTCATCTGCGCTACTTGCCGGATGATTGCCTGCATCGCAGCCTCTTTTTGCTCGCGGTGTTCTTCCTCTGCAAACAACGATGGCACAACCGCTTCTACGGTATGCTGTAAGTTTTGTTTCTCAGCCTCTATACGTTCTACGCGTTTGTGATAATCGCGCTCTGTATCGCATATCTCCTGTATTTTCTGTGCCGTTTCTTGTGCTTTTTGAATGACGTGCGGCATTAGTTGCGTCACCTGTTTGGACACTTCATTGGGATTAGCCGAAGGAACGGTATCAAAAAGCGTACGCGCGACCTGAGTGCCAAACAGTTCCAACGCCGCAGAAGTCTGCTGCTCAATACTCAGTTTGGAGATAGCAGTCTTGGGTTTGTTCTCTGTGCCGTCCTTGGGATTCTGCACTTCGTTTCGGCGATAGTTCGTATAGAGGTAGCCCGTTTTGAGTGCAGGATATCCGCTGAGGTCTAATCCCGGAACAGCCATACGGAGAATACGTCCGAGTGTCTGCGTGCGGAACGTGTCGGACTTCACCTCGCGGTACATGACGAGGATATGCGCACGCGGACAATCCCAGCCAGTACCAGCTGCGTACTTGAAGAGCATGTATTCGACAGGATTATTGCCGTCGGAGATAAACTCGATGTTCTCTTTCTTGTTATCAAACCATTTGGCTATATGGTTCGCCTGTACACATTTTTTGAGCAAGTATTCCGTTACAATCTCCTCTTTGCGTTTGACGCCTAAGTCTTTTGTTTTCTTATCGTCATCGGGCAACTGAATCAGCACCAAGGGATTGATGTCTTTTCCGATACGCTCCCACTCCGCTTTCAGTTCCGCACGTTTCTCCATCGCCAAGTCCAATAGCAGGTAGTCGTGGTCAATATTGTCAAATACGTTCAGGTCTTCCTCGGTCTGCGAGATAATCTCCTCTTTGATTAGTCCGGCATCAATGACATCTTCCCTGTCCACTTCTACAAACCCTGCACGGTTATGGCGTATGTCGCTGATAGTTGGTTCGGATTCGGGCGTGGCACTTACTTTGAGGATTATCTTCGGGTTAAGCGGGTTTATCACGTCTCGCACGGCTGAGTAGGTATCGTTCTTGTGACTCTCGTCAATGATCATCACTATCTGCCTTCCGTCCGCGTGCGTTCGCTCGACCACATCCTCAAAATAGAAGCCCGATTCTTTGAATAGCCGTTCATCTTCGGGACGGCGCAAAACACGGTCAGCCGCACGCTTGGATACCAACTTTTGCCAGTTGAGGAACAGTATGTCATTTCGTTTGAGCATGCCTTGGTTGAAGTCCTGTACGGTCAGTAACCGGTTGCCTATATTCGGATGAAAATACTCAAAGAACTTCTCCTTGCTCTGCATTGCCAAATCGTCCGAGAACGTAATCCACACAAACGCTACATCCTCATTCCAATCGGGCTGTGTGTGCAAGCCGTTGATGAAATTAGACACCATAAAGGTCTTGCCGCTTCCGGTCGGAGACTTAAACACAATTTCGTGTTTGAAGTCATTGTTCGCGTACCAGATAGCCTTGAACTGAGTCGTTAATTCTTCTACTGCGTTCTGCTGAAACGCAAGCATATTAAATTGAGCCATACTATTACAATTGGTGGATGTTCTGATAAATCTCTAAAATAGGTTGCGGAATAGGTTTGATGGTAATACCCGAAAGGTCATCAAACTCATTCTCAAAAACAGAGGGGTCGCCCCATGTGAATACATAAACCGCGATGCGTGTTAACGGGTTAGCCGTCTGTATCTGCTCTATCTCTCGGCGGAAGTCTGCAAAGTAGGTGAGGTTGCCAGAGAAGTAAACAGCAGTATAGCCAAAATCATTCGTCGGCTTGTCCCCTTTGCGAAGTTGGAAAATCTGGTATGACTTGGCGGTCTTGATTTCCTCTAAGGTGTTTTCGCCGAGAGACAAGAGACAACCTGCTTTCTGTGTCAGAGCCACTTTGTCCGCATCGGTAATGTCGGTTATCTTATGCTCGCCTACAAACGCCGTTCGGTAGTATTTCATGGAGTTGCCAAGACCGGGCACATATTCCTTTTTGGAATTTGTGTATCCTTGCATCACACGTTTGTTGCGTTCGTACGTAACCGCCTCGCAGATGTTATTCTCGTTTTGTTGTACCAAGATACATTGCCGATGTCCGCCATCTTCCTCATTCAACTGCATCGTCGCGTGCATCGTGGTGCCGCTTCCGGCGAAGAAATCAAGGATGGTAGAGGAAGGGGCAAAATTTAGAAGATATTTTATTAATGATGTTGGCTTCGGGTAGTCAAACATTCCTTCTCCAATAATGTTTGCTATCTCTCTTCCTGCATTTTCTGTAGTATCTACTCCTACATTTATATCAATAAAATTAGATGGGACAACAGGGTCATAATCAGCCTTTTTGTAGGATAATACTATTGCTTTAGAGCAATTTATTCTCGTTCCATTTTTAATTTCTTCTTCCAGTCTCTCCTGAATCCAAATGAATTTGTTTTCGAAGGATACAGAATTAGTATTAACCCCATTCACTATAATCATATCATTACAAAGCTTATTGGGGAATTTCTCTGTCCCATAAACTCCTGCCTTAATAACTCCATCCTCTCCTTTGAAATGGATAGAGAATGGCGGAAACTCTAACTTTTTTATTGTATTTTGAGGCTTAGTTATCGGGTCATCACTTTTACTTTCTTTTTTTACTCCATGATATTTTGTGTTATTTTTACTCTTCTCATAGCACAAAACGTATTCAATGTTTTTTCTAATTTTATATGATAAATTTGGTGGTGTTGCCGATTTATACCAACACCATTTCCCAATGAAATTTTCTTCTCCAAACACTTGGTCGCAGAGCAGTTTTAGGTTCGCTTGCTCGTTGTCATCAATAGAAATAAAGATGACACCTCTTTCGGAGAGTAAGTTCTTAGCGAGTTCAAGCCGTTTGTGTATGAATGAAAGCCAATAACTATGCCGCAAAGGGTGATCTGTTGGAACAGTTGTGCCATCGGGAAATTTGTCGAGTACACGCTTATCCTTATACACAAAACCATCCGAACCGGTGTTGTACGGTGGATCGATATAGATGACATCTATTTGTCCTTTATGGGTATAGTTAAGACATGTGAGGGCGTGAAAATTATCACCCTCAATCAGAATATGTGTGGGCTTACCATCATCGTTGGAAATAGCTTTCTCTTTTACCTCTTCCAATGTGGGAATAGCATTCTCGGCTTCTGCCTCAAATGCTTCGGGCACATCCATCCAACGCAAACCATATTGCGTCTCGCTGTTTTTCTTG
>CADAAF010000027.1 GCA_902785805.1 uncultured Bacteroidales bacterium | reverse complement strand
GAAGGGGTAACCAAGGTTATTGAGTTTGATTTGCGCTCTAAAGACGTTATCAATTCCGAGTATTATTATGTCGAACCCAATGATGTAATTTATGTACAGCAGTTGAAAGGTAAAGCCTTCCGTGTCAATAGTATTACAACGGCTATTGCCGTTACTGCCACCACCATTTCGTTTGGGGGATTTGTGTATGGTATTGTACAACGAATTATCAATGCTACCAAAACCAAATGACAAAAACGAATACATATAGCGCGTTTAACTTACTTGTTTTGTTGGCAGTGTTGTTAACAGGATGCTATGGGCATCGACAGGTAGGTTTGTTGCAGGATCGCGATGATTTGCCGCATTATGATAGTGTCGGTTACCAGCCCTATCGGCTGCAGGTAAACGATGAGATAATCTATCGTATCATCACTTTGGATGAGACTTTGGGTAAAACGCTTGCACAGAACTTGAGCAGTAGTACTGGTGCCGGATATAACAATGCCTATTCGTATCGCATTTATTCGGACGGAACGGTCAATCTGCCTTTCCTCCAACCGATACGCTTGGAGGGACTGACCGAATTGGAGGCACAGGACACCATCAAGCGATATATGCGCGAGTTGATTCCCGATGCCGAGATAAAGTTGGCGTTGTACAACAAGTACTTTACCGTTTTAGGCGATGTCAGTTCCGGCGTGCGGTATATCTACAAGGAGCGGATGACCATCTATCAAGCCCTTGCTATGTCGGGACATATCCTCAATTCGGGAGACAGGCAACATATACGTATTATCCGCCCGCACGGCAACGCGCAGCCTGAGGTCTTGGAGTTTGACATACGTACCAACACACTTATTGACTCAAAGTACTATTATATTTATCCCAACGACCTGATTTATGTCAGTCGTGAACCGGCTGCTTTCTTCAAGCAGGAAAGTTATTCGGGCTTTCTTGGTCTTATCACAAGTTCCGTAGCACTGCTGGTGTCTGTGCTCAATTATATACCTATGAAATAACTTCAGCTAATCTCTAACGATATGGCGAAAGAGAATCCATACTATACGGATCCCTATAAAGATCCCGTTCAGAACCCGCTCATTGATCCTTATGCAGATTTACATAAGAATCCGTATGACCCTACCAATCCGTACGCTAATCCGTATGCCAATCCTTACGTGAATCCGTATTCCAATCCTTATCAAAACCCCTATATGAGTGTTCCGGGGGCGCAGGGAGGGATGCTGGAAGAAGAGGAATCGAAAAGCAGTTTCAATTTATTGGAATGGCTCATAAGGGTAGTCCATTATTGGTATCTGTTTGTCATTGCGGCAGCATTGGCTTATGGTGTGGCGGCACTGATTAACCGCAAGTGGATTGAGGAGTATGAGTCAAGCGGCACCATACTGATTAAAGAGTCAGGCAGCCAGTATGCAAGTCAGAGAGGACTCTTCCAAGGATTTGGCTTGGAGCCGGTGTATAATAATATCAACAACCAGTTGGTTATGCTCGGCTCGTATGACTTGTTGGGGCGCGTGGTAGATTCCATTCCTTTTTTGCAGGTGGACTACTATACGCAAGGACGATTTAAAACGCGAACGTTGTACCGTAGTACGCCTGTTATCATCGAACCTGATTATATTCAGGAGTCTGTCAAGGGTTTGCTCTTTCAAATAACGTTCAAAGGAGATGGCGTAATGCATATCCACTCCACCGATGAGAAACGACCCTATGAATCCGATGTTCACTATGGCGAGCGGGTAGAAACTCCTTATTTTGTAGCCACTTTTTGGCCAAGCGAGTATATTAGTCAGTCGGGACAAATTTATTTCCGTTTCCGCACCAGAGATGGTCTGATTAACGAGTTCCAAAGTCGTATGCGACACGATTTCGTGATGGACGGAAGTTCGGTTCTCCGGTTGACGCTACGTAGTCAGACCCCGCAGCGAGACTGTGATTTTATTAATAAGCTGGCAGAAGTTTATTTGGCGCAGAACTTAGAGAAGAAGAATGAAGTAGCCAATAAGTCTATAGCCTTTATTAACCAGCAGTTGGATGCCCTACAAGGCTCGCTGGAAAAGAGTGAGGATGCCTTGACGCAGTTCCGTAACCAGAACAATTTCGTGGATGTCAGTTCTCACGCTTCGCAATTAGTAGGTAAAATCAATACCTATGATGAACTGCAGATGTCTTTGCGACTCAAAGAGACATATCTTAACTACTTGACTAATTATTTGCAGGAGTCTATTGAAGAAGGTACTATAGCTTCGCCCTCGTCACTCGGATTGACAGAAGGCACACTTAGTAGTTTGGTGGCGCAACTGAATGCCCTGCAACTGCAACGCGGCGAATTGAGCGAAAAGAATGTCTATTATGCCAAACTGACCAACGACATCAATAACGTCAAATTAACGATTGAGGAGGTGGTTAAGTCAATGCGCGCCACCCTTGAAATCGAAAAATCTGACCTCCAAAAACGCTATGAAGAAGTGGAGGTGGATATGAGAAAATTGCCAGAGAAAGAGTTGGAAATGATTAGCATTGAACGCAACTACCGTGTGGATGACAATTACTATACATTCTTCCTTCAAAAGCGTGCTGAGGCGGAAATCCAGAAAGCCAGCAATACGCCCGATAACGAGATTATGGACAAAGCACGTCCGATGTTTATAGTAAACGCCAACAGCAAAAAGAAGACTACTACCACCTGTCTCGTCATTGGCTTGCTTATCCCATTGAGTTTGATTATTCTTACCGAATTGACCAACGATAAGGTACGTACACCCAAAGAAGCAGAGAGTTTGAGTAACTTCCGCCTCATAGGCTCGGTACGCCACGCCAAAACGCAGAACCCGACATTAGTCAAAGCCTCGCCTCGTTCTTCTTATGCGGAGATGTTGCGAGCTATCCGTACACGTGTTGAATTTATCACTGCTAAGAAAACAGGTATTTCCATCTGTATTACTTCTACTGAATCTGGCGATGGTAAGACGTTCTTGTGTACCAACTTTGCTGCTCTGTATGCAATGACCGGTAAGAAAACAATCCTTATAGACCTTGATATCCGCAAACCGAATATCCACACCAAGTTAGGCTTGATTGAATATACAACGGGTATGTCCAATTACCTCAATGGCGATTGTGAATTGGATGATGTCATTCTTCATCACGCTCCGTTTGATTTTGATATTATTCCTGCGGGTACGACACCACCTAACCCGGGTGAATTGATTCACTCAGACCGGCTCACGTTTATGTTGGACAAACTCAAGCAGGTTTACGATTATATCATTATTGATACATCGCCTGTCGGGCAGGTGCCGGATGCCTATTCGGTGATTGAGCAAACGGATACCACGCTCTTTGTCATTCGTTGCCTACAAACAAGTAAATCGTTCTGCAAGCAGACACTCAAGCAATTGGCTATTGACCACCGCAGTAAGATTAATCTTGTCCTTTCCGACGTACCGACTGAAGGTTTCCATCGCGGCTATGGCTATGGTTATGGCTACGGTTACGGTTATGGTTACGGTTCGTCCTATGGTTACGGCTATGGTAACGGTTCGGGTTATGGTTACGGCTACGGTTACGGCTATGGTTATGGCAAGCGCAAAAATAGTTGGCGCTATAAGTATGGACAGTATTACAACCGTGTGTTCAAGAAACAGGAGAAAGAAGAAGTACACTACTATATGGACGACGATGATACATAGACCGTCCGTATCGAAATTTAGAATGGGTAGAAACGATGTTTATTATCCAAGACACATTAGTCAGTTTGGATGTTCTTGAAAAAGAATTTTCGTGTGACCTTGCCGCATGTTGCGGCAAGTGTTGCGTAGAGGGGGATGCAGGTGCGCCAATCAGTGAAAATGAGTTGGAAGAGATAAGAAAAGTGTTGCCTATTGTTGAACCTCTTATGACTCGCAAGGCACGAAAAGTTCTGAAAGAGAAAGGATTGAGTTATCTTGATCCGTCTGGTGAACAGGTGCTTTCTATCGTGGACGGCGCGGAGTGTATCTTCATGCAGCGTGATAGTCACCGATGGTGTTATTGCCTGCTTGAACAGGCATTCGAGCAAGGAAAATCTGCTTGGCGCAAACCTATCTCCTGCGCGTTGTACCCCATCCGCTTGACCAAAGTCGGGGATAGAGTTGGAGTGGAGTACCATCGTTGGGATATATGTTATGCGGCGCGCTTATTGGGAAAGAAAAACAAAACACCGTTGTATCAATTCCTCAAAGAACCGCTTATCCGGCGGTTTGGGCAAGAATGGTACGATGAACTTGAATTAACAGCAACAGAATGGAACAAACAGTGCAAGCAGAAATCATCACAATAGGTGATGAGTTGCTCATCGGGCAGGTGGTGGACACCAATTCGGCTTGGATGGCGGAGCAATTGAACCACGCCGATATACCGGTCTATCAAATATCTTCCGTACACGATTCGGCTGACCATATCCGTCAAGCTTTATCAGATGCGTTGCAGAGGGTGGATATTGTACTGCTGACCGGCGGACTTGGACCGACCAAGGACGATATTACCAAGCACGTTCTTTGCGACTTTTTCCATACCCGTTTGGTGGAGAACCAAGAGGTGAAACGTCACGTAGAGCGGTTGTATGCAGACCGTCCGAGTGTGCTTAATCGCCTGACCGCTACCCAGTGGCTTGTTCCCGAATCGGCAATTATTTTGGAGAACCGCATCGGCAGTGCGCCGTTGATGGTATGGGAGCAGGATAATCATATCGTGGCAAGTATGCCGGGGGTGCCGAAAGAGATGCAAGTAGCAATGGATGAGCAGATTCTTCCTTTCTTGCAGCAGCGTCTGCACGCAAGAGGAATCAATAAGCATATTTATCATCGCACCCTTACGGTAAAGGGGATTCCTGAGTCTGCGTTGGCCATCGAATTGGAGTCGTGGGAGAGTGCTTTACCTCAAGGATTGCACTTGGCTTACTTGCCGAAAGACGGTACGATTCGGTTGCGTCTGAGCAGTTATGGCGAATGTACGTGCGAAGAGGTGGAGCGTCAGTTTGAGCAGTTGCGCACATTGGTACAGACCTACATCATTTGATTTCTCCTTGTAATAAGGGTGAGTCCGTCGCGAATGGGGATAATCACTTTTTCCCACCTTGTGTCTTGTGCAACGTCCTCGTTGAAAGTTTTAAGTCCTTTGGTTTGGGCATCGCGGTCGTAGGCGGTGTCAATGATGTGTCCGTCCCAAAGCGTGTTGTCAGCGACTATCCATCCCCCTTCTGTTAAATGGTCTTGTATGGCAGTCCAATAAAGTGGGTACTCTCGTTTGTCGCCGTCCACAAAAATAAGGTCGAACATTAAGTCGGATGGCAGGGACGGAATGATTTCTAATGCGTTACCAATCCGTAAGTTGATGCGTTGACCGATGTCAGAAAGGGACAGGTTATGACGTATTTGGGCCTCTAACTCATCGTTTCGCTCAATGGTTATCAGCGTCCCATTGTCGCTTAACCCTTCGGCGAGACACAGAGCCGAATAGCCCGTATAGGTACCAATCTCCAAAATATGCTTGGGATGTATCATTCGGCTTAACATCGCTAACAGCCTGCCCTGTACGAGACCGGACAGCATATGAGGATTGACCGCGTGTTGATATGTGGTGCGGGTTATGGTTTGCAAATAAGCGGGTTCGGAGGACGAATGTTGCTCAATATATTCAGCCAATAACAAATCGGATGTGCTAATCATAGACGGATTTTGTGACGGAATGGAACAATACGTTTTTATACTTTTTATAAGAAAAAGTATCGAAATGCGCGCAAAAATACGATGAATTATTGAATTTATAAAAAATAGCCGTATCTTTGTGCCTGATTTTGTGAAAAACAATAACAGTTTGATAAATTTTTAACAACTATGGAAGTAAATACCATTGAGAGAATTGATGCGTTAGATCGTAAGATTTTGAAAATTATCACGTTGAATGCTCGAATTCCCTTCAAGGATGTAGCCGAGCAATGTGGGGTGAGTCGTGCTGCTATTCATCAGCGCGTACAGAAGTTGTTTGATACGGGTGTCATCGTGGGCAGTGGCTATCAAGTCAATCCCAAGATGTTAGGTTACAACCTTTGTGTGTACGTAGGAATCACGCTTGAAAAAGGCTCAATGTATAATGACGTGGTACGTGCCTTGGAGCAGATACCGGAAGTCGTAGAAAGCCATTTTACCCTCGGATCATTCTCGATGTTGATTAAGTTATACGCGCATGACGACCGCGACTTGATGGCGTTACTCAATTCGAAGATTCAGATGATTCCAGGGGTAAGCAAGACGGAAACGCTCACATCCCTTGAGCAGCATATTGACCGTACTCTTCCCATCGAATAATAAAACATATTCTTTATGGAGAAAGTAATAAGCGGCATACGTCCTACCGGTAACTTGCATTTGGGCAACTATTTCGGTGCGGTGAAGAGCTTTTTGCAGATGCAGAATGACTATGATTGTATGTTCTTCATTGCCGATTGGCATTCGCTCACCACGCATCCTACGCCCGAGAATATACGGCAGTCAGTGCGTACCATTTTCTGCGAGTATCTCGCTTGTGGTATTGCCCCTGAGAAGGCTCCTATTTACGTACAGAGTGATGTGAAACCCGTTTTGGAACTCTATCTGTACCTCAACATGAATGCTTATCTCGGTGAGTTGGAACGTGTTACGTCTTTCAAGGAAAAAGCACGCACCCAGCCTGACAACGTGAACGCCGGACTGCTCACATACCCAACCCTGATGGCGGCAGATGTGTTGGCGCATAAGGCAGATAAGGTGCCCGTGGGAAAAGACCAAGAGCAGAATATGGAGATGATGCGTCTCTTTGCGCGCCGTTTCAATCGGATTTACAACGTTGATTTCTTCAAAGAGCCGCAGTCGTACCATTTCTATAAGAATGCAGTTAAAGTCCCAGGATTGGATGGTACGGGCAAGATGGGTAAGTCCAACGGAAATTGCATTTATCTTTGCGATGATGAAGCCACCATTCGCAAGAAAGTGATGAAAGCCGTTACCGACTCCGGACCTACGCAACTCAACCAAGAAAAACCCGAAGTTATTCAGAATCTCTTTACGTTGATGGAACTGGTCTCCACAAAGGAAACTTATGATTACTTTGACGAAAAGTACAACCAAATGACCATCCGCTATGGAGATATGAAGAAGCAGTTAGCGGTTGACATCAACGCTTTCTGTGCCCCCATTCGCGAACGTATATTGGCGTTCCAAAGTGACGAACAATACATCCAAAAGGTGGCTCGTCAAGGTGCGGAACGTGCCTCCGAAAGTGCCGCAAAAACACTCAGTGAGGTGCGGCAGATAATAGGTTTTAGAGCATAATTAGCAAAGAATATGAAGAAAACATTTCTTATCGTGTCTGTCATATTGGGTTTAGCCTTGTGTCCGTTGTCGGCTGATGACTATGTGGATGATGCTTACTATTGGGATGGTCCGACACCGGGGATGCGTTCTTCTTCGGAGAATGTTTCTAAAGGTGTGGTTACCAAAACTGTCAAGAAAGTTCCTGTTTCGGTTCAGTCCGCCCCTCAAAAGGCTTCCGATGCGAAAGTGACGAACCGGCCGGTAACACCGCAAGTGGAGTTTATTCAGGTGAGAGACACGGTGGTAAAAGCCGTTATCCATCGTAAGAACCAATAAAATATATCACTACTATGCGTCCGACTTGTTTTTCTTTTGCATATATGCGCCGTTTTCTCCTCTGCTTGTTGGGGGTTGTCTTGCCCTACGTTCTTTGTGCGCAGGATGCTCAACTGCTTGATTCGCGTGACTATGTAGGCACGGCGCGATATACGGCTATGGCGGGAGCTATGGCTGCTGTAGGAGCTGACCCGAGTGCCGTGCTTGATAACCCTGCCGGTCTGGCTCTCTATCGGAGGTTGGGAGTCTCGCTTACCCTGCACGAGCAGTTGGACTATACCCGACAAAAAGGGGAGAAAGAAGACGAGTTCAAGTCCTCTTTTATGCTGCCGAATGCCAATTTTGTGCTGGCGTTTGAGAACCATCGGAGCGAGTCGGCTATGCGCTTCTGCAACTTTATGTTCTCTTTCAACCGTTTGCATACGTTCAACCGTACGTCACTCGGACATGCTAATAATCAGCCTACTATCGCCAATGTAATGCTGGATCAGGTTTATAATGAGGATGATATAACAGTACGCCTCCAAGAAAGCGATTTGGCAAGCGATAATGCTTATGCCGATGCCAATGTAGGTTGGCTCAGTCGGTTAGGTTACCAGACGTATATGATAGATCCTTACGACATCGACCAAAATGGAGATACAATCTTTGGAGTATGGTCGTCTTGCTATGGTAATGTACCTGTCAATGCCGTAAAGATTTACGAGGTGGGAGGATTGGACGAATTTAATGTGCATTGGGCAAGTCTTTTCCAACACCATTGGGCACTCGGCTTAGGATTGAATGTACGTTCGCTTTCTTACCGTAAGACTACTATGTACGAGGAGTCGTTCATTACAAACAATACCGCGTATATGCACGCTAATACGGATCTCACAATGAGCGGAGTAGGCGTGAGCGGGACGATAGGTTTGCTTTATCAGCCTGTCCAATTTGTACGTCTTGCCCTTTCTTTCCAAACGCCCGTTGCTATGAACCTCACTATTCGTACTGATGCGGATATGATGGTTAAGGACAATCCGATAGATGCTTTCGAACGTACCCCTATAGAACGCTATACTTATCGATTGACGCAGCCTTTGCGTACAACTGCCGGCATGACTTTCATAGCCGGACAGCGTGGCTTGGTGTCCCTCCAGTACGACTTCCGCCATTCACGCATGACGACCGATATACATACAATGAAAATTGGCGGGGAAGTCGTGATTAGCAATAACCTCTTCCTCAATTGTGGATATGCTTTTGAGTCCGCTTTCCTCAAAAACGAACAGCCTACGCAGTTGGCGGTGAACGATGTCCGTACAGATGCCGAGTTTCGCACTATCGGTTTGAGCCACATGGCGGGAGTGGGAGTAGGATTCCGCAATCAGCACTTTATTGCGCAACTCGCCTACCGATTCCGTTATCAGGACTATCAAATCTATCCTTACGCCTCCAGAGTGGTTACTCCCGATCCGTATGATATGCGCTCTATGACTCATAATATAGTCCTCACTTTGGGATGGCATACGAGTAATTAAAGACGTTTTAACAATTAGATTGTCAAACTGTCAACTAACTCAATAATCTTAGCACTGCAAAACCAAGAGACCGGAAAACTCAACAGAATTTTTCAAACCGAGGTACATAATGTACCGATGGCGTGCCGATACGCTCTGCCGTGACCCGCTTTTAGAAGTGGTAGCAAAAGCGGTGGTCGGATTACAAAGGCGCATTACACCTCAAATCCTTTCATTAGGAGTTTTCTCGAGTAAAGTGTTTTGCAGTGCTTTTTTTATCTTGCTTTGGCAAGGGCGAAAACGCTGAAGCGTGCACCGCGAAATGCTGACATTGCATCCAAAAATGAGCGGATGGTGCTGCCTGTCGTAATCACGTCATCCACAACGAGAATATGTTTGCGGTACATCTCTTCGGGGTGGTTCACAGCGAAAATGTTTTCCACATTCTTCTCCCTTTCTTTGCCTTTTGTCAGGGCTTGCTGCGGGTTGTTACGCACGCGTGATACGTGTGCCGTGTCAACGGGAATGTGTAGCACATCGCTTAGACCGTGCGCTATATAGTCCGACTGGTTGTAGCCCCGTTTCCGGTAGCGGCGAGGGTGAAGAGGGACGGGGATGATGACATCTATATCTTCGAAAAAGTCCGACTGCAGTCCGTCCAACGCTGCCAAACGTGCCAATTCGTAGTTGATTAACGGTTGTTTTTTGTATTTTGCTTTATGAATCAGTTGGCTCACAAGATCCTGCTTGTCATAGAAGCAGAAAGCGGCAGCGCGTTCAAATTGTTTGTTCTGTGCAAATAAGTCTTCTGTAAGATTATCTCGAAGAGAGAACTGTTCTGTCCTCTCTAAACATTCGATACATTCGGGACAGATACTCAGATTGGGATTCTCAATCCGTGTCGTTTCCGTTAATTGTTCGCATCCGGCGCAGCGGGCAGGAAAGAGTACGGCAGACAGATATTGGCGAATGAGATGCATCGCAGAGGCGTAGGTGAACTTTCTTGCGCCAAAGGTACGCTAACCTTTTCGCATACACAAATTTGCCTTGTTTTTTCACTGCTTTCTTACTATTATTATCCCGAAACGGCAAAAAGAGATGTCTTTCCTGTTCATTCGTCGTTCATTTCCCGTTCATTTCCTGTTCAAATGCTGTTCAAAAGGTCCCTTCATGGCAGTATTCATCGGGGATGATGGCGCTTCAAATTTATGAAGTACGCATAATATTGATAAAACCCCGGCTATCCGACAGTGATTTGAGTTTTATCGGAAAGTTTTTACATATATTTATCAGGCAAACATTACGGAATTGTAACTGCCAAAATGGCAGTCGGAATGGCAGTTTGGAACTATGGTACAGGATTTGAGACGTAGTTGGCAAAATCAAAATAGGAGATTAGACTATGAATACAACGAATCAAAAGACTGAAAATCTTCAGAAGTTTGCCATCAACTTGTGCAAGCGCGCACAAGAGGGCAAGTTAGACCCCGTAATAGGCAGGGATGATGAGATTCGGCGTGTATTGCAGATTCTGTCACGTCGAACGAAGAACAACCCCGTACTCATCGGTGAACCCGGTGTAGGTAAGACGGCTATAGCCGAAGGTTTGGCTCATCGTATAGTACGCGGCGATGTGCCCGAGAACTTGAAAAGCAAGCAAATCTATTCATTGGATATGGGTGCTTTGATAGCCGGTGCCAAGTACCAAGGCGAATTTGAGGAGCGACTCAAAGGAGTGATAGAGGAAGTGATAGGATCGGACGGCGAGATTATACTTTTCATTGATGAGATTCATACGTTAGTGGGAGCCGGCAAGTCTTCCGGTGCAATGGATGCCGCCAATATACTGAAGCCTGCTTTGGCTCGAGGCGAGTTGCGAGCCATCGGAGCCACCACTTTGGACGAGTACCAAAAATACTTCGAGACCGACAAGGCTCTTGAGCGTCGGTTCCAGAAAGTGATGGTCAACGAGCCGGACGAGGCTTCTACCATATCCATTCTGCGCGGATTGAAAGAGAAGTACGAGACACACCACCGCGTTCGTATCAAAGATGATGCACTCATTGCTGCCGTGACGCTTTCGACACGTTATATCACCGACCGTTTCCTGCCTGACAAAGCCATTGACCTGGTGGATGAGGCAGCTGCAAAACTAAGGTTGGAAGTAGATAGCAAGCCCGAAGAACTGGATAATCTGGACCGTCAGATCAAGCAGTTAGAGATTGAACGCGAGGCCATCAAGCGCGAGAACAACAAGGACAAAATGGCTACCATTGCCGACCAACTCAAAACACTCAATGAACAGCGCAACAAACTCAACGCCCAATGGGAAAAGGAGAAAGGTTATGTAGCCACTATCCAAAACGAGAAAGCCCGTCAGGAACAGTTGAAACATGAAGCGGAGGTGGCAGAACGTGAAGGCAACTATGGCAAAGTAGCAGAAATACGCTATGGCAAGTTGCAAGAAGCAGAAACCAATATAAAGGCGGCTCAGCAAGCCTTACAGAGTATTGACGGGGAGAAACTGATTAAGGAAGAAGTGGACGAGGACGATATAGCCGAAGTAGTAGCCCGCTGGACAGGAATCCCTGTGCAAAAGATGATGCAGTCAGAACGCGACAAACTGCTTCACCTTGAAGAGGAATTGCACAAGCGCGTCATCGGACAGGAAGATGCCATCCAAGCCGTATCCGATGCCATCCGTCGCTCGCGGGCAGGACTGCAAGACCCCAAACGTCCTATCGGCAGTTTCATCTTCTTAGGTACCACCGGCGTAGGCAAGACCGAATTGGCGAAAGCATTGGCAAGTTACCTGTTTGACGACGAGAATATGCTCACGCGTATTGATATGTCCGAATATCAGGAGAAGTTCTCAGCCACGCGTCTGATAGGTGCGCCTCCCGGATACGTGGGCTATGACGAAGGCGGACAACTGACGGAGGCTATCCGGCGCAAACCGTACAGTGTGGTTCTCTTCGATGAAATGGAGAAAGCGCATCCCGATGTGTTCAATGTGTTGCTCCAGCTGTTGGACGACGGTCGTCTGACGGATAACAAGGGTAGGGTGGTCAACTTTAAGAATACGCTCATCATCCTCACCTCCAACCTGACCGAAGAACAACTGCGTGCACAAGTCAGACCCGAGTTCCTCAACCGTATAGACGATATAATCCACTTCTCCGAATTGAGCGAATCGGACATTGAGCAGGTTGTGCGTCTGCAGATTACCAAGATACACGAGATGCTGGCTCAACAAGGATTTGAACTGCGCGTGACAGACGATGCCGTAAGGTATATCGCCAAAGAAGGCTACGATCCGCAATTCGGTGCACGTCCTGTCAAGAGAGCCTTGCAGAGATTGGTACTCAACGAATTGAGCAAACAACTCATTGCGGGACGTGTGACGCACGACAAACCCATTATCGTGGAGTTGCGCGAAGGCGAGTTGCACTTCAGGAACTGATTATTCCTCGTATTCCCCCGTGTAAGGACAAACCACAGTACTCTTCCCGCGTCCGTCTCGTTTGACGAGAATCTTGGAAGGTATGGCGTTGAGTTCTTCGCGGTGGGATATGACCCCCACGCGGCGCGACTGCTGACCGACTATGGATGAAAGGTTTTGGAGCGTGTTCATTACGCTGTTCAGCGCGTATTTGTCCAGCGTTCCGAAACCTTCGTCTATAAAGAGTATATCCACATTCAGACCCTCTCTGTTCAAGTCCGACAGAGCCAATGACAGAGCCAGCGAGATTTGAAAGCGTTCGCCGCCCGACAGTACTGCCGAGCTGCGGACGCGGTGGTTATAGAGGTCGTTGACAAGGATGCTCAACTGCTCGTTCTGCCCGTCGCAAGTCAGTTGGTAGCGGTTCGTTATCTTGCTAAGGTATAGGTTGGCACTGCGTAGCAGCGGAGACAGAATATACGTCTGCACAAGGGTTCTCAAGCGTGTCCCGCCAAAGTAGTCGTTCAGTATTTTCCAGTGATTCTCAATTCGTTCTCTTCCTTTTAACTGCGTCTGAATACCTGCTATTTGTTCCCGTTTCTCCGCGTCTTGTTGTAGCAGACCGTTGGCTGCGCCTATTTGCTCGGTCAGCGACAGATACGCCTGTTCTGTTTCTTGTTTGCGCTGCAATATGGCTTCGCGTTGAAGCACTCCGTTCTCATTATATTGTTCGGCAAGCGCTTGTTTGGCAGTCGCTTGTTGCTCGGCATAGGTGCGCCGTTGCGTATGCAGCGCGGTTAAGTCGGTTTTGAGGTTGTTCCAGCGTTTTTCTATATCGGGCTGCATGGTAGCCGAAGGCATAGAAGGCACTTGCCATTGAGGTTGCTCTGAAGCAATCTCTTGCTGTACCGACAGCATCCGCTGATAAGCCTCTTTCCGGTTGGTAAGCGTATTGGTAAGTTTTTGCAGTTGCTCTTTGCGCTGTTCGTATTCCGCTGCGGCTGTCTGTATCGATTGACGCACTTCCGCTATTCGCCGCTCCCATTCGGGATAAAAATCCCCTAATATATCGCCGATATTCTTTGTAAGCCGTTCGTTTTCAGCCTCGCGTTCACGTATTCCTTTTTCTACCGAAAGGATATTGTTTTGGTTGTCGTCCGCTGCTTTTTGTGCCGTCTGCCGCCGGCTTTCAGCCGTTTCATATTCCTTCTGCAAGCCTGTTAGTAAGTTGTTTAACTCTGTTATTTTCTTTTGAAGTGCTTCTGCTTGTTGTTGCAGCGATTGTTGCTGTTTTATCTCTTGGTCTATGGCTTCATTCCGCAGACGGATGGTCTCGCTGAATAGGTCGTCTATTGCTATTTGAACCGCTTGTGCCCTTTCTGCTGCTTTGTTTTTCGCCTTCTCTGCCGTCTCTTGGTAAGTAACAATCAGTTTGTTTTGCGCTTGTAGCTGTCCTTGCAGACTATGCAGTTGGTTATTGGCTGTGTCGTATGCTTTTTGGGTACATTCAAGGACGGCTGCCAAGCGTTTGTGTTCGTCCTCAAGCGGGTCTAATAGTGTCTCAAAGTGCTGTCGCAGTGCTTCCATATTCACTTTGTTGCCGCATAGCGGACACGCATCGCCGTCTTGTAGTTGCGCACGAACCGACTCAAAAGCCTTGTCCCGACTTGTCTGCATCAATTCATACGTATGTTTGCGCGAATCATAAGCGGATTGCGCTTGCTGCAAGTCTATGAGCCGTTGTTCCTGTTCTTTTTGCTGCGTCCTCTCTTTCTCGGTCAAGGCATACAGCTCTTTTCGCGCTGTGGTCAGTGCCTCTTCGGCATTCTGCCATTGTTGGTAGTCGTTTTGCAGCTGTACATGCCACGTTTTCTGTCCGTTGAGTTGCTCAATACGCGCATTGACTTCCATCGGGTGCAATTCTTCACGTTGCTTGACGAGGGAGGCTATTTCTTGTTGTTGGTTGTCAGCCGCTTCTTTCCGTTTCCTGCATTCTTCTTGCGCTTGCTGTAGGTTGGTTTTCAGCGCATCCGTTTTTGCTCGTTCGGTTAGCAGCTCCTCGCGTTTTCGTGCCAGTGTCTGCATCCCCGATTCAAGAGTTTGTGTCTCTATAGTCAGCTCTCCTTTCTTGGTATATATAGGTACGTAAACCTTCTGATTGTCTATCCATTGCTGCTCGTCTTGGATAGCCTGCTCTATGGTCGCATTATCCTCCTTCACTTTTTGCAGCATCCCTCCGAGACCCATCCAAGTCTGTTCGTATGTTTGCTCTTTGTCTGCGAGTTGTTGCAACGCTTCCCGTGCTTGGTCCAAACTCTCCAAGGCGTTTGCTACGCGTGCTGCTGCCTCTTTCTCACGTTTGGCTTCTGTTAGTTGTGCGGACAGACTGTCTATCAGGCTTTTCTTCTCTTCTTTTTGTTCGTCGGTCAGCAGCATCTGCAGTTGGTCTTTTATGGTCTTTTCCAACTCTTCCCGCGACTGTTTTTTCTCTTTGTAGAGTTGATTGATAGCTTCTCCGTAGCGGCTGAATCGTTCCGTGCGTGTCAGTTGCTCCAATATCATCTCCCTTTGTTTGCGCTCGCCGCACAGGAACTCTGCAAACTCGCCCTGGGCTAACATAGACAGCCTGCAGAACTGCTCGAAACTCAGACCTACTGCCTCTTGTATCTTTTCCCGTATGTCCTTGTCTTTTGCCCACGACTCCCCTTTCTCGTTGCTGCAACTCCATTCGGGTGTGCGCAGCTGTCCTGTTCGCTTGACCCCTAATGTCAACTTGACTATATAATGGTGTCCGTCGTTGCCTGAAAAGACCAGTTCGCTATAACTCTCGTCCTTCACGCCGATGCCGATGCGCGTGTATTGTTCCAGACTGTTGATGCCTATTGTCTCTCCTGTCTCGCGGTCGGTGTACGAGTTGCGTTGTTTCGCGCTCACTCCGTCTATGCGGGGTGTGGTCTTGTAGAGTGCCATCGTAATGGCATCTAACAGGATAGTCTTGCCCGTACCCGTCTCGCCGGCTATCAGGAACAGCGGTGATGGCAACCCCTGCTCGTCTTGCAGGTCTTTGATGAAGTCAATGTCCGCTTCTGCTATGGAAGCGATGTTGCGGATATGTAGTTGCTCTATTCTCATACCGTCTCTTGTTTAAGGTTGGCTTGTTCGTCCATCCTCCGCACGCGCGCACTGATTTGCCGGAAGTCCTCTTCTAATGTCGCCGCGTCAAGGTTGGGGTATTGGTCAATCGTCTTGCGGATAAATGCCAGCGGGTCGCTCATCTGCTGAAACTCCTCTACCTCAAACGCCACCTTCTCGCTCTCTTGTGTTTTCTCTTCGGGTATGTTCTCATAGAGGGTCTGCGGGTTGAATCGTGCTTTGTCTTCGTGACCTGCTATCAGTTGTTCCACTACCTTGTCGGGGTCGCAGTCCCAATGCAGTGTCCGCCGGACACGCAGCCGGAAGTAACCCCGCTTGCACGGATTGTCCACGAACGCTTGCACCGCCTCACGCAGTTCCTGTTCCGTCTCAATCGCTTTTCCCGTTTCGGGTACCGTGTAGAAGTGAAGCAGTTGTTCGATAACAATCGGGCGCACGCGCACTTCGCCGCCGTGACGGTCTATCTCCACCATTGACACCGTATGCGGCACCTCCTCGCTCGCACTCACATAGATACTGCTACCCGAATACCTCGCCACAGGACTTGCCGACACTTGCGCCTTGCCGTTTAGCAGTGCATCATCCTCTTGCCCGAGGGTGTGCGGCTTATGGATATGCCCCAATGCCAGGTAGTCATACCCCGTCCCGAACTCATCCAATCCCTTTTCGGCAAGGTTACCCGCCTCGCTCCCCCAAGTCGTCATCCCCTGCACCCACTGATGCCCTGTCTCGACCACGGGCAAGCCCTCCGTGTTCCGCTCTGCGACGTAGTCTAACAGCGATTGGATAACGGCTTTCCTGCTGCCGTTGTAGTAGGGCATTGCCACGATATAACCCTTCCCCGGAATCTCAATCACATACTTGCTCTGCCACCCGTCCTGTAGTGAGTCGGTATCCGCCGCAGGGGCTGTCCCGATGGCATACACATCGGCGTACTGCCACAGCGCAGCTTCGGCTTCTATCCTGCCTGCCGAGTCGTGGTTGCCTGCTATAATCACTATCGGCATATCGGGACAAGCCGCCCGCAGCCGCATCATCTGCTGTGTGTAAAAACGCCGTGCGCTGACGGTCGGTTGAGCCGTGTCGAAGATGTCTCCGGCCACGACTAACGCATCCGGCTGTTCCTCACGGCACCATTCAACCAGTTGCCCGAAGAAGTGCCTGTGTTCCGCCTCGCGGTCATAGTATTGGTAGAT
This sequence comes from uncultured Bacteroidales bacterium, assembly GCA_902785805.1. Lineage (GTDB taxonomy): Bacteria > Bacteroidota > Bacteroidia > Bacteroidales > Paludibacteraceae > Colicola. Next base: position 10,951 of record CADAAF010000027.1, on the reverse strand, counting down.
AATCTGACCGATATGCCAGTCTCCCGTATGCAGTATTTTCATTCTGTCCCTTTTCTGTTTCTTTTTAACTTTTCGTTATCTGTCATTTCGCAATCTGTTTCAATTGAGATGGCTGTATTCTCTATATCGTTTTCTGTATTCTCTATATTGTTGTCTGTATTCTCTATATCGTTGTCTGTGTTCTTGTGCGTTTGTTTCATACGGAATATGATGAATGTTTTTTCACTCGCAAAAGTAAGGCTTTTTGACCGATACACCAAGCAGACCAGAATAAAAATAACAGAGCGCAACGTCCATTCCCCCGTCTCCTTCTCTTCTTTCTCTCCTTTCTCTTCTTTCTCTTCTCCTTTTCTCCCATCTTCCCCGCTCCCTTCCCGCTGTATAGAACGATACAAACACGATAGATATACGATACATACACGATACATATACGTTAGATAAACGATATTTTTTGCAAGCCATATCGGCCGCGCACTAAAATATGACTAAACCTTGGCTAAAACCCGAAAATAGTCTCTTATCCGATGCTTTTATTGAAGCGATTCGCCTTTGAGTTGTCCGGAAGCGAGGAGGGCGATGTCGGTGAGTTGGTGCAGGCGTTCGTCTTCGCCGGAGAGCGAATAGACGGTTTTCTTGACGGTTTCTTTTACTTTTTCGTCTTTGTTTTCCGTGTTCTCTGCTGCCTTATCGGCTTCTTTCTCAACTACTTCCTCCACTTCTTCGCTTGTCATCTTACCGAACAGTTCCTGAATGAGCGGATGGGCGGTATTGACTACGAGGTTGTACTGGTCGGGCATCTGACCGTAGAAAGACATACCCTGCTGGTGCTGCGACATCTCTTTCATGCGGCGCATAAACTCGTTTTGGGTGAGGAAGACGGGCAGTGCATCCTCGGCGGCCGCCTCGAATGAGATATAGTAATTGAGTTTCTTGTCCTGCGGCAGGACGGCTTCGAAGGCTTTGCGAAGACCCTCTTTCTGCTCGTCCGTATATTCGTCTTTCTTGCTGTCTTCCTTGCGGATAAGGTTCTCAAGGATGTCACTGTCAATACGGGTAAAGCGCAGTTTCTCGTTTTTCTGCTCTAATTGCGACATAGCGTGAACGTCCAATTCGCCGTCCATAAGCAGTACATCGTAACCTTTCTGCTTTGCGCGCTCGATATGCGTAAAGTTGGCATCGGGGTCTTGCGTATAGAGTACAACGAGGTTGCCGTCCTTATCGGTCTGTTGGTCTTTGATTTTGTCCTTGTACTCTTCAAGGTTGAAGTATGCGCCGTCAATGTTCTTGAAGAGTGCGAACGAGATGGCGCGCTCGTAGAACTTCTCGTCGGTGAGCATACCGTACTGGATAAAGAGGCGTATGTCATCCCATTTCTTCTCGAAATCGGCTTTGTCGTTCTTGTAGAGTTCGGCAAGTTTATCCGCCACTTTCTTGGTGATATGCGAACTGATTTTCTTGACGTTGTTGTCGCTTTGCAGGTAACTGCGGCTGACGTTAAGCGGGATGTCGGGACTGTCAATCACGCCGTGCAAGAGGGTCAGGTACTGCGGTACGATGTTCTCTACCTCGTCGGTAACATAAACTTGGTTGCAATAGAGCTGGATCTTGTTCTTCTGCACATCGAGATTGGTACGAATCTTCGGGAAATAGAGGATACCTGTCAAGTGGAACGGATAGTCCACGTTGAGGTGAATCCAGAAGAGCGGTTCGTCCATCTGCATCGGATAGAGTTGGCGGTAGAAGGCTTTGTAGTCTTCGTCTTTGAGGTCAGCGGGTTTGCGCGTCCAAGCAGGATTGATGTCATTGATGACGTTGTCTTCCTCTGTTTCTACCTGCTTGCCGTCTTTCCATTCCTTCTTTTTGCCGAACACTATTTCGATGGGGAGGAACTTGCAATACTTATTGAGCAGACCTTCAATAGTGGCATCTTCGAGGTATTGCTGGAACTCGTCGTTGATATGCAAAACGATATCCGTGCCTCTTTCTGACTTGATAGTATCTTCCATCTCATAGGTTGTCTCACCCGAACAAGTCCAGTGAACCGCTGTTGCATCCTCTTTGTAACTGAGCGAGAAGATTTCCACTTTGTCGCTGACCATAAAAGCGGAATAAAAACCGAGTCCGAAGTGCCCGATGATGGCTTCCGTCTTGTCTTTGTACTTATTGACAAACTCTTCCGCGCCGGAGAAGGCTATCTGGTTGATATACTTGTCCACTTCCTCGGCGGTCATACCGATACCGTGGTCTTGCACGGTGAGTGTCTTTTTGTTTTTATCAAGGATGACGCGCACGCGCGTGTCGCCCAAATCGCCTTTGACTTCGCCTACGGAAGAAAGGGTCTTGAGTTTCTGCGTAGCGTCCACGGCATTACTAATCAGTTCACGCAGAAAGATTTCGTGGTCTGAATACAAGAATTTTTTTATCACCGGAAAGATGTTGTCCGATGTTACTCCGATTGTTCCTTTTGACATAGTGTATGATAGTTTATTGGTTTATCCGTTTATATAAACATAATATGCGGGAGCAAAATGCTTCCGCATAGAGTGGGCAAAGATTGTGCCAAAGAGTTTACAATCTATGCAAATCGCTATATATCTGCCAAAATGGCAGTTATGCCTCTTTCCCTGCTACGATGATGACTATTTCGCCTTTGGGCGGTTGGGCGGTGAAGTGCTCAACGAGTTGCCCAAGTGTACCCCGCCGGGTATCTTCGTGCAGTTTGCTCAGTTCGCGGCTGACGGAGGCAAGGCGTTCTGCGCCGAGATACTCGGCGAGTTGTTGCAGCGTTTTGACCAATCGGAAGGGCGACTCGTAGATAATCATGGTATGCTCCTGTTGCGCGAGTTGTTGCAACCGCGTCTGACGTCCTTTTTTCTGAGGGAGAAACCCTTCAAAGTAGAAGCGTTCGCAGGGCATACCGCTATTAACTAATGCTGGTACAAAGGCAGTGGGACCAGGGAGGCACTGCACTTCCGCACCTTTCTGCACGCAAGCCCTGACAAGCATAAAACCCGGGTCGGAGATACCCGGTGTACCGGCATCGGAGATGAGAGCCACCTCTTTGCCGGCGGCTATCTCTTCGGCTTCGCGCTCGCATGTCTGATGTTCATTGAACTTATGGTGGGAGCGCAAAGGTGTATGAATGTCGTAGTGCTTGAGCAGGACGGATGATGTGCGCGTGTCCTCGGCAAGGATAAGGCTGACCTTGCGCAACACATTGAGTGCGCGCAAGGTTATGTCTTCAAGATTACCGATTGGCGTAGGGACGACGTAAAGCATACAGTCTGGCAGGATACGATTAGAAACGTCTTCTTAATACATTGATGAAGAGTTCGTAGGTAGGACTGTTCGTGTCCCACTGCTGTGTGGCAATGATGTCCATCGCCTCGTTAAGATTGGCGCAGTTGTTGAGGCGGTCCAAGAGTTTCTGCATGGTTTCACCGTTTCCGTCGAAGAGTTCGCGCTGGAAGAGGAACCGGTCGCCTATAGAGATGGCTTGCCGTATGTCGCGGACGGGTGCGCCAAAGAGGGTTGTTTGTTGTGTCGGAGCCGGAGCAACCTGTTTTTCCTGAGGTTTAGTCTCTTCCACCACCGGTTCTTCTGCTACTGTTTCTTCCGCCATAGCGGAGGCTTCCGGTTGTGTTTCCTCTTGTGCAACCATCAGTTCGCCGGCTGTTTCTGAATCCTGCTCATCATCCTGAACGATGAGTTCGACTTCCACTTCGGGTTCGACTTCCACTTCGGGTTCGTCTTCCGTAGCGGTTTGTTGTACCGGCATACCGTTCATCTTCTCCCGGAGTGCATACAACTGCGTCTGCAAGTCGCCGATACGTGTATTCAGTACCGCCATCGCCGCCTCCTGGGCAGCAATACGCTGCTCAAGAGACTCGATGTATCCGGCAATAGATAATAACTGGTCTTTCATATATTAGCAAGCCACTTTCTCCAACCATTTGACCATACCCAGCATCACGCCCATACTGATAAGGCAGATAACGAGGAAGACGAGCCAGCAGTACTGGATAGACCAAGCATTATACATAACGGGACCTACCCAGATAAAGAGGTTGCCGATGGCAGTTGCTCCAAGCCACAATCCTTGGCAGAGACCTACCATGTGACGCGGAGCCACTTTGCTGACAAAGCTCAAGCCAAGCGGAGAGATGAACAACTCTGCTACAGTCAGGAAGAAATACGTAACGAGTAGTACCCATGGTCCTTCTTTAGCCAATCCGGCAGCTGCCATATCTTCGTTAGACATAGCGCGGAAAGCCTCGCCAGAAGGATAGTTGTTAGCCATAGAAACAATCATCAAGAAGAGATATGCGCATCCAGCCACTGCCATACCGATAGCAATCTTGCGGGGAGTGGAGATGGCTTTTCCGTTCTTAGCGAGCATACCGAAGAGCCACATCACAACGGGTGTAAGGACGATAACAAAGAAGGGGTTAAGAGCCTGCCAAATCTCGGGAGCAATGCTGTCCGTCTTGATAAAGTCGCGGGCAAAGACGCTGAGAGACTGTCCGTTCTGGTGGAAAGAGAGCCAGAAGAAGATAGCAATACCGAGTACGGCAAAGAGTGCAGCCATACGCTGTCTGATTTCCTGTGCCATAGCTACTTTTTCTTCGGCGGTGTATTCAACAACCTGTGTGGCTTCTTTCTTAGCGGGTTGCGGGAATATTTTCTTGGTTGCGAGGAAGACGCAAAGCGAGATGAGCATAGCCGCAACAGACGCAATAAATGAATAATGGATACCCGTGTTGAAAACGGTAATATAGTCCTGACAGAAAGTGATGTTGTCCACAAAGTTATAACCGGTCTGCATTACGGCAGCGAGTGTTTCGTTGAACTTATCGGTAGCAATACCGTCGCGGAGATACTGGTGCGCAAGATTAGCCATATCCGAGTTGTAAATCAGATGGTTGTGGTTGAGCCACCATTGACGGAGCAAAGGAGCAACAAACGGCGCAATCAGTCCGCCGATATTGATGAATACATAGAATATCTGGAAACCGGCATCACGCTTGTCCTGCGCCTGTTTGAGTGCTTCGGGACCATTCTTGGCGGCATCTGCTTCCAATTCGTCGTACATCTTGCCGACAATGGCTTGCAGGTTGCCCTTGAACAAACCGTTACCGAAAGCAATCATCAACAGAGCCAAGCAGGTGAAAATCAAAATAGACCACCATTGCGAGCCTTCATTAAGATTCTCGCTGAAAACAGGTACACTAAGGCAGACATAGCCAAGGGACATAATAATGAGCCCCCATTGGATGGTCTTGTTGTAGTTCTGCGTGCGGTCGGCAATGATACCTCCGACGAGACTGAGCACGTAAATTCCGAAATAGAAAACGGCGTAAATAATGCCTGCCGTTTCATCGGGCAAACCGAACTTGCTGACAAGGAACAGCAGGAGTACGGCATTCATAATGTAGTAGCCAAAACGCTCGCCCATATTGGCCAACGCTGCGGGGATAAGCCCCTTAGGATGAGATTGAAACATAATAGTGAATGGTTTTGGGTTTGTATATTGGTTTTGATTGATTTGTTTAGATTATTTCGCACCATCCGTACCGGTCATCCGCCCTACCATACTGTATGTCTTGCAACGAATGGTAGAGGTCGGTAAGAATAGGTCCCGGAGTGCGACTAATGCAGTATGTCTTGCCCTTGTCGGGGTCAATAACTTTATCAATGGGACTGATGACACATGCAGTACCGCATGCTGCGGCTTCCTGCAAATCGGCTAATTCTTCTATGCGTATATGGCGGCGTGTGACGCGGTAGCCCTTATCGCGAGCCAAGGTCATCAGACTATCGTTGGTAATGGAAGGCAATATGGCTGTACTTCGCGGGGTAAGGTATTCTGTTTTATTTCCCGTCACTTTGATACCAATAAAATTGGCTGCACTACATTCGTCTATGTACCGGTGCGTCTTGCTATCAGTAAAGAGACAGTCATACCCTTGCAAGTGAGCTGCTTCCGTAGCCCGGAAAGAGGCGGCATAGTTGCCTCCTACCTTATATTGTCCGGTGCCGAGAGCGGCAGCACGATCCACGTGACGATTGATAATAAAAGTGGTGCAGTGGAACTTGCCCGGATAGTAGGGACCGATAGGCGAGGGGATAATAATCAGTTCATAGTCTCTGCCCGGACCGACTCCCAAGCGCGGTGTTGTTCCAATCAGGAGTGGGCGCAGGTAGAGCGTAGCCCCTGTCTCGTAAGGGGGTATATAGTCTGCATTGTCGGCTACGACCATCCGCATCGCTTTGCCGAACAGTTCCTCCGGCGGAGCCGCCATTTTGAGTGCTTCAGCAGAGCGTTTCAGCCTTGCGGCATTAGCCTGCCATCGGAAAACACGTATTTGTCCGTCCGCTCCACGGAACACTTTCAATCCTTCAAAAGCCTCCTGCCCGTATTGCAGGCAAGTGGCACTCACGTGCAAGTGCAGGTACTTATCGGTAGTTAGATATGGTTCGTCCCAGTCGCCGGCGAGTTGTCCGTTTTTCCACTCGCCGTGAAAAGCACACCGAACAATACTATTCGTTTCGGTGTAATGAAAACCCAATGTATTCCACTCTATTTGTTTCATTTTATTGTTATGCGCCTTCGCGCATGAGTCGGTCTAATATGCTTGTTTGTTGTTGCCACGGGTGGCTGTCGGTCCAAGTCTGTCCTTGCCAGTCGGTGGTATGCGTTATATGCAGTGCATTATGTATTGTTCCGTCGGCTTCAATTCGTCGTTGCATAATGGCGGCGGCTAATTGCGTGAGTTGGTCGTTCAAGTCCACGAGCCACAATATTTCGCGCTCATAAAAGGGGCGAATGAGGTCTGCGTAGTACAGAAAATACGGTGTATGTTCGTATGCGCTTCTCAAAGCCATCCAGTGCTGGTGCTGCCAGCGTGAGCGGTAACTGATACGTATGTCGCGCGTGAGTTGCTTGCTCTCCACTTTTTCTACGGGGACGGTAAGCAATATCCCTCGTCCCTGCAAGTCCGTTATACGGCATCGGTTGCGGAATGTTTGCTTTTCAAAACTCTCGCAGACCTCTATCCTGACGTTATCTTGCAGCATTTGCTCCATATAGGAGCAAGGTCCCCAATAGGCAGTAGGCAGTATCATTGTTTGGCTTTCTTGCCTATTCTGTTCCAACGTATATGTCCTTTCAGCCATGGCTGATCTTTCTCTATGCTGAGCCAGATGAACACGGGTCGTCCCACTATATGGTCTTCCGGCACGAAGCCCCAGTAGCGTGAGTCGGCACTATTATGCCGGTTGTCACCCATCATCCAATAGTAGTCCATCCGGAAAGTGTAATCGTCTCCTATGCGCATAGGCTGCTGTTCGTAGGCTTGGGCTATGCGCTGATAGACCGGATAATTATCTGCCGTTATGCGCAGTGTCTCGCCTTTTGCAGGCAGGTAGATAGGTCCGTAATTATCGCGCGTCCAAGTGTTCTGACCGAGGGGATAGACATCGCCGCCTTCCTTTTCGTTTTCCACCTGTATGCTGACTATGTGCGGGTTCTTGCCCAATTCGTCACGCATCGCTTCGGTGAGGGGGAAGACGTAAACAGTGGAGGACATCTTGTGCCGATCGTCCCTGTTGATACCTATTTTCTCCAAGTAACTATTGCTTAACACGTGTCCGTCGGTTTGCACGTAATAGTTCAGCTGTTTGCCTTCACGGTCAGGCTCTTGCTGCCAACTTGTATCGTTCTTTCCCTTCGTATAAACAATGTTGTCTATAATCTTCAAGCTATCCCCGGGTTCGCCTACACAGCGTTTGACATAGTTCTCGCGCCGGTCAACAGGGCGATACACAATCTCGCCGAACAAGTCTTTGCGGTGGTGCACCACGTTACGCCCATAATAATGACAAAGGGTGTAATAGTCGGGGTTCTGCATCTTGAGACAAACCGTATCGCCCGTAGGGAAATTGAACACTACAATGTCTCCTTTTTCGGGTTTGTCCCACCCTGCAAGACGCTTGTAGTCCCAATGCGGTTTTTCAAAGTAACTCTTTCCTCCTCCCAACCATTGCGGCATCGTATGTTGCACCAAAGGCATAGACAATGGTGTATTCGGTACGCGTGCGCCATAACTCATCTTGCTTACCAACAGGTAGTCCCCTACGCGCAGGCTCTTTTCCAAAGAAGAAGAGGGAATCTGGTAGTTCTGGAAGATATAGACGTTGATAAAATACACCGCCACCAAGGCAAACACGATGGCATCTATCCATGAGCAAATGAGATATAGTTTGGGATTGGCATCGGGGTTTGCCGGTTCGTCCTTTTCGGCAGGTTTATAGCGTTTCCACCAGTTCCATGGGATGTAGCGGGTGGTGAACATATCCATAATAACGGGCAGCAACACCAGCCATCCCAATGATGCCCAGTCACCCCATGCTACCCAAAAGACAAAGACGATATATATCGCGCTCCAAATTCCGCCTCTAATCCACTGTTTGCGGGTTACTTGGGCTATTCGTTCTGATAAAGTCATATAAATTTTTTTTTTTTTTTTCTAACCAACACAGACGGAGAACCTCCTCCATTGTGTGCGGTCCTTGTTTGTCTCTCAGCCACTCGGCAGCCAATACGGCTCCAAGGGCGAATCCTTGCCGTGACTTGGCTTCGTGGGTAATGGTTATGGTGTCGGCAGGGCTATCCCAACGTACAGTATGTATGCCAGCCACTTCTCCTTCTCTGACCGACTCCACAGGCACATTTTCTCCTATTGCAGCAGCCAGTGTTATCGCAGTTCCTGAAGGTTTATCCAACTTGTGTATATGATGAATCTCCGTAATTGAAGGCTGGTAGTCATACCCATGCATCAGTTCCGTCAGCCGCTCATTCAGCGCAAAGAACAAGTTCACTCCCAAACTGAAATTGCTTGCCCAGAGGAAAGGCACGCCCGTTGTCTGACTTAGCAGGCGCATCGCCTCCGTGTCCCAGCCGGTAGTGCCGGAAACGACCGGCAGACGGCGGTCTAACAAGGTCTTCACGTTCGCCTCGGCGGTCGCGGGGGTAGTAAACTCAATAGCCACATCGGCATCGGGAAGTTGATCTACTGACCACCCCACGTCCCCACGGAACACAATCGCGTGACCGCGTTCCTGCGCTACCTGCTCAATGGTATGCCCCATTTTACCGTATCCTATCAAAGCTATCCGCATTATCTATCCACGTTTGAACTATTGCGCCGCTATTGGATTTTCCTGACGCGGCAAAAGTACGGTTTTTACGTTAGTTTACCAAACAGAAATATATTTTTCAGTTCTTTGCCACCGTTTGTATATTATGCGTGAAGAAACGGTACATATCTTTCAGACTTACCGGCGAGTGCGTATCAACAGCCGTAGGTGTGGACAACCTGTCTATCAAAGCCAGATGTTTTTGTATAGTCACTTCATCCCCGCGTGCCGCCGGTCCCGACTGTGCTTCACGAGGAGTCATCGTATGAATCTTGCGTGCTGTCTCATCCACTATCGGGAACAGAACATCAAATGGCAAGTGTGCCTCATCCAACGCCTCTTTGGCTATAGCATACAGGCAGTTGCTGAAATTAGCCGCCATATTTCCTGCAAAATGCAAGTACTGACGTTGTTCGTAATCAGCCGCATAAACAATCGGGCTGAACGAGAGAGCCAGTTCGTGAATTCGGCGTTCCGCTTTTTCGTCCGATCCTTCCACAAAGAATGTTGTATGGCTCAAATCCACCACCATTGACCTTACAAACGTCTGCAAGGGATAAAGCACACCCGTCAGTCCGAACCGTCGCAACGGCTCAAGTACCTCTACGGACTGCGTACAAGCCACATGCACAAAAAGCCGCTGAATGCCGGAGGTTTCGTTCCTTGCGGTAAATGTATTCGTCAACTGCTTCGCCACATCCGCCAAGACACCGTCTCTGACAGCCAGCACATACAAATCCGCATCCGTGTGTACTTCATCCATACGGTTGGTAGCCATAATATTCCCTCCCAACTTGTCCGCCAACTGTTGAGCAGAAGTTGTTGTCCGGCTGAAAATCTGTACTATTCTGTGCCCTTGCCGTTGCAAGGCAAAAGCAAGCGATGTGGCTATGTTTCCGGCACCGATAAATACTACGTTCATTGTCTGTCTATTTGGAAGGTGCACTTTCTACGTTCAATTTCGATATAGTCAGGGTGCGTTTGTCCGGGTTGTCTAACAAGCGGCGCGTAATCTCGTCTTCGAGGTAAGTCTGTACGGCGCGTCGGATAGGACGTGCTCCATACTGCGGGTCGTAGGCTTTCTCCAGGAGTTGCGCTTTCGCCTCCGGCGATACCACTAACCTGCGGTTCTGCTCTTTCATCCGGCTTACCAATTTCTCTATTTCGATGTCGAGGATATCTGACAGTGTGTCACGAGTGAGCGGGCGGAAAGAGATGATATCGTCCATACGGTTGACGAACTCAGGCGGGAAAGTCTTTCGGAGTGCTTTGAGCAAGGTTGATTGGGCAGCGTCTTCGGTCAGTTCTCCTGCGCTGAAACCCACACCTGCTCCGAACTCCTGCAACTGGCGCGTACCGATGTTGGAAGTGAGGATGATGATGGTATTGCGGAAAGACGTCTCTCGTCCTTGCCTGTCGGTAAGCCGTCCTTCATCCAGCACTTGCAAAAGGACGTTGAAAATGTCGGGGTGCGCTTTCTCAATCTCGTCCAGGAGAACCACCGAATAGGGGTGACGGCGTACGGCTTCGGTCAGTTTGCCGCCTTGGTCGTATGCCACGTATCCCGGAGGCGCACCGACCAATAGGGAAGCAGTGTGTTTCTCAGTGTATTCGGACATATCCAAGCGGATCATAGCGTCTTTGGAGCCGAATAGTTGCTCGGCGAGGCATTGTGCCAAATAGGTCTTACCCACACCTGTCGGACCGAGGAAGAAGAAAGTCCCGATGGGGCGTTTTGGGTCGCGCAGTCCTA
>CADAAF010000026.1:17844-19566 GCA_902785805.1 uncultured Bacteroidales bacterium | reverse complement strand
ATCCCGGCCTTCTGCTACAATGACCATCAAAAAGCTGGAGAAACATGGTCTGGTCGAGCGAAAGGTGGATCCGACCAATCATCGGAACATTCTCGTTAAAGTGACGCGCAAAGGCAGGATATACGCCCGCTATCAGCTCAAGTACAGCGAAGAGATGGCCCGGGCCCTGAGCGAGGACCTGACTCCCGAAGAGCAGGTGCGCCAGCGTTTCTTGCAACTGCTCACCGACCGCTACGGATATCCCGCATCGCGTATTGCTGTTGAGGCGGCGCTGCCCACGGGACAAAGGGCGGATGCCGTGGTCTATGACAGGAACCTGCGCCCTGCCATTCTTATTGAGTTCAAAGCGCCTTCCGTTGCCGTCACACCCGCAACGCTCGACCAGGCTGCTGTCTATAACCGCTTGCTGCAAGTGCCGCTACTCGTCCTCCACAACGGCACGCAGACTGTCATTGCCAACGTGCAGGAGGACAACATAATCTTTTTGACTGATTTACCGCAATATGGAGAAACTGATTGAATTGAACGACCTGTTGGATACGGCTCTTTTCTATGGTACTAACAATCTGAATATGATGTGTCTCAAGGCGCAGTTCCCTTCTGTGCGTGTGGTCGCAAGGGGCCCAACCGTCAAAGTGTCGGGGGCGGACAAGGAAACGGCGCGTTTTGAAGAGGCGCTGCGGCTATGCGAGCACTACTGCCTGCAGACAGGGCAGCTCAGCGAAAAGACCATTCTCCAACTCATTCACGGCGAGATGAAGACCGAAGCACCCGCAGGCAACCTCATTCTCTACGGCGTGCACGGCAAGGCAGTCACCGCACGTAGCGGACACCAGCAGCAACTCCTCGAATCTTATTCCCGCACCGACCTCATGTTCGCCGTCGGACCTGCAGGGAGCGGTAAGACCTATACCGCTATCGCCCTTGCAGTCAGGGCACTCAAGAACAAGGAGGTCAGGCGTATCATCCTTTCGCGGCCTGCCGTCGAAGCGGGAGAGAAACTTGGCTTCCTGCCGGGAGATATGCGCGACAAGATTGACCCTTACCTCCAGCCCCTCTACGATGCGCTGCAGGACATGATTCCCGCGTCCAAACTCAACGAGTTCATGGAGCGCGGAACCATTCAGATTGCGCCGCTCGCTTTCATGCGCGGACGCACACTCTCCGATGCCGTCGTCATTCTTGACGAGGCGCAGAACACCACCATCCCGCAAATCAAGATGTTCCTCACCCGATTGGGTATCAACAGCAAGATGATTGTTACGGGCGACCTCACCCAGATTGACCTACCGCCCTCGCAGCGGTCGGGACTTGCCGATGCCGTCGAACGCCTTGCTGACACCCAAGGTATTGCCGTCATACGATTTGACGACAAGGACATCGTTCGTCATCCCCTCGTAGGCAGAATCGTCAAAGCCTACCAGTCCCCCACCACTCCGCAGGACTAACCCCAACACTTCGTCCCCAACACGCAGTCATTAACATTCACTCACTAACACGAAGTAACCGACACGACAGTAAGAAATCAGCAAGCCTAACCGAAGGATAACCGATAGATAACCGAAGGATAACCGATAGATAGTGCTTATTTGACCGAAGTCCTACCGTACTCCTACCGTACTCTCACCGTCCCCACACCCTCCCATCACCGTCCCCACACCCCATCCACGCCGTACCATCACCCTCCCATCACCGTCCCCACACAACCCCCACACCCCATCC
>CADAAF010000026.1:0-17836 GCA_902785805.1 uncultured Bacteroidales bacterium | reverse complement strand
CCACCTAAACAACGTCTAAACTACTAAACACCTAAACATCTTAACCTCTTCAACCAACTAAACAACGTCTAAACGCCTAAACCCCTCAACACCTAAACGCCTAAACCCCTCTTCCGCCACCTAAACAACGTCTAAACGCCTAAACGCCTAAACACCTAAACTTCTAAACTACATATTCGCAGTACTTTTGTGCGTTCGTTATTATGCACTTTACAAAATGGATAAAAAAACAATTGAAACACCCGCATAAATGCAATGCACGGATAGCAAAAATGACAAATATGCCCCTTGACGATGACAAAATGATACTTTTCCGTAAAAATAATTTGTTTATCAATAAATAATGCCGTATCTTTGTCCGATTTTAGTGAACTGCACTTTCACCTCATATATAACGAAATCCGCAATAATTGGGGGGGGGTAATAAACTAACAATCAAATAGTTGTGGAAAACAAAGAGATGTAACTTTTTTAACTCAGCACATGTTCGTATGTACATGCTACCAAGTATGTGGATGCGGTTTCGTTGTGTGTGGATAGTAACCATAAGATAATATAAAAGAATGAGATATATGAAAAGGAATGTAATATCAGGTAGCAATAGTGCACGCATCTGGGGTGTGCTATCAGGTATGTGTGAAAATCTCAACGCTTATGCAAGACTCGGATTATCCTTGCTCTTGTTCGCTTGGTTGCCTGTCATGGGAGCCCCCGTGTACGATTTCACGCCGACGGATGGTGGTCTGGTGGTCAATCTCAAACAGGGTGACCAGATTTTGTTGTCCACTTGGGTGGACGTAAACGGTAACGGTGTTGAGGATTCCGGAGAGGAATTTTTCGTGTGCCATTACCCGAGTTCTACGGGCGGCTATTTCGGTTACAAGAACTGGGATGGTGGCAAAGGAAACTTCCTTAAGTTGATTCCGCAATCCGCCGATGCAACCGAACCCGCTTCTCCTTCTATTTGGACCATTGATGACCCTGTAACGTTTCTTTATAGTGGTAAAAATTATCCGTTAGATGGTATCGCCTATACTATGTGGAGTACCAACCCGGGAGGTGATTCCTATACGCTGCTCACGTCTTCCGGTAATTCCTATAAGTACCAAGGCGATTTGACCAGAGAGGCAAACAATGCCAACATCTGTAATGCCGTCTTTGTCGTACCGACGAACCGCTCTTCCGTAACCACGTTTGACCCGAATAAAAGATTAACCGCCCTGGAGGGCAGAACGGATCAAGATGCCCAAGGTCGATTCAATGGCGAGAAGGGTTATGGTTTCTTAGGCCTGCCATACCGCGAGGTGTATTGGCTGGATATACCGCGAGGTAATGCTCCTGTTTCTTACACCAATGCTTCGTTGGTCGGTTTCAATAAAAAGCTTAGTGAAATAACCTATAGTAACGGTGATGGAAAAGCAAAACCAGGTCAGGCATTGTATGCTTTTGGTAATAAAGATAAACACCATAACACCCCGCGTACGGTTTTCCGTTTGTATGTGCTGAATGATCCGTTGACTTCTACTTGTGCGGATTCGTATTATTTCGCGTACGACGAGCAGGATTCTAAGCAATACAATAAAAACTTTGCCGACAATAAAGCTGGCTATACCACTAAGAAGAAGACCTATACCATCGACCGTTTGGTGTGCATGGAGCGTCTTGGGGAAACCAACTACCATGTAAGTGATTATATGAATGTGCCGATGTCCGATAGTACGTATTATTATGTGGGATATAAGAACAAGTATTGCCATACGGACCAAGGAGATGCATTTAACTCGCAGTTCAAGAATATAGACACGCTGAAAATCCAGCACTTGGGACTACCCGCTCCGAGAGGCGCATACGGACGTATGATTGTTGATACCGAACAGACGGGCAAACAGAACCTCGGTGTGGAGTTCCAACCGGGTGGCTATTTCTTGCGCACCAATACCGGCCGTAATATCCAGTTGGTTCCGAGTGCAGATGGTACGACCTGGACGTGCGAGGAGATGTGGCATATCACAGCTGAGTACGCCGCTCTGACCATCAAAGCTACAATGTTTACCGGCACCGAATATGACGAACATGACCCGGGCGCGGATATCCCCGGTTGGAGTGTTCCTGTCGTAGGTACGTCTGTGCCGGTTGTCGGAGGCGGTAGTATCATCGACCGCGACGGTTGGGCGCGTATCCATATTAACAGTACTGAGCCGAACGGCGCTATCGAGTTCGTTCCTGCGAACCCGGATAGGCATATTCATTATAATAACAACGGTTGCGAAGGCGACACTATTGCAGACCAATACCCGATGTACGGTGAGACGTCGGTTACCATTCGTGAACCGCGTCTTGTAAAAGGATTTACGTTCCTTGGCTGGACGACGAATGCAGATGGAACGGGTACCTTGTATCATCCGGGCGATGTGGTTACTTTGCCGGCAGGCACGACCACGCTTTATGCCAAAGCTACTTATACGGGTACTATTCACGTGGCTTTGTCATTCTTGAAGGAAGGCAAGCGTTATTTCCTTACTCATCCGGGAACAGCGGCTCCGCGTTTCTCTCGTGCACGCTACATCAAAGATTGGACCGATGCGTACCAGGGTATGGCGAACGCAGAAAATGTGGACAACCGATATATTAACACCTTCAAGGTGCTTACCCATCCTGATCCTTGCACCGAGTGTGCAGCCGATGAGGTAGTTCTTGATCCGCGTCGAGAGATGCGTTATGGCGCGGTGGACTCGTTGCTCTTCTACGAGAACTTTGCTCCGGCAAATGAAGAGTACCTTGGTTTGTATTATACTGCTCCGAATACAGTAGTTGCAAATAATACATGGGCAGGTCTGTTCAAATCGACGGCAACAGGTGGTCGTAACGGCTGGCCGGACTACACCGTAGCGGATGTGCAGAACGCTAAGCTGTCTTCCACCCACTATCTGCATCGTGTGGCGGATGTCATCACACGCGACGAGCGCTCCAACAGTAGTGCGCCGTGGATTACGTATAACGCTGCTGATAACCAGTTCGACGGCGACGCTTCGGAGACAAACGCAACCGTCTTCCAGATATCCCGTGTCCGCGTAGCGGATGAACATTATGTGGTAATCCCCGATACGACTACGGAGTGGAACGATGAGATTGTTTTCGGTATTCACCATGACGAGCATATAGAAAGCCCGGTGTGGTCCAAACTCATCGGAAAGCAGCTGATGGCGATGACGAAACTGGACGACGAAATCGTCTATTTCCATCCGAACCCGAATAAGATCATTACCGAATATACGCAGTTGCGTCTTAATGCCAACTACCGCTTGGAGCAAACCTTTGATTATATAAGGGACGCACGCGTGGAGAGTTTAGGAGAAGCTGTGTCGGCTGAGGACAAACCCACCATGAATGATCGGTTGGAAAAGAACTATTTCGGACGTCTCGTCACAAGTGGTATGAACACGCCCATGGATGTACTTTACGGGGGTAATTATATCGACATCGTCGATACCATCCGTATCACCCTCAGAACTCTTGGACCGGTCAAAATCAAAGAATACTACGGACGCTGGAAAGATGGGGCACCCGGACTCCATATCCGTCCCGACGGCTCAAGATACAGAGACATCATCGTACGGACCAAGACTACCCACTACGGTGCTATAGAGACCAAACTCGTTCTCACACCTGAGTATAAAAACTATAGTTTCAGTCCCCTCGAAGGAGTAAGCAAACGCATTACATTCACTCTCTCCAAGGTTACTTCACGCCAACTGCTCGACACCGACGGCAACGTCCTCGGTGAAGAAATACTTACTTCCGAAGACGCAACCGAAGCACTCCGCCTTACTACCGGAGCATGCTCCTTCACCAGCGCAGGTGCCTATTTCCGTATCAATAGCGAGCAGACACTCAACGACCATATAACCCTCGTTACCAAAGCCGACAATAGCGCCGGTATCAACTACGATACACTCATTGTCTCTACTACTGCCACTGTGGACGCTGTCGCTTATCCTGTCTCGGTTAAAGTGCCGCTCATGCAAACCACATTGAGCGAAACGGAACTTGTTTGGTCGGGAGTACTCAACGGACAACGCTATTTCATTATGGCGGGTTCGGGAGGACTGATCTTCCGTCAGTATGAAAACAAAGGAAATACACTCTACAAGAAAGAGGACGGTAAGACCCAACTGGTTAAAGGCTCTGCTAATGCGACTAACTCCGATACCAAGTATATCACCCCGTGGAGATATGCCTACGTAAGTCAGCCTAATCACCAGCTCACTCTGCAGACCGAATACGGTATTGACAAGTATTTCGTCATCAACGGCTCATCGGCACCCGATGTGGCAAGCAGCGGTCCCGCTACACTCACGTACGAATACGTCAATGAGTATCTCAACGATAATGCCAACTACGAGGAGCAGGTTAAAATCAAGTACGGCGCAGAGAAGTACCTTAGGTTAACTCTTGTTGACGAAAAACCGAAGCTCGTTCTTACTGATAAAGCTGACGAGGCAACCGTCTTCTCTTGGAGTTACCTCATGCAGGAATATTACCTCCTCAATAATGGCACTTATCCGAACCACAACGAACTTGTGTTCGATTATAACAACACTACATCTCACACTGTCCAGACACGTTATAAAGCCTACCGCAACTACTCCATGTTGCTTGGTAACACGCTTACCTACTGCTGCCGCGAAGACGAAGCCGACATAGCAGACCTTATTTCTGCCGGTAACGACTGGAAAACTGACTATGCTATCACTCTTGTCTCAGACAGCCGTTTCGCTAATAATGCCAGCGGTTTGAGCATTTCAACCACCGCCGGTACACTCGTTACTACTGTCACGCCCGCAGGAGATAGTCCTACCGAAGTACGCTATCCCGCAGGTACAGGACCTTTCGTGGACATAGTGGACACGCTCGATGTGCTGCTCTCACTCCAAAACGATGCTCCTGTTTATCGCTTCAAGGACAAATGGAGTAGTTATACATCCATCAACGATGCTCACCTCAAGATTCCGCTCATACGCAAAACCTACCATGCTGTGCCTTACGACTCGCTCATCTGTGTGGTAGCGAACGATGAATACAACTATGTCTTCCCCTCTGATATCTCGGCAGGAGTCAACGACGAGCATACGTTCTCTTTCTCTACCGACCACCGATTCGGTACACACATACTCAGTACCGACAATGAAGTCGTTTCTTATACAGGTACCGGCGATGACCATACATCCCTTATGGACTTCACCGATGTGGACCTCGCCGAAATACGACTCCTTGACGAGTATGGTAATAGTCCCGACTGGTGCGAGATAAGCAGCAAAGGTGCCAATACCATCACTGTACGGTGTCTGGGCAACGGTATCCGCTCCCCGCGCTCGGCTACACTCTATCTTGCCTACGCAATGAATGTGAACGACAGATTCCGATTCGTTAACTTCCGTGTCGGCGTAGCACAACTAAGTCGCTTCCAGTATGCCAACAACCAGGTACTCATTCACTCTAAAGGCGCTTCCGGACAACCGCTCGCGGATGGAATACAGCAGGTACATGAGAATAAGAATATTATCTATTACTACAACCCATCTAACGCTGCACAGTCAACCGACCAGCGCGTCGAACTGCCTATACGTGAACGGAACTTCTATGGATGGTGGCGATGGCATTCGCTCCAGCCGGGCGAAGAGGATACCGATATCCCTGCCGACAAATGGCAGACAGCACCCACCAATACAGGTAAATGGAGCTTCCCATTCCTTACCATTGGCGACTCCGTTTGGATTGATGAGGACAACCATGCTTTGGGTAAGAAACTCGTTACACAGGGACGCTATACCGTATTCCATGTACCATCGGCTGACTACAATGCACGTAAAGACCCGCCTTCCAAGGCACCGATGCTCTATCCGCCTCAAAACAAGGCTGTTGAGACCTATGCAGTGGACCTCAGTGTCTATTACGACAACCTGCCGCTGTCTATGAAGAATGTTAACCAGGTAGATATTGATAAACTGGATACTATGCAGCAGATTATCGAACCGACACTCTCACTTCGTGAGATTTATGAGTTGCACCCGTGGACAGAGATGGCGCAGATTATGGAGGGATATAAAGACACCATCGCTTCCTCTCATCGTAACCTTAAATATATGGAGGACCATACGGTTATGGCACCTACCGGCAACCGTCTGCTCCTTAAGACCGAACAACGATATAACTATGACAATGTCAAGAAGGGTCAGCACTCCGAGTCGCTCTTGGGCTACTATATGCGCGACGATAATTGGGCTACGTGGGAAGGAAATCCAGTGCGTCAGGATTCTATGATTTGGTGCGGAGGATGGGATGTCCCATGCGGATGGTACACCTATAATCCTGAAACGCAAACATACGATACATGTAACTACCCGGTTACCGAGGCGAACGATTTCCTGAACGTGCCTGCTAAAGGTAGTATTCCTGCCGGACGCGATAACGATACCGTCATTTACTGCCTGCGCTCACGCAGTGTAAATTCTATCAATGTGGGTACGGCTTCCGAAGCTAATAATGAGGGCGATTACTGGTTCAATATCTGCCGCTACACTATCATCTACCATCGCCCCGATAAATATGGTCCGAAACTCGAGACGAAAGTAGGCGGCGTGGACAAAGCCATTATACCTAACGACGAGATAGAGCAGAACTTCGAGGTACTGGAGCGTCTGAACTTCGATTACAATAAACCCGGTGCCGAATACACGGTTTATCCTAACCCGCTCCCGTGGGCGGACGCTTCCTACGGTTTCGCCTATCCGAGGACTGCCGATCTGCCGGATAACCGTCCGCATAATAAGAACGGCTTGGAGAATCTGGCGAACATGGGTGAGTATAACCTCATTAACCGCATACCATCTTTCGGTACCTATTGGCATAAGATGGAGCAACACGGAGGTGCCGAAAACGGATACATGATTTTCTGCGACGGTATGTCATCCGCAGGTCAGGTCGCTGCACTCTCTCTCGAATCACACCTCTGCGAAGGACAGAAAATGTACTTCTCAGGATATGTGGCTAACCCGGGTAGCCAAGGCGGAAATAAGTCCTGCCCGAACTTCACCTTCGCCGTGCAAGGCTCTATGGATGGTAATACGTGGGAGGATATCACTTCCTATATGACAGGTGATTTGCCTCAAGCTAACAAGTGGTACCAGATCTTCTTCCCCATTGAGCAGGAAAAGAACTACAACAACTTCCGCGTACGCGTTACCAATATGGCATCCGATGATGACGGTAACGACTTCATCATTGACGATATGTGCATCTTCGCTACCAAACCCCCGTTGATGGTTTATCAGGCTAACACAACCTGTAAGGCGGACCACGAGAACGACTCACTTACCCACGTCGTACTCCGTGTGGACTATCAGGGATTCACCGAAGACGTATATGTAGCCGGTAATGAGTATTACACCATCCAGGAGATTACTCCGGAAGAGGACTCCACTTTCGTTGCATTGGAAGACCATTACTATGACGAACATATATGTCCTGGTGTAGGCGAGGGTGCAAAGGACACACTTTATGGTAAGATTCCTATGCCCGACCGTTACTACCAACCCGTAGATGAAGACTCTATATTCGCCAACCTGCAGGAACTTATTTACAAGTTCGAGCGCACACTGGATGCCGGAGGTGAAGTATTCCGTAAAGGCTATATCTATGAGCACCTTGACGACTCCATACGTCCTGTAATGTACGTCATACATACGGCTAAGATGGTGTCTGACAATACCTATGTGGTGCACATGGCAGGTTCCTACCACGAACTCTTGGGAAGCCGCTGCGCTTTGACGCGCGAACTCAAAGTGCGCAACCGTATGATGCTTACCCTTAACGGAGAAGAAAAACCCGACAAGGAAGTAACGAATATGTGTGCCAATACCACCTATGAAGTATCTCTCCACGTCAAAGGTACGTTGCTCCTTGACCATGCGGCACCGCAGGAAATAACGGGTTCTTGCGTCAACGACTGGCTCCTCTATGGCGATACAGCCGAAGTCTCCAGCTTGGCACGCTATGGGTATAAGTACAGCGACATTATGAAAGTGGTGAAGGAGATTCTTCGCGCCGAAAACGAATTTGGTACGGAGAACACTAATCAGCACGCCCGTACACTCTCCGAAGTCAGCAGAGCCGAAATGGAACGCATACAATTGGAGAGAGGTGTGGCTCTCTCGGATCCGCATCTGAATCCTTATACCATACTCCAAAACATGGTCAACAACGGCTTCCTCATACTCTACCAGCCCAACCTGACCATCGTCACACCGGTCAATGCCAAAATACAATATACCATCTTCCCCATTCCGGGAACGGGTTCGGAGCTTTTGCAGCATCTGGATATAGAAGTATGTCCTACTCCTGTACAGATAGCACTCGAATCAAGTCTCGGTGGAGGTATCCCGATGATTATCGGTGGTCTGAACCGTACAGAAGAAGAATCACAGTATCCTGTAGTGGTACTCGCCAATGCACAGAAGGCTAATACCGAGTTTGCCATTCCTATTGACTCGCTCATGCTCTTCGAGGGTACTACTTCTCAGAGGGTGGCTCTGGATACTATCATGTTCCTATCTACCAATGACCCCAATTACCGTGAAGGTGTACATACCATCTCGCTGATGCCGGATAGAAAATGGAATAAGGAAGCAGAAAATGTAGGGTACTACCAAAACGGAAATGATACGCTCCGCCTCATTCCTGCACCCTCTAACAACTACCCGATGCGCTCTGGTTACCACTATACTTTCGGTATTCAGATGATGACCACCTTCGGTCAGTCTTCTTGAGGAGGTCTCGAAGAATGTCCTGTAGGTACGGTGCCCTTTACCGTAGGAGTTGTACCCGATTACCTGCGTTGGGACCCGCAGGGAGAAGATAACCGCTGGAACAATCCCGACAACTGGATTGGTTTGGTTCAGACCAATACGCCTATCCACGAAGACGCACGTTTTGCTCCTCTGTCATCTACCTATGTGGTTATACCGCCTATGACGGACGGAAAACCGTATCCCGTATTGCCTGACCCCGCAAGCATACCTTCGTCTGATTCTATCAAGCAGGTAGGCTTCGAGTACAATACCTGTCATTCCATCCGCTTCCTCCCGGGCGGTGCTTTGAGCCAGCAGCAGCGGTTGGCTTACGACAGCGTCATTGCTGACTTGAGCGCTCCGCATAACAAGTGGGCACTGCGCTCCGCACCCGTAGAAGGTATGCTTTCAGGAGACCTCTTTATGTCCGATGCCGAACTGGCACAGCAAGTACATACATGGAACGTAGGTGAATTCGATGCCAACGGTCGTAACTACACTACAGGTAACGCTACCTTCTACCTCTCGCTCTACAACAAAGATGCCATCCGTCAGAGTAACGGTCCTACCATTGATACCGTCAAGACCGAGGCTGCCGAGTGGTCGAAAGTGACCAACGCCCTCTCGCTCACACTTCCTCCTGCACAAGGATGGGCGGTTCTCGCTCGTACGAAATCCGAAGTTGATGCAGTGGTACGTCTCCCCAAGAACGATGATATTTACTATTACTATACCAAATCGGGTGACAAGGTATGGGATCTCTATGAGTCCAACCTGCGTGCATTGCGTACTAAGAGTGCAACCGAAGCAGGTACAGGCAAGGTCGGCAAACTCGCTTTCTACCCGGGTAAGGACGCTACCAACCAGAACTACACGCTCTCTAACGGTACAGCCTCTACTACATTCGTCTTCGGTAACCCCACCATGGGTTATATCGACATCTGGGGCTTCATAGCGGATAACAGTGATGTTTTGGAAGAAGAGATTGGCTATGTCGATACCGACGGACAGTATTATACCATTACCCTTGAAGCCCTTACGGAGCCGGATGCTATTACTTCTATGACGCGCTACATACCGCCGATGCACGGCATCGTGGTCAAGAAGAAAGATGATGCGGCTACTGAGCTCAATGTAACAGTCAAGACCAACCGTATTGTTACAGACGCTGACCAGATTGTGCGTACCATCTTTGAACCTGCACCGGTTAAGAAAGGTCCTGCGGGTGTCTCCAAAGGCGTTATGACCGTTACGGCGATTAACTCCGTTTCACCGCGCTGCAACACACGTCTCTTGCTCGGACAAGGCTATCACCCCGAAATCATCAAGGGCGAGGACGCTATGCTGACTACCATCAATATCGACAACTACTCTGCCACCTCCGCTCCCGCTACGCCGTTTAATATCTACGCCGTAGAAGGTACCAACGGACTCAGTATTGACTTGCGTGACGAAATCCTCTATGTGCCGATTTCCTTCTATATGAGTGACCTCCCATACGCACCTTTGACCACTCTGTGGTTTACCGGCGTGAATAATGTGGACGGACCGCTTGTACTCTACGATGCGCTCTCCGATACCGAACGGCCGATTATTGACGGTATCAGTCTGGATATCGAAACGCCCGAAGAGAACCACGAGATACGCTATTATATCCGCCGCCCGGGATACAAACCCGAAAATGAGACCGACAAGCCTGTTCCGACTGCAATTGAATACAATGCAGCAGACGAAGAAAAGGCAGTCAAGTTTGTCAAGGACGGACACGTATTCATCAAGCGCAACGGAAAAGTATATACCATTATAGGACAAAAAATACAATAAGCAATGAAGAGACAATTCAACATGAACAGAAAGAAGATAGTGTTTTGGGTGATGATGCTTATGGGATTTTCACTGTCTTCTGCATGGGCATACGAGCCGATTACTCCTTTCTCAGGTGGGACGCCTGTATATAATAATCCGGCGGATTATCGGTTCCAGTCAACGTCACCTTTGTTGGACAATACACCCTCGGTTCAGGATGCTGATATGCCCGTAACGTATGGAACGAATTATGGTCCGCTCCGTGCAGGGTGGGGGGATGAACCTGACGGTCCGGGAGTAGGCGAAGTGGAAAATCCCGTTCCCGTTGGAGAGCCGCTTTGTCTCCTCTTTATGGCTGCCGCCTACTATCTCTTCTGTCGGCGTAAGAGAAAGACTACAGCATAACCATTCCGGTGTAAATGCTTTGTTATTACAGGAAGAAGTGACCTCGTGTCGCTTCTTCTTGTAATATGTTTGGCAGTATCAGATAAACAGCGTACCTTTGCCGCGTATTACTATTACAACGACAATGGATTTGCAAGCATTTACTCCCAACGAGACCTTGACCCGCGAGATTGGTGGTCATATACGTACTATGCTGACCGAAATAGGCGAGGACGCGGAACGCGAAGGACTGAAAAAGACCCCCGAACGCGTGGGCAAGGCTTTCCAGTTCCTGACCAAAGGCTACAACGAGGACCCCGAAGCCATTCTCCGCTCGGCACTGTTCGAGGAGGACTACCGCCAGATGGTGGTGGTCAGAGATATAGAATTCTACTCCCTCTGCGAGCATCACCTGCTGCCTTTCTTCGGTAAGGCGCATGTAGCCTATATCCCCAACGGCAAGATAACGGGCTTGAGCAAGATAGCGCGTGTGGTGGATGTGTTCGCACGCCGCTGCCAAGTGCAGGAACGTATGACGACCCAGATTAAGGACTGCATACAGAACACGCTGAACCCGCTTGGCGTGATGGTGGTAATTGAAGCGGAGCACTTGTGTATGCAGATGCGCGGAGTGCAGAAGCAGCATTGTATTACTACCACCTCTGATTTCACGGGGGCTTTCAACCGCCCCGAGACACGGGAGGAGTTCCTCCGCCTTATTCGGGGCTGAAAAGGTCGAAAGAAGGGCTGTTGCCTGCGGCTTCCATACCGGCTGCCGAAAGAATACTGTAGAAAAGATAATCCGTACGATAATGTTTCGTACGGTTTTCTTTTAGTGCCGCCACTTTGTCGGGGAACCGTTGTGCATACTTGTCGGAGTACCACACCAAAGCCGCAGGATACTTGGTTGCTTCTGCACCTGCTGCGTGCAGCCAGTTGCCGTTCTCGCCCAGCGACTCGCCGTGGTCGGACAGGTAAAAGACGATGGCGTTCCTGCCGGTGAACAGCGAGATGACCGAATCGACAAAGAGGTCTGTACTGACTATGGTGTTGTCGTAGGAGTTGATGATGGCAGCGGAGTCGTTCTGCGTGATGACGCGGTTGGTAGCGACGGGACGGAAATGTGCGCACTCGTCGGGTACGTGATTATTGAAGAACCAGTGGGAGCCGATGGCGTGCAGTACATATAGACGGCGGGGACCGTCCTGACACTCTGTCAGCCCTTGCAATGCGGTTACCAAGTCCAAGTCATACCACGGATGGAAGACAAACACCGTTTTGGAGGCGTTGGGAAAGATGATGGTGTCGGCTTCGTAGATAAAAGAGGTGTAGGTACGTCCGTAGTCCTGATTGCTAATCCACGCCGACGAGTAGCCTTGCTGCTTGAGGCAGGCTATGAACGAGCGGGATGTATGCGCCTTTTGGGGTGCAAGACTGTCGGCAGGGGTGAGTATATGGGGAACGCTGGCTGCTGTATGCGTATGCTGCGAATAGATATGCGGCAGGCTGATTACGTTAGGTCTTGCAGCTAATCGTGGGCAGGTAGGGCGCGGATATCCGTTCAGGCTCAGGTGGTCGGCACGGGCGGCTTCGCCGATAATCATTACTATGTCCAACGAGTCGGCAGGATGTACAGGCTTCACTTGAGGCATCTGACGGGGCAGGTTAAGCGAGCGTTGGAGGGATACATACTCGCTCACACTCCGTATGACGTGCATCGGGTAGCGTTGGGCGGCACTCCTGTGCAGCCTTTCGTGCCCCCAATACCACGCGGCAAACACACCCGCAGCGCACAGCAGAACAGCCCACAGATACGGCACGCTGCCTATCCGCCAACGCCATCTGACCCACATAAGGGAGACAACAGCCTGTAGCACCACCCATACAACGATTTGCCACGATACGACACCTGCCACCGTACCCATATTCGTGTGCAGCGTAGCGTCTATGAGAGCCGGATTGAGTGTGGCGTGGAAAGCCACGCGGTAGTAACTGATAGCCGCACCCGCAATGGCGTACAGCGGCAGGCACACAGCCGCCACATAGCGGTTGAGAGTGAGCAGGGTGGCTATCGCCAACTGACCGATGCCTAATACAGCCGCATAGAAAACAACCGTCACTACGCCCTTCCAGCCATCCGACGGACTGTCAAAGAAATCAGGCACAATAAAACAGAGCGTGTTCCATACTGCAACCGCCAATACGAGCCACAAGTACGAAAAGTGCCTGTTCATGCGCTAATGGATAAAGAGTATCTTCACGACGGCGTGATTGCTGCCGTCAGCGGAATTGCAGAAAGCGGTATAAACGCCCGAAGCGACCCGTTGTCCGTTACCGTTCTTGCCGTCCCATACCGCCAGACCACCGTTGCTGCGCGTCTGGCAGACAAGATTGCCGCCGTTGTCCACTATCTTGACAACCGTCCCTTCCATCAGCCCCGCTATGGTAATAACACCTTGATATTCGGGACGCACAGGGTTGGGGTAGGCATAGAGCGTCTCCTGCGACAGACTCTCTTCGCCTTCGGTGGCATCACCTTGGTATGACACTAATCCTGCGCCTGTACCGACAAACACTCTGCCCGAACGCGGGTCGATAGCGATAGACAGAATCTGATTGGATGGCAACGGCGAATTGTCGGTAGTGAAATGCTCCAATGTCTCCAATCCGTCCTCGGAAAGCAGGTATAGTCCCGAACTCTCCGTCCCCATCCATTTGCGGTTGGCTCCGTCCACGGCGATGGCATTGATACGCTCCGTACCAAGCAGATAGTCTGCCAGATTGGTGCCGTCGTTGCGGGGAATCTTCACGCGCGTACAACTGTTGGACGTACGCAAGTCCACTTTCGAGGGAACGATAATCACCCCTTCTTCCAATGCAATCCACAGGTCATTGTTGAGGTCTTGCACGGCTGCGTAGATGGCGGAAGGAGCGAGGGTCTTGCCGTCCTGATCCACAAAGGTGTTGACGAAATATGTATGGTCATCCCCCTGATAGAAAGGTGTTAGGTTGTCGTCGTATAGTATCATTCCTGTGTTGTAGCGCACGTATGGAATCCATTTCCAGTTCGGATGCCGGCGGTCAATAAACATCTCTCCGCCTGTCATCAGCGGGATAGTTATACCGTCGTTGGTAACGAGGCTGTATCGGTTCCACGAGGCAGTCTCTTGCGTGCGCGCGTCTGCTAATTGGCGGGGCGATATGACGTGCAGCGGGTTGTACCCCATATTGAGCAGCCACAGGTTGCCGTCCCCGTCAAACGTAGCGGCGTCGGTACGGATATATTCCAACGCTGTTGCACCTTCCACGCGCGACTCCAACGGACTGTTGAGATGGGTGTACCATTTGACCAATCGGTTGTTCTCGAACTCGTACAAACCTTTGCCGTAACTGGTTACATAGAAATGCTCTTTGTTGAACGGATCTACTGCCACGTTCATAAAGTCGGTGGCAGAGAGACCTGTCTGCTCGGAAATATACGGATGCTCAATGTTGGTCCATTGGCGGGTAGCGAAGTCGTAAATCATCACGAATCCGGCGCGGAACTCTTGTACCGCCCATCGTGCACCGGGTACCACATACAGGCGGTCGTTCACCACTTTCATCCTGTAGGGGATATTTACCGCCGGACCTTCAGGACGGAACACTTGTGTGTCGTCGGCGTTGCTTCGTACGATGCCTGCTGTGCCGGCGGCTAACCATATCGTGCCGTTGTCATAGAGGGCGTCATAGACATCGTAGGACGGCATAGTGAACACCATTCCCGTCCCGATAATGTACTCCACTAATGCCGCACCGCTGTGTATCATATACAGGTGTTGGGCTGACTGCTTGAACGCGTGGAAATGCATTTCGGGCGAAACGCTTTGCCAGCCGTTCGCCTTGCGGATATGCAGAACGAAGTCGGCTAACAGATACAATTCATCGTGGAACACCGTTATGTCCTGGAGCGATTCGGCAGACACGGGCTGGTACTTGTGCCACGAGCGGAAATCGAGCAGGTTGGCATCCCTGTGCGCACTGTACAAATGGTTGTCCGATATGGCATAGATGGAGTCCGCACTACAGCATACCGAACGCACATCCGCTTCGGCACCTGCGTCGCCTATGTAGTATGTATCGGTTATCTCTTGTTTGCGTATATTGACCACTACCACGCCGAAAGGCATACCTAAATACGCTTTCCCGTCGTGGATATGGAGTGAATTGGCTCTTTTGGAGGCACTCATCTGCTTGAGTTGCAGGTCTGAGAGTGCCGTTATTTTGCCGTTCTGCAGGAAGTCAATCAGACCGTCTTCGTACAGAAGCATCAGGGTATGACTGGGTGCGTCATACCCTATGTGTATGATGTTGGCTCCGTGAAACCCGTCTTGCTTGGCGTAGCAGGTCATCTCTTCGGTGGCTTTGTCCACCTTGACGAGTGCGTTGCCTGCCAAGGCATAGATGGCGTCGCCGGTATTGACCACTTCGCTCACGTTGCCGTAGGCGGTATGCGAACGCCACGTGTGCATTCCCTCGTCTGCCTGTGCAAAGGAGGTCAGGAAGGCAAGAATAAGGAGGAGGGCTGACTGTTTCATAAGAGTAGCAGACTGAGTTGTTGTACGGCGCGTGCGCGGTGGCTGATGGAGTTCTTGGTCTCTGCGGGCAGTTCGGCAAAGGTCTGACTGTAGCCGTCAGGTATAAAGAGCGAGTCATACCCGAAGCCGCCTTCGCCTTTCTCTTCCTCTGCCATCCGTCCTTCTACGCGTCCTTCCACCTGTGCGGCTATCGGACTGGTCTCCGAGCCTGCATTGTCTTTCGCCGTGATAAGGGTGATGACGGTGCGGAATCGTGCCGACCGGTCGTCTTTGTCTTGCAGCAGGCGCAACGCTTTTTGGCGGTTGGCGGCATCATTATGTTCGTCGCCTGCCCAGCGGGCTGTACGCACACCGGGTTGGTTATGCAGTACGGGAATCTCTAAACCCGTATCATCGGCAAACACGCCGTCTATCGTTTCTGTTTGCGGATGGGTCTGCAGGTAGTCCCATACCGCACGGGCTTTCAATAGCGAGTTATCTTCTAATGTTTGTCCTGTTTCGTCTATCTCGTCGGTAAAACCAATCTGACGAAGCGTTAACAAACGGCAAGTTGAAGGAAGTATCTTGCTCACTTCCTCCAACTTGTGCATATTATTGGTGGCAAACACCAGGGTCATTAGCGGCGGGGCTTGATGTTGAGTTTGACGGGACGGATCATATTCTCAGGTGAGAGAATAGTATCTAATTCCTCTTTGGTCAGGATGCCGTGTTCTAATACCAGTTCATATACGCCCTTGCCGGTAGCCATAGCTTCTTTGGCTATCTTTGTCGAGTTCTTGTAGCCGATGATGGGGTTCAGGGCGGTAACGATACCGATGGAGCCGGTGATGTAGTTACGGCAGCGTTCTTCGTTGGCTTTGATGCCGTCCACGCAGTACTTGCGCATTACGTCGAAGCCGTTCATCATTATCTCTGCGCTCTCGAAGCAGCATTGAGCCATTGTCGGCTCCATGGCGTTCAGCTCCATCTGGGCAGCCTCGTTGCACATGGCCACGCACAGGTCATTGCCTATTACCTTGTAGCAAATCTGGTTCATTACCTCGGGAATAACGGGGTTCACTTTGCCGGGCATAATGCTGCTTCCGGGTTGACGGGCGGGCAGGTCTATCTCGTGAAGACCGCATTTCGGACCCGAACCTAACAGACGCAAGTCGTTGCTGATCTTGTTCATCTTGGTAGCGATGCGGCGCAGTACGCTGCTGTAGCCTACCATGCAGCTTGTGTCGCTTGTGGCGGCAACAAGGTCCTCAGCCAAACGGACGTTCCAGCCTGTCACTTGAGCCATTGCTTTCACGCATTTCTCGCTGTAGCCGGGCTCAGAGCATATACCTGTACCGACTGCCGTAGCACCCATATTGACTGTCAGGAACTCTTCGGCGGCGTCGTCAAGGTGTTTCAGCTCGTCACGCAGAATAGAAGCAAATGCACCGAACGTCTGACCCAACGTCATCGGAACGGCATCCTCCAACTGTGTACGGCCCATCTTCAGCACGTTCTTGAACTCTTCGGCTTTCTTCTGGAAGCTGTCAATCAGTGCCTCATAGTGCTTTTTGTACTCCAAGTGAGTCGCATACAGACCCATGTGAATAGCGGCGGGATAAGCGTCGTTGGTGCTCTGGCTGCAGTTCACGTGGTCGTTGGGGCTGCAGTACTGATATTCGCCTGCCTCGTGACCCATTATCTGCAACGCGCGGTTGGCTATCACTTCGTTGGCGTTCATGTTGGTGGTCGTACCTGCACCGCCTTGAATCATGTCCACTGGGAACATGTCGTGGTGCTTGCCTGCCAGTATCTCCTCGCAAGCCTGTTTGATGCCCTTGAACTGTTCGTCTGTCAGCAGACCTAACTCGTGGTTTGCCATCGCTGCACCCAATTTGGTGTAAGCCAAACCGTTGATGAACGCGGGATAATCTTGCAGCTTGAACTTCGAGATAGGGAAGTTCTCAATACCACGCTGCGTTTGAACACCATACAGAGCCTCTACGGGAATCTGCAACTCTCCAATTAAATCGCTTTCTACGCGAGTCTTGCCGGAAAACTTTTCCATAATGATTCGGAATTTTATGTTTGTTTTACTTTCAACTATCTTTCAATCGCCTCTGCTATTGAGTTGGCTATTACGCACATCTCTTCCGACGGAAGGTCTAATTTCGGGTTGGTGAACAGCATATCGCTTTCCTTGTTCAGAGGTATCAGGTGGATATGCACGTGGTTCACTTCCAT
>CADAAF010000025.1 GCA_902785805.1 uncultured Bacteroidales bacterium | reverse complement strand
GAACACCAAGTACTTCATTATGGAGAACGGCACACCCGAGCTGAAGGACGCGACCATCAACTCATGGCGCGGTTCATACAGTCTTGCCGGTATCTTCTTGCGCGCTAACTATAATTATAAAGAGAAATACCTCATCTCCGCTTCTATCCGTCGTGAAGGTTCTTCGCGTTTCGGTGCTAACAACAAGTGGGGCTGGTTCCCTGCTGTCAGCCTCGGATGGCGCATATCGGGCGAAAATTTCATGCGCGATCAAAATTGGTGCAACGATCTCAAGATCCGCGCCGGTTTCGGTATTACGGGTAACGCACTTGGTGAGAGCCTCCGCTCTATGGCACTCCTCAGCAAAGGCGGTTCGTTCTGGTACAACGGCAAGTATGTTGAGACCTACGCCGTTTCGCAGAACGTGAATCCGGATCTCCGTTGGGAGAAAAAGTTCGAGTATAACTTCGGTATAGACTACTCTTTCTTGAATAACCGTCTCTTCGGAAGCCTTGACGCTTACTATCGTCACACACGCGACCTTCTTTGGGACTACGAGGTGCCCACACCTCCTTACCAGTATGCCACTCTCCTCGCCAATGCGGGCGAAATGGCATCTTACGGTGTAGAGCTTGCCATCTCCGGTGTGCCTGTGAAGACCAAGAACTGGACATGGACCACCACACCCACGCTGGCTTGGAACCGCTGCTACATCACCAAGCTCTCCGACCCGGACAAGGGTTTCAACTACACACAGACCACTTCCGGCTCCACCGGCGGCGAGAACGGACTGCAGAACACCAACACCCAGATTCTTACAGAGGGACAGGCCATCGGCGCTTTCTACGGCTACAAGTACTACGGCACCAAGTCTGACGGCACTATGATGTACGAGACTCCCGCCGGCGGTTATACATCCTCCCCCAACGAGAGTCAGCGCATGGTGGTAGGCAACGCGCAACCCGCAGTCACATTCGGATGGAACAACGTCATCAAGTACAAGAACCTCGACATCACCATCTTCTTCCGTGGCGTGGCAGGCAACAAGATACTTAATGTAATGCGTCTGGCTTACGGTCCGCAGGCTTCGCAATCAATGAACGTCTTTATGTATGATGTGACAAAGAATCCTGACGGAGTTGTATATCCCAACAAGTCCTCCTTCTCCGACTACTATCTCGAGAACGGCTCGTACCTCAAGCTTGACAATGTTACCGTTGGCTATACTTGGGGCTTCAAAGATAACAAGTACATCTCTTCCATCCGTCTTTACGGCACGGCACAGAACCTATTCACCGTCACCGCATACAGCGGACAGGATCCTGAGGTTAACACTACCAGTGTATGGGACGCAGGTATAGACAAGAACAATTTCTACCCCCGCACGGGTTCTGCTATGGTCGGACTCAATATGACCCTCTTCTAATTTTAACTGATACTGACCTTATATAATATATTACGATTATGAAAAAGTTATTTGTATATGCTATAGCACTGGCAATGCTCGCCCCTCTCTTCGTATCATGCAAAGACATGCTTGATGAGGAAATCTACGGTCAGCAGACAGTCGATGAAATGATGGGCAAGGAGGAAAACGTAATCCTGCTTGTCGGTCAGGCGTATGCCGACATCAAGTGGACGCACGACCACTGGGGCTATTGGGGCGTATCGTCCCTTACCTCCGATGAGTGTGTCTGCCCGGTACGCGTCCCCGGTGAACACTGGTCGGACGGCGGTTACTGGAAGAACCTCAACACCCACAATTGGAACGAGTTCGGTGATGCATTCAAGAACATCTGGAACACCACCATTTCCGGTGCCGTTCTTTGCAACAAGCTCATCAGCACGCTCAACGGCAGCAAGGAGAGTATGTCTGAAGATCTCTATAACCAGTATGTAGGCGAACTTGAAGTCCTCCGCAGTTACTACTATTTCAACCTCTTTGAGTGCTTCGGGCGCATCCCTTACACTGAAGTCTTTGAAGACGAAACCAAACCACTTGTTGAGCCTTATAAAGTTTGGGCTAACCTTGTCAAGTGCCTTGAGAAGAACGCAGACAACCTCCCCGTTGTCAGCGATGGTAACCGCGCCATGAACTACGGCCGTGTAACACAGGGCTTTGCTTACGCTCTGCTTGCCCGTCTGTATCTCAACGCCGAGTCATACGGCTGCACGCCCGAGAATGTAGGCATAGAGACAATCACGTCATCCACAGACTTCTACACTAAGGCTGTCGAGTGCTGCGACAAGGTAATCAAATCCGGTGCTTACCAGATTGAGGAGAACTTCTTCAACAACTTCCTCATCAAGAACGAGAACAGCAAGGAGAACATCTTCGTCATCGTTGAGGACGGCCGTGACAACTTCGATGTTCGCGAGTCTTACTCCATGATGAACAAGATGCGTGTGAACCTGCTTACTCTCCACTACTGCCACCAGACCACTTACAGTATGCAGGAAAAACCATGGAACGGCTTCTGCGCACGTCCTTCTTTCATCAAACGCTATGCAGACCGCGATGTGCGCGGCCCGGGCAACGAGGGCAAAGGCACTATGAACGAGAAGACATGGGGGTGGTTTGTAGGTCCTGTCACCGACGCTAACGGCAAGCAGCTCAAGGACGAGAACGACTCTGCCGCTGTTGTCCGCCCCGAAGTGGAATCCCTTTCCGCCGCTACTTGGAATGACGGTGCACGTATGACCAAGTACGAGATTGACAAAACCGGCGAATACCACTACTGCGAAAACGACTTCGTCCTCTTCCGCTATGCCGATGTGCTCTGGATGAAAGAGGAGGCTATCCTTCGTGGCGGTTCAGGCTCTACAGGTGTTTCGTCTCCGGACTTCCAGCGCATGATGGCTCGCTCCTTCGCATACGAGGACGACCCCGTTGCCGCTTTCAAGGCAGCGTACGGCGACCCCGCAGGCTGGACAGAAGAGGAAATACTGGATGAGCGCGGACGTGAGTTTGCATGGGAGATGGTACGCCGCCGCGACCTTATCCGCTTCGGCAAGTTCGCCGACCCCAACTATGTGGAGTATGTCTCCAACACCGACCCGACACGCAACTGGTTCCCTATCCCATATTCAGTGCTTGAGAAGGCGGTGCGTGACAAGAACGGAAACCGTATATGGACACAAAATGAAGGTTATTGATTGCAATAACTTCACTTAAATAAACCAACCAACTAATTGTTCAACTAAATCTAATCAAAATGAAAAACGTAAAGTTTTTGATGGGTGTGCTCGTAATGGGTGCTCTCGCTGTTGCAGGTTGCAGCAAAAACAACAACAATGGTGGTGCAGGCGGTGGCAAGGACATCGACAACATCGCTGAAGACGGCTTCTATGTAGTGGGTGCTGCCACAGCTGTTGAGTCCGTTACTGCCAGCAACGCAGCCAAAGGTCTCATGGGTGCCGGTATCAACGAGGTGGACAAAACCGCCCGCGCCGGTCTGTATGAGAAGTATGTTGCCCTCGAAGGCGGCAAGGAGTTCGAACTCGTGCTCAAAGAAGGCACCAACGAAACTCACTATGGCGCGAAACTCGAAGAAGGTGAGCCGTACGATGTCGCTTACGGAGTTACTATCAATGTTTTCAAAGGCGAACTCGCTCAGAACCTCAAGATGAAAGTTCCCGAATCAGGTTTCTATCACATCGCTCTTGACCTCAACAAGGCAGGTGACCTGCCCAATGCTTCTATCATCGTCGCTCCCGTTGAATGGGAAATCAACGCAAGTGCTGACAGAAAAATGACTGCTTCAGAGTTCAACAAAGAGAAAATGACCTGGACTCTCAAGGACGTTGAAATGAAGAAAGGCGACAAGTACAAATATGCTTACGGCAATGGCTGGAAGATTAAAGTTACTCCCGCTGCTGAAGTTAACATTGAGACCAACCTCGGTGAGGGCATGGTGTCCGGTGCTACTGACATCGTTATAGCAAAGAGCGGTAAATACACCTTCGAACTCGTTTGGAATCTCGCTGGCGGTAAGGTTGAAAAGAGCTTCACCGACAACACCAAATGCACTGAAGAAATTGAGGACAAACTCCCCGACAATCTCTATATGATTGGTAACTACTGCGACTGGGCATGGGAAAAGGCATCTGATATGATTCAGGTAAATGGCTACGATGCTTTCTGGGCTGTTAAGTATCTCAAGGCTAACGAAGGCTTCAAGTTCAACACAGTTAAGAATTGGGACGAAGGCAAAGACTTCTTCAAATTGACAGGTGAATTGACAGGCGCACACGAAGGAACAGAAGAAACAAACAATAAGGGTAATCTCGTTGTTGATGCTGACGGCTTCTATCTCGTTGTCGTTGACTATGCTGCCGACAAAATCGTTGTTGAGCCTGCTCAAGTTTACGGCGTAGGTGCTGCGTTTGGCGGCGTATGGCCTAAAGGTGGCGAGGCTGCCGGTACTCTCTTCACTGCCGAAGGCGAGACTCTCGTAGCTACCACAACTGCTGCTGCAGAAGGTGTGGTTGACGGTCAGGACAAGGACGGCGGTCTCCGTATGTATGTTTACGGTGCTTGCCTTGAGGCTCATGACTGGTGGAAACACGAGTTCGTTATCCTCGACGGCAAGATTGCTTACCGTGGCAATGGTGGTGACCAGGAGCGCGTTGCTGTTAACGCAGGTCAGAAGATTATTCTTGACTTCAACGCTGGCACAGGTACTATCCAGTAATCCTATAGCAATCAGGTAATCTTCCTGTAAAGGCATATCCCTGCAAAGGGAATATCCTCTAATCGTGGGGCGTACATCCGTGTACGCCCTTTTTCTATATCAATGTGAATTTTTTTATTATTTTTTTGTTTTTTCGTTTATTTATTGTACCTTTGTGCGTTGTTTTAATTAATATATATATGAAAAAGCTCTTATTGATATTGCTTTCTTTTTGGTCGGCATGTGCTATGGCCGATATTAACTTGACAATCACCGACTTGCACGGGTATGAGCAGCAACTCGCGCTATCGCAATTAGGGAAAATTACTTTTGAAAACGGTGTCATGTATCTGTATGACAAAACCGGCTCTTTGTTGGGATATACTGATGTTGAGAAGGTCGGGAAAATTGTTGTGGAAGAAGTTCCCTCTGCTCTTTGTGAGACGAATGATGAAGGGCTGGTTATCTATCCTGACCTTCAGCAGGAGTGTTTGATAGTGAAAAACTTGCAAGGTAAACAACTGGTACGTGTTTTTTCTCTTTCAGGGAATCTCGTATCTGAATGTCAGCCTCTTGACGGAGAGGCTCATGTCTATCTTAACGGACTGGCAAAGGGTGCTTATTTGCTGCAGGTCGGTGCACAAGTGGTTAAATTTGTTAAAGAATAATTATTCACGCTTATGAAACGTATATTTTTTCTCCTCATTTCGATTGTTTTCTCATTCTCAATCCATGCACAGCAGTTACGTGTCTGGGTTAACGGGAGAGTTGATTATCAGCAGTCAGTACAGGCTATTGACAGCATCACTTTTGTCTTCAATAATGAAGGTACACCTATTGATCCCAACACGCTTCTGACCAGTGGCGCTTACGTAGTAGGCGAGGCTACCGGCTATGCAGACCTCAAAGCTGAAGGCGTTGAGGCCACAGGTATGGCTACCGGTCTGAATGTAGAAACCGGCGAAACACGCGAAGGCATGTTCGAGAAGTACATCGTTCTCGAAGGCAACAAGGAGTTCCAGATTGTATTCAAAGAGGGTAACACTTACACCTATTATGGCGCCAATCTTGAGGCAGCCAAATTGGCTACCGACGGTCAGGAATTGGACGGTTGGAAAGGTGCTCTCAAGCAGGATGCCAAAATGAAAGTCGGAGCCACTGGCTTCTACCACATCATTCTTGACTTCAACAAGGATGGTCAGTTGGACGGCGCAGGCGGCGCACAGATTGTTGTAGCGCCTGTTGAATGGGGTGTTGCAGGTTCGATGAACAGTTGGGGTTATCTTGCCGCTGACGCGCAACCCGAAGTAAAAGCTGGTCAGAAAGAACTGACTTGGACTTGGACCAACACCGAACTCCCTGCTAACACCGAGTTCAAATTCAAACACTCCGGCGTTTGGAAAATCAATCTGGATGATGCCGATCAGGTTAAAGCTAACTCTAATCTGGGTGCAGGTATGGTTCCCAACGGAGCAAATATCGTGGTTGCTGAAGGTGGTTTGTACAAAATCGTTCTTACTTTCAAGATGGCTAAAGGCGAAATCGCTGCCAGCTATTCGTACACTATGGAAAAGACCGGTGATGTTCAAGTTAAGGACTATTCGGATGTTGTTCTCTGTGTAGTAGGTGATGCTGTAGCAGAACAGGCCGGTGCCGAGGCCGATCCCGATGCCGATAACGGCGGCTGGGGCTGGGGCAACCGCTTCAACCTGGGCAAACCTGCCAAGGACGGCAATGTTTATACTTGGACTGCTACCGTGAACCTTCTCGCTGCAGGTGGTTGCAAAATCCGTTCGTACAACAAGACTGACGAGCCTTACGTAGAGGCAGGACAAGAAGGCGGCAGTGCCGATATCAAGGTTCCCGCTGACGGTATGTACAAAGTTACCTTCACGCTCAATGCCGAGACCAATGCGAAGACCGTTCTTCTCGAAGGTGAAGGTGGTGCTGTAACACCCGAAAAGCACATGGTTACCGTACGTGCACAAATGCCTTCTGATTGGACCAACACTCCTACCGCTTGGGTTTGGCCTACCGGTGGAGATGGTTCGGCTGCTACTCTTACACAAGAAGGTAATTGGTGGGTTTATACCACTCCCGAAGCTGTTGTTAGCCTTAACATCATCTTCCGTAATGGTGACAACTGGGACAACGGACAAACTGTTGACATTACAGGCTTGACCGAGAATATCTGCCTGCAGATTGAAGAGGCAGAAACCGCTGACGATGCCGGTCATCGTCAATACCACGAAATCAACTGCGAATAATCGTTATTATTCCGGTTTGATATAACTCTATAAGTAGAGTATTTATATAGCGCGCTACTAATTAGTAGCACGCTGTATTTTATTGAAATGTGAACCCCGCAGGAGTTGCTGTTTAACCACCTATGTAATATAAGAACAGGAAATGAACGACGAATGAACAGGAAATGAACGACGAATGAACGGGAAATGAACAGGAAATGAACGACGAATGAACGGGAAATGAACGGCGAATATATTTATCGGATTGTAGCAGATTTCTTATTTGTCTTGTGAACCCCGATTATTTAGCGAGGAAAGTGAGGGCGAAAAGGCGCATCTGCTTGAGCATGGCAGCCAAACCGTTGCTGCGGGTAGGGGAGAGGTGCTCGCGCAGTTGGATGCGGTCGATGAAATACAAGTCGGCGTCCGTAATCTCGCGAGGTGTATGCCCGCTCAGTACGCGAATCAGTAATGCCACCATACCCTTGACCAATATGGCGTCTGAGTCTCCTTCATAGGTAATCGTGCCATCCTCGTTCATGTGACACGTGAACCATACGCGGCTCTGGCAACCGTCAATCAGGTTCTGCTCTGTGCGACTCTCTTCAGGAAAGGCAGGTAGTGAATTGCCATAGTCAATTAGCAGTGAATATCGATCCATCCAATCGTCAAACTGACTGAACTCATCTATTATATCGTCTTGTATTTCGTTAATGGACATTTTTCTTTTATGGTTTTATATGTTTAAGTGTTTATGGTTTTATTGGTTTATAGGGTTATGGGTTGATGAGATGCCGGAGTCTTTGAATCTTCAAATCTTTGAATCATTAAATCTTCGAATCCTTGAACATCGCCAATATGGAATCTACCAATTGTTCGTCGGCATCTTCAGTGAAACCGGGGGCATCCACTACGTGGTCGGCTTTCAAGTAGTATTCTTCGCGTGCGGCTAATTGCGGTGAAATGAACGATAGTAACTCTTCTTCTGTTCGACCCTGCAAGACGGGACGTTCGCTTAAGTCAGTTAGCATCAGCCGCTTGGCAAGGTCGCGGGCTTCCCAGCGCAGATAAATGCTGGTGCCTAATTCGGCAAGACATTCCATATTATCCTCGTAGCAGGGATAGCCGCCGCCTGTGGCATACACCACATTCTCGTATGGTGACATATCCGCTATGTCTTCCAGCACGTATTTCTCTTTGCGCCGGAAAGCGTCTATGCCGAATTGGCGGATATACTCGTTGGGCGTATAGCCGTGAATCTGAAGAAAAGCGTCATCCAAGTCCACAAAATGCCATCCTATACGCTCCGCCAAACGTTTGCCGACGGTGGTCTTGCCTGCCGCCATATAGCCTATCAGGTAGATAGGGCGGCTTGCTACTGTTTCGGATTTGTCTCTTTGCATTTTTGTTGTTCGGCTTTCCAGCGTTTCTCGTCCTCGTCCAATATGAGGTAGGTATTGTCCCGCCATTTGATGCTGTCGTTCTCAATGTACGCTTCGGGGAAGACGGCATCGGGCATGGGAGAATGAATCTCGCCTGTTTCATCGCCTTGTGCGTCTTCAATGATGACTATAGAGGAGCAGATAGGGGCACAGGCAGTTATCACAATAATGATAGAATCTTCACTGACAACGAGTGTATCGCGACTGTATGAAGTCGGGACATAGGCTTGTGCGAAAAGGTTGAACGTGCATATCATACTGCACAGCCAAATCGGTATAAGTCGTTTCATAGGTAGTCGCTTTTTAGATGGTGTGGGGAATTGTTAGTCAATTGTCAGTCAGTAATCAGTACAACAGCTTGTGCGGCTATGCCTTCTTCGCGTCCGACAAAGCCGAGGTGTTCGGTTGTGGTGGCTTTCACGCTTACTTGATTCACGCTCACACCCATCACGTCACTCAGGCATTGGCGCATTGGTTCAATATAGGGTGCAAGTTTGGGTTGCTGGGCGCAGATAGTGCAGTCGCAGTTGCCTAACTCGTATCCCTTTTCATGTAGCATCTGCATCACGCGGCGAAGTAGAATCTTGGAGTCTATCCCCTCGTATTCATTGCCTTTCGTGTCGGGGAAATGGTAGCCGATGTCGCGCATGGCGGCGGCACCTAAAAGGGCATCGCATAGTGCGTGAATCAGCACGTCGGCATCCGAATGACCCATCAGACCTTGCGTATGAGGGATGCGAATGCCCCCTAACCACAATTCGCGGTCGGGGGCAAAAGCATGAACGTCATAGCCGAAACCAATGCGCATCATTAGTTCTTAATGAGGTCTTTGATGCCGTAGAGGTCGAAACCGAGGGTGAAACGCATCGTGTTGTTCAGCGGGTTGGTGTTAGCAGTAGCAATGCAATAGCTGATATCCAAACGAACGATACTGAGTTTGAAGCCGGCACCGAGGGTGAAATAGCGGCGGTTGCCTTTGTACTTGGCTTCGTGGCTGTAACCTACGCGACCAAAGAACTTGCGGTCGTAACTATACTCCAAGCCTACACCCCATTGTAATTCGTCCCATTCCTCTCTGAAACCATAAGGAGCATCTGCAAATGAGCGGAACCAGCTTCGTGGCGAAGGCTCTTCAGAAAACCAATCGGAGTATGTACCTTTTGTCTCATCGTAGAATTTGGAGCCTTTGCTGGCAGGAACGAGCATCTTATTGGCTTCTATAGTGGCAGTCAGGCGGTTGTAATTGTCGAAAGGCAACTCATAGCTGACACCGGTACGCCAGTTGGCGGGTATGAAGTTCTGGTGGTCTCCTTTGTCATAGGACATCTTACCGCCGAGGTTGCTGATGTTCGTACCGAGAGCGAAGTAACTGGTACCGAAAGGCAACTCAATGGGCTGACGATAGTAAAGAGAGATGTCAGCTGCCATTGTCCATGCCGGATACATCTCAATACCGCCGTTGCTCACAGGGGCGTTCGCTCCGTTATTCAGGTCGCTATAGAGGAAGCGTAGAGTAGCAGCCATACTTACGTACTCATGCAGTTTGCGCGAATAAGCGATGTCGAGAGCCCATTCGTTAGGGTGAGCCTCTTGGAACATATTTCCTGTATTGTCTATCAAACCTACTTTGCCCATAGAAAAGTATGTGAACCCGGCGGAAATGGCTTGCAATTCGTCAAAGCGATAAAAGCCGGATAGATATGCGAGGTCAATGTCGCCTACGAGCGAGCGCAACCACGGGGTGTACGATGCCGTTATACCTCCGCGTTCGTCAATGAAAGCGTATTTGGCTGCGTTCCAGTGTTGGGAGTTCATATCGGGGCGGGTTGCCGTACCTACATCACCCATACCGGCAGATGTTGCATCCGGCGCAATGGTTAGCGACGGCATAGCCGTGATAATGGGGTTAGTGTAATCTTCTGGAATTTGCGCCCACGAAGAGACGGAGAGTGTAGCAACTGCTACAACAAGCAAAATGTGTTTTTTCATAAGTATTTTAGGTTGTTTTTGGTTATTTCGTTTAAAGTATAAAATTAGTTATTTGCGATATGCTTCATAGGCATAAAGAGAATTTTATTGCACAATCAGTTTTCCGACTGCAACGGAAGAGCTTGATGTAGCTGTTTGACATTGTATGCGATATATATATATTCCGTGGTGCATATTGGTTTGTGAAGGTGTGAGGGTTATGGTTCGTTCGCCGTTGAACGAAGTCTGGTAAACCAGTCCGCCGCTCAAATCGTAGATAGAGAGTGTGGTTTGCAGCAGTTCGTCGGGTCGGTCAGCGGCAATTCGGATATGGAAGGGCATACCTGCCGGACACGGATTCGGATATGCCGTGACGGAGAACAGTTGTGTCTGCAGCCCTTTGACGACAGTGAACCGGAGTGAGGCGGTGGACGAGTTGTTGAGCAAGTCCCAAGCGCGGAACAGCAGGTTGTGCGGTCCTTCTTTCAGCTCGGAGAAAGCATAGCTGACCTGCCCTTGCCGGTAGTCGCCGTGGGTGCTGAAATAGTCATTGAGATTATAGGTGAGTGCGTTGTCGTTGTCAAGAACGAGCATCAGGTCATGTCCGATGCCGCTTCCTACTGCGTTAATTCCGTTCTCGTCATAGATGTCGGCGAAGAAATGCGGATATTCGCTTGTCTGGCTTCCGTCTGTGAAAGCGGGGTTATCCATATAGATACGAAGATCGGGACCGGTGGTGTCGTTCAGCAGGGCTGCTTGTGGCGAACTGCCGCCTATGACGAACGAATGGGTATGACCTATCCCTTCTTCCTGCGTGAGCGAGTCAATGGCGTAATATACGATACGTCCGGAGTCGAAGTTGTAGCGTATGTCTTTGGGCATACGGAACGTGAGTCTGAATAAACCATATTGCACTTCTGTCTTGCCGACGAAGAGCAGGTTGGGGTAGTCTTTATACGTACAAGGAATAGGTGTCAGACCGCTACTGACAGCATCGTTGTCGCGTGTGGTGATTTGTTGTTGCTTGTCATATACGGATATGTGTAGCGAGCCGTTGAACGCAGTGGCAGTATCGCCTTCTGCATTGCGTATATATCCGTTGAGTGTTACCTCATCAAGAGCGCGTAGTGTATCCGATGTTGTGGAGGTAACTACATCGTAGGAAGTAGGATAATTGAGGCGCAGAGCCGGATCTCCGAACAAAATGTAAGACATCTTGTTCTCACTCGTCTTTCCGCATCTGTTTTTGGCGATGCGTGCCGCCTCACCGATAGAGGTGGTGTACGAATAATTGTCTGAATGTCCGAAAAGTGTGTCGCATAGAAAACGGTTGATATGGCTGTTCTCGTTGGTATAAACGGTTCGGCAAGCCGACATAACGGCAATGGCACCGCCGTTGGGGTTAAGTACTGCCAATTCAGCGGCGGATAGTGCCTGCTGGTCGAAGTGCGCAAAACCGCAGGTGGCGAGCATCCAGAACGCTTGGTTGCGGTTGGTCATACGTTCGATGTCCGACTTGGTCAGAAACATCTCGTTGGTGATATTGTTCACGCTGCCATGCCCGCAGTAGTCCATAAAGAGTACGCCTTGACGCATTAGGTTGGTAAAGCGGTTGTAGGCTATCGGGTATGACTCGCCCGATGCGGTTTTCTCCTGCGTATAGGCATCCAGATATATTTTGTTTACTATAAAGTCAGGAGCCTTGTTCACCACTGTCTCTGCTGCGAGGTCGCAAATGGAAGTATGCTGGTTGTTGTCGCCGTCATCGGCAAGGAAAAGCAGTTGCTGCTTCCATTTTCCTCGATACGTATCCTCTATGTATGTAATCAGTTTGTCCACTACTTGCCTAGCTTGCTCCACGGTGGATATGGGCAGACGCCCCACGCCTATACGCATCACGCCGACAGGGTCTGAGAAGTACGAACCTACCACTCCGTCTTCGTCTTCCAAGAAGGTGAAGTAGTCATCTGAAGCGTATGCTTTCGTTTCTACGGTGGAATTGACGGCTTGGTAGGTAAGAAGTATATTCTTGCCTGACTGAGGGAGCAGTTGGCGGTTGTCAAACGTTCCGTCTCCAAAGAGCAGCAGACTCTTTGGGCGCGTCTCTACCGAGGAGGCGCAGTCGTATAGCATTTTCATCAGCCATCTGTAGGCGGACACGTCGGGTGTGCTGCTCGAAAACTCGTTATAGACCTCTTGGTCGGTCACTACGGCGTAGGTCAGACCGTCATACCGTTCGTGCGCTTTCGCGAGGCGGAGTGCCTCTTGGCGGAAAGCGGCGGGCGTGATAATCACGTAGTCTATGTCCCGCAGTGCGTGCAGGTTCTGATTAGGTACTTTCTCTATGTACGTAGGTGTAAGGCTGTGGTTGGCATGGGTACGGACGGCTACGTACTGCGTCAGTCGCGTGTTGTCACCTGTAAAGTAGAGTGTGTCGTGGCTCAACGTGGCAGGCACGCGGCGTATATCGTCAAGATGGGTGATATCCCATATCTCGGTATAAGCGTCTGCACCGCTCAGACAGTAGCGTGACAGGTTGTTTTCGTCATAATAGGCCGTTTGGCGGAAGAACAATGCGTTATCAGTCAAGGTCAGTTCGCACTCGGCATTCAGTTCGATGTAGTTCACATAGCCGTAGTCGGAGGCTATCTGGCTCTCGTACGATAGGGTGATGCGCGGTATGACTTGCGCAGGTATATTGTTCAGTCTTTTATTGCCAGCAAGAGCGAATGTATAGTTGTCGGCAGTCTCAATAGTTCCGAATGGTATGTCGGTTTGTGTGCCTGCGCAAGCGATGGTCAGCGTGGCATTCCCTGCGCCGGTGGAGGCTGCTGCCACGTGGCACGACATCGGCTGGTCGGCTACGGCACTGGGCAAGTCAAGCGTGAATGTACGAGACTGGCCGGAAAGTATATCCTCGCCATAGAACTCGCGTCCGCCTCCGGTCAGACCTTTCTTGCGGTCCACGAGATTCACAATGTCCTGCTCATGCAGTACGCAGGCGTTGTAGGTGGTTACAGTGTGTTGAACTGTGCCGACAACTTCTTCTGCCAAGGGCATCAGGTGTTGCAGTCCTTCGGCATCCGACAGGAAATAATAGCCGTAATCGGAGCAGTGGTTGCGTGTATGGGTAAAGTAGCCGCCGCTATACATCCAAGCCACTGAACCTTGTCCGTAGAAGAGTATATAGTCACCCTTGCCAAATTGGTTGTCTGCACCTTTGTTCATATAGAAGGCAACGGGACAAAGGTCATCAATACGTGGTTGCGTAAAGTCTTGCGGCAGGAGTGCGCCGCCGTAGCCGAGGATGCTGACACGTTCGGGACGTAACCCCCATTCGGCTATCTGCTCATATGTGAGGCGGTAGATGCCTGATTCGCTCACGCGGATGCGCACTATGTTACCCTCGCTCAGGAGCGACTTGTCGGCGTAGAATGTCGCCGGACGCGCCATTGCCGTCAAAGTAGTAAGCAGCAATATGTATGTGAGCAGGCGTTTCATTTAATACG
This sequence comes from uncultured Bacteroidales bacterium, assembly GCA_902785805.1. Lineage (GTDB taxonomy): Bacteria > Bacteroidota > Bacteroidia > Bacteroidales > Paludibacteraceae > Colicola. The sequence continues at coordinate 6,065 of CADAAF010000025.1, read as the reverse complement.
GCAGTAGAGTAGGGGTTGTTCGTTATGATAGCGGCTGATGATGTCTTCTCTTTGTACCGTTTGTGCTTCTTCCGGCAGGTCTATGTAGAGCAGGTCGCCCATCCGCAGGGTCATTACGCGGCTGATTTGAGTGATGGCATCGTCAATAGGGAAAACTTGCTCAATGACAGGCAGCATATCGGACAACGACTTGAACGCATCAGGCTGCAACCATTCACCGACACACAATGCCCCGTCAAAAGCCATACCTTCTGTCATCTGACCTTGCTGAAGCAGGTCGTTGGCACGAAAATCAATGCCATAAGCCATCGCATCGTAGTATCGGTCGGCAAATCGCGGTTCAATCGACCGACCTAAACGCCCGATACGCACCACTACACAAGGACATTGGCGTATGTCTTCACTCAAGTCAGGAAGAAAGAACGGTTTGCCTTGGTTGAGTAGCGACGAATCGCTCTTCATCGCCATTCGGTATTGACCTTCGTAATATGTAAAACCTGTTATTTTCAATGTATTATCATGCTGTTCACTTGGCTCGGATAAAGATTTGTACGGGCGTGCCGCTGAAGTCCCACCATTCGCGCAGTTTGTTCTCCAAGAAGCGGCGGTATGGCTCTTTGACGTACTGCGGCAAATTGGCGAAGAATACGAATGTGGGTACTTGCGTATTGGGCAGTTGCGTGCAGTATTTGATTTTGATATATTTGCCTTTGGTGGCGGGCGGCGGATAGTTCTCTATCAGCGGTAGGAAACGTTCGTTGAGTTGGGCGGTAGCAACTTTGCGTTGCTTGTTCTCATATACGTGCAGAGCCGTCTCCATTACTTTGTAGATACGTTGCTTGGTGGTGGCGGACGTGAAGATGATAGGGAAATCGGTGAAGGGAGCCATACGCGAGCGGATAGCCTGCTCGTAGGCTTTGATGTCTTTATTCGTCTTGTCCTCTATCAAATCCCATTTGTTGACGCACACTACCATTCCTTTCTTGTTCTTCTGTATCAGGGAATAGATGTTGAGGTCTTGTGCCTCAATGCCGCGTGTGGCATCTATCATAAGAATACATACGTCCGAGTTCTCTATGGCTCGAATGGAACGTACAACCGAGTAGTATTCAAGGTCTTCGTTCACTTTGGCTTTCTTGCGTATGCCGGCAGTGTCCACCAAATAGAACTCTTTTCCGAATTTGTTGTAGCGTGTGTATATGCTGTCGCGTGTCGTGCCGGGTCGGTCGGTGACGATGGTACGTTCTTCGCCTATGAAAGCGTTGAGGATGCTGCTCTTGCCGGCATTGGGTCTGCCTACTATGGCAAAACGCGGCAGGTCATCAGGCTCATCGCCGTTCTCGTCTTTCTTGAAGCGGGAGCATATCTCGTCCAACAGATCACCCGTACCCAATCCGTTTTCGGCACTGACGATGAACGGCTCGCCCAAACCTAATTTATAGAACTCGGGTGCACCGTATTGCTGGTCGAAAGAGTCCACCTTATTGACCGCCAATACGCACGGCTTGCCCGACTGACGCAATAGGTGCGCCACTTCCATATCGAAACGGGTTACGCCCTCGTTAACGTCCACTAATAGCAGTACCACGTCCGCCTCTTCGATGGCGAGTTGCACCTGACGGTTAATCTCACCCTCAAATATATCGTCCGAGTCGAGCACCCAGCCGCCTGTGTCTATGACGGAGAACTCGCGCCCGCACCATTCGCAGTGACCGTACTGGCGGTCACGTGTGGTGCCCGCTTCATCGGTCACGATGGCTCGACGGCTTCGGGTCAAACGGTTGAAAAGAGTCGATTTGCCAACGTTAGGTCTTCCTACCAGTGCCAGTCTGTTCATACGTTTACTCTAATTTTTTAGCCACTTCCACTTGCTCGAAGCTTTCCAACAGGTCGCCTTCCACAAGGTCGTTATAGGAGCGGATGCTTACACCGCATTCCTGGTTGACACCCATCTCTTTCACGTCGTCCTTGCCGTGTTTGAGGGAGGCGAGGTCGCCAGTGAAGATAACGATGCCGTCACGAATGACGCGCACTTTGTTCTGACGCTTGATCTTGCCTTCACGCACTACGCAACCTGCAATCGTTCCCACTTTCGAGATATGGAATGTTTGCAGTACTTCGAGCGTGGCGGTGACATTCTCTTTGATTTCCGGCGAGAGCATACCTTCCATTGCCGATTTGACTTCTTCGATGGCGTCGTAAATGACGTTATAGACGCGTACATCCACTTCGGCTGTCTCAGCCATCTTGCGGGCTGTTGCTGTGGCGCGCACGTTGAAGCCGATAATGATAGCATCCGATGCTTCCGCCAGAAGGATATCCGAGTCGGAGATGGCACCCACGCCTTTGTGGATAACGTTCACTTGGATGTTCTCTGTAGAGAGTTTGATGAGCGAATCGCTCAATGCTTCTACCGAACCGTCCACGTCGGCTTTGACGATGAGGTTCAGTTCCTTGAAGTCGCCTATTGCCAAGCGGCGGCCTATCTCTTCCAATCCGATATGTTTCTTCGTGCGGATGGACATCTCGCGTTGCAGTTGTTCGCGCTTGGAGGCTATCTGGCGGGCTTCCTGTTCGGTAGGCATCACATTGAACTCGTCGCCTGCGGTTGGTGCACCGTTCAGACCTAAGATAACTGCCGGTTCGCCTGGCAGGGCGCGTTCGATGTTTTGTCCACGCTCGTTAAACATGGCTTTTACCTTGCCGTGGTACGAACCTGCAAGCACCACATCGCCTACGTGCAACGTTCCGTCGCTGACCAATACGGTCGAAACGAAGCCGCGACCTTTGTCGAGAGACGACTCGATGATACTGCCCTTAGCCCTGCGTTTGGGATTGGCTTTCAAGTCTAACAACTCAGCCTCTAACAGCACTTTCTCCAACAACTCAAACACACCCGTACCTTTCTTGGCGCTGATGTCCTGGCTTTGGTACTTGCCGCCCCATTCTTCTACGAGCAGGTTCATGTTTGCCAGCTCTTCTTTTATCTTTTCGGGATTGGCACCGGGTTTGTCGCACTTGTTGATTGCGAAAATCATCGGTACGCCTGCTGCCTGCGCGTGCGAGATGGCTTCGCGAGTCTGCGGCATCACACCGTCGTCAGCGGCAACTATGATGATGGCTATATCCGTCACTTTCGCACCACGGGCACGCATCGCCGTGAATGCCTCGTGACCCGGCGTGTCAAGGAAAGTGAGGTGCTTGCCGTTCTTCAGACGGACGTTGTACGCACCTATATGTTGTGTTATACCGCCTGCCTCACCGGCTATCACGTTTGTGTTGCGGATGTGGTCCAACAGCGATGTCTTACCGTGGTCCACGTGACCCATTACTGTGATAATCGGGCAGCGTTCTTCCATATCCTCCTCGCCATATTCTTCGTCATCGGCGTGCAGGTCTTCAACCACCTTCGCATCCACATATTCAGTGCTGAAGCCGAATTCTTCTGCCACTATATTGATGGTCTCGGCATCTAATCGCTGGTTGATGCTCACCATCATTCCGAGAGTCATACACGTACCTATTACTTTGGTTACAGGCACGTTCATCATCACTGCAAGGTCGTTCGCCGTAACGAACTCGGTCAGTTTTAGAACTTTGGATTGTGCCTGTTCTTCGGCTCTTTCTTCCGCCATCTTTTCGCGTTCCAGTTGGCGGCGGTCGCGTTTATGTTTGCTGGTTAGCGTCTTGCCTTTCTGGCTTTGAAGACGGTTGAGAGTCTCTTTTATCTGGCGTTGTACCTCTTCATCGTCCACTTCTACCTTGACGGGACGTTTGTTCTGTTTGGTCTTGTTGCCTTTCTGGTTACGGATATCGTTGACATCCACTTTGTTCTGCTGGATGCGTTCACGTTTGCGTTTGCCGCCGGTGCCGCCGTTTTGGGCATGCATACGTTCTTCGCGCTCTTTCTTCTTCTCGTCCTTTGATTTCTTGGCGGGACGTGTAGCTTGGTTGAGACTGTCAAGGTCTATCTTGCCTACCACTTTGGGTTGGATAGGAGCGGGTTGGGGGCGAAGAGTGAATTCCGGCTGTTGCTGTCTGCTTTAGTCCTTTGCTCTTCTTCGGCTTTTTTGCGTGCTTCTTCCTGGGCTTTTGCTTGTTCTTCTGCTTCACGGCGAGCACGTTCTTCCGCCTCTTTGCGTGCTTGCTCTTCTGCTTCACGGCGTGCACGTTCCTCTGCCTCTTTTTTGCGAGCCTGCTCTTCTGCTTCTATGCGTGCCTGCTCGGCGGCTTTCTTCTCCGTCTCTGCTTTCTGACGCATCTCCTCTGCCTCACGGCGCGCCCGTTCTACCTCCTCCTTATGAGCATCTTCTATGGACACACTCCTGTTCAGCTCGCGCTCCTGACGCTCCTGAGCCTGACGGTCGGCGGCTAACTTGATAGCCATATCCTTGTTGAACGCTTGGACAAGAAGCATATACAAGTCGTCGTCAATACGCGTGTTGGGGTCGGCTGCAACGCTCTTGCCTTGCTTCTGGAAAAATTCGATGGCGGTCGCCATCCCGATATTCAGTTCTTTACAAGCCTTAATCAGTTTCTGTGCCATAGTGTATGTGTTACTTCGTTATTACTTTGTCTTACTCTTCAAACTCTTCTGCAAGCACGCGGTAGAGTTCGTCAACGGTCTCGTCTTCCAAGTCCACGCGTTGCTTGAGTTCTTCTTTAGGCAAAGCCAGAACGGCTTTGGCAGTATCTAATCCGATGCTCTTCAGCGAATCAATTACCCATTGGTCGATTTCATCGTTGAACTCGTCCAAATAGATGTCTTCAGCATCCGAATCGTCCATCTCACGGTACACGTCTATCTGGTAGCCGGTCAGCATACTGGCGAGTTTGATGTTGAAGCCGCCCTTACCGATAGCAAGACTTACCTCGTCAGGTTTCAGGTAGATGTCGGCTTTCTTCTCCTCTTCGTTGATGGTCATTGACGAAATCTTCGCGGGGGCAAGCGCGCGCTGGATATAGAGTTGGGTATTGGACGTATAGTTGATTACGTCGATGTTCTCGTTCCGCAGTTCGCGAACGATACCGTGAATACGTGCACCCTTGATACCTACGCAGGCACCGACGGGGTCAATGCGGTCGTTGAAACTCTCTACTGCCACTTTGGCTCGCTCCCCCGGAATACGGGCTATGTTCTTGATGGCTATCAGACCGTCGTGAACTTCAGGAACCTCCTGCTCAAAAAGACGTTGCAGGAACAGAGGACTGGTACGCGACAGGATAACCTTCGGATTCTGGTTCTTGTTCTCTACTTGGGCTACGATGGCTTTGACCACATCGCCTTTGCGGTAGTAGTCGGTCGGAATCTGGTTCTGTTTGGGAAGGTACAGGTCAACGCCCTCTTCGTCCTTGATGGTCATCTCTTTCTTCCATACCTGCTCCAATTCGCCCGTCACTATCTGACCCAGCATACCCGAATAACGCAGATAGACGTTCTCTTTCTTCAGTTCCAGAATCTTTGATGACAGGGTCTGGCGAAGGTTCAGAATCATTCGTCTGCCAAACGATGAGAAATCAACTTTCTCGGTAATCTCTTCGCCCACTTCCGCTTCTTCGTCCAATTTGCGGGCATCGGTCAGCGAAATCTGCGTCTGCTCGTTTGCTACGTCATCGTCCTCCATAATAAGGCGGTTGTGATAAATCTCCAAGTCGCCTTTGTCAGGGTTGATAATCACGTCGTAATGAGCATCCGAACCGTAAACCTTGGCTATCACCGAACGGAATGAGTCCTCCAATACGTTGATGAATGTCTTACGGTCAATCTTATTGAGTGTCTTAAACTCTGAAAAAATGTCAATCAGGTTGATTGACTCTTGTTTTTTGGCCATTTTTGTATGGGATTTTCGTTATTGTTTCTTTTTGTGGAAGTCTTTTTCTGTGTGTCCTCAAAAGGATATGTTATACACGGTCTGTTTGACTTCGTCGTACCGGAACGTCAGGGTCTCCTCGGCATCCACCGTGAATGTCTCTTCGTCCACGCTCACCAACTGGCCGCTTGCGTAGGCGTAGCCGCCCAGCCCCACGGCAAGCGCGAGGCCGGCCGCGACGGCCGCAACGGCAAA
>CADAAF010000024.1 GCA_902785805.1 uncultured Bacteroidales bacterium | reverse complement strand
GTGAGTTGGAACAGCCGTCGCTCTTCAACCCCGATGACCCGCGTTTCGCCAATCCTGCATCCATGCTCACCGAAGTACGGCGAACCATGTCAAGCGATAATGTATCTGACGAACTGACAGTATGGACTATCTACCACAGTTTAGCGCAGCGTTACGGCGAGGTCTTCCGTATGTTGCAGCAACTTGTGCCGTGGCGCATTGAGCGGCTCTGTATCATTGGCGGCGGCGCACGCAATACCTACCTTAACCGCCTGACCGAACAAGCCGTCGGAGTGCCGGTTGTAGTCGGCTCCACCGAAGCGACCGCACTCGGCAACATTCTCATCCAAAGGAACTAAATATCTTTCATTATGATACGTACACTTACCACTCACGCTGCCTATGCTATTGCCAAGGAGCGTTATGCCGAATTGGGCATTGATACCGAACAAGTGATTGACACCCTGCGCAATTTCCACCTCTCGATGCACTGCTGGCAGGCGGATGACGTGACGGGCTTTGAGCCTGCACAGAACGCCCTATCGGGAGGCATTCAGTCCACAGGCAACTATCCCGGCAAGGCTCGCAATATAGACGAACTGCGGCAGGATATACTCAAAGCCAAGTCCCTCATTCCGGGCAGCCACCGTCTGAACCTCCATGAGATATACGGCGAGTTCAACGGCAAGTTTGTGGACCGCAACGAGTGCACCATCGACCTGTTCAAAGGGTGGTTGCAATGGGCATCGGAGCACGATACCAAACTTGACTTCAACTCTACATCCTTCTCTCATCCCAAGTCCGGCAGCCTTACGCTTGCCAATCCCGACGAGGAGATACGCAGTTTCTGGATAGAGCACACTATCCGCTGCCGCGATATTGCCAACGAGATAGGCAAGTACCAGCAAGACCCGTGCTGCATCAACATCTGGATTCACGACGGCAGTAAGGACTTTACGGTGAACCGTTACCTCTATCGCTCGTTGCTCAAAGACTCGCTCGACAAGATTCTGACCAAGCAGTACAAATGGGAGAAGACCTCATTAGAGAGCAAACTCTTCGGTATCGGGTTAGAAACGATGACCGTCGGCAGCAACGATTTCTATACCGCATACGCTTCCCGCAACAACGTGATGATTACCCTTGACACGGGTCATTTCCATCCTACTGAGAGTGTAGCGGACAAGGTATCTTCTATGCTTCTGTTTGTGCCCGAACTGATGCTGCACGTATCGCGCCCTGTTCGTTGGGACAGCGACCATGTAACGCTTATGGACGACCCGACTCTGGAACTCTTCCAAGAGATTGTGCGTGCCGGTGCACTCAACCGCGTGCATTACGGGTTAGACTATTTCGACGGCAGTATCAACCGCATCGGGGCATACGTTATCGGTTCGCGTGCTGCGCAGCGTTGTATGACGCGTGCCTTGCTCGAACCCGTCAATACCATTCGTGAACACGAAAATGCCGGACGGGGATTCCAGAAACTTGCAGTCTTGGAAGAGCAGAAATCGCTTCCGTGGGCGGCTGTTTATGATGAGTTCTGTGTCCGCGAGAATGTGCCTGTCGGAATGGAAATCATCCCCGAAATAGAGCAGTACGAGCGCGAGGTTACTTCAAGAAGAGGCTGAATAGGAGATGTTCGCCCAAAGATAGCCCAAGGGTAGCGCAAAGGTAGCGCAAGGGTAGCGGAAAGTTCAACAATATAACCGCTGCTAATTCGGAATAACAATCAGTTTGGCTGTGGTGGCTTTCCCTGACGGCAGGGAGCGGAGCAGCAACAGATCATCGGGAGAATCGTTTTCTGGTGTTGAAGTCGTATTAACCCACCATTGACGAGGCAATACGACGTGCTTCATTGTCGGACTCGAAGAGGTCGTCAAGAGAAGGCTCGTGAAGGAATACCGCCTTGTGCATGGTTTGGTCAATCACTTCGGGTATATCCATAAACGTGCAGCGTCCTTCGCGGAAAGCGAGGTTAGCCACTTCGTTGGCAGCGTTCAGCAAGCAAGGCATATTGCCGCCTTTGGCTATGGCATCGTACGCCAACTGAAGACATGGGAACCGTTCCGTATCCGCCTGCTCGAAGTCAAGGGAGCGAATAGTTCGCCAGTCTATACGAGGGAGCGTGCTTGGCAGCCGTTCCGGGTAAGACAAGGCATAGAGGATAGGCAGCCGCATATCGGGTGTACCTAATTGCGCTTTCACGGCTCCGTCACGGAACTGCACCGCAGAATGGACGATGGACTGCGGGTGAACCAATACTTCTATCTGATCGTACTGCACGCCGAACAGCCACTTCGCCTCAATCACCTCAAAGCCCTTGTTCATCATCGTAGCAGAGTCGATGGTTATTTTCGCCCCCATCTGCCAGTTGGGATGACGGAGTGCCTGTTCAGCGGTGACAGACAGCAGTTGCTCTTTGGTGAATGTGCGGAACGGTCCTCCGCTGGCAGTAAGCAGAATCTTCTCAATGGATTCGGCGTTTTCCCCTACTATGGACTGAAAGATAGCCGAGTGTTCACTATCAACGGGCAGGATAGGGGCGTGATAACGCAGTGCCGAATCTTGCATAACAGCCCCTGCCACCACGAGTGTTTCCTTGTTGGCAAGGGCTATAGTCTTACCTGCCTCAATGGCAGCAATCGTAGGCCGCAAGCCTGCGAAGCCCACCATAGCAGCAACCACTATATCCACTTCGCCTGCCTGAACGATATGCTCAATACTCTGAGAACCAGCCCATACTTTGATGTCGGTGTCGGCGAGTGCGTCCAGTAGTTGCGGGTAGTATGTCTCGTCGGCTATACAGACGGCAGCGGGGCGAAACTCGCGTGCCTGCCTGACAAGAAGGTCGATACTTGTATTGGCTGTCAAGGCATAGACACTGTAACGGTCGGGATACTGCCTTACGATGTCCAATGTCTGTGTGCCTATGGAACCTGTGCTGCCTAAGATGGCTAATTGTTTACTCATATTAAAAGGCAATGAGTTCTTCGGGGTTGATACATTGGCCGTCGTGCCAGAGGTAGAAAGCGATGTCGTTGGCAGACGTAGCCATACCGAGTGTTCCTCCTGCCTGTATGACATCTCCTACCTGTTTGAGCAGGGCTGACGCGTGCCGATAGACAGTGAGGTAGGCATCGTGCTGCACGATGATAGAGTAGGTGTTGTCAAGGTCATAATTGGTAAAGACCACTACTCCGGAAAGGACGGCAGTAAGAGGTGCATCGAGAGCAGTGCGTAACGTGATGTACGGGTGGTTCTGCTCTGCATTATAATGCTCAATGACAACACCCTCCAAAGGTCTGAAAAGCGTATAGACAGGTGCTGCGGACTGAATGTCAAAGAGCTGGAATCGTTCGCTCTCTTTCTCTTCGTATTGTGCAACAAACTCTTCCGTGGCGGCATTCTTGGCTTCAAGCAGTTGCTCGCGCATCACTATCTGCACGGAGTCCAAGGGCTGTATGGTGTCAGTCTGTGCTTCGCCTGCCACCACCTGCTTGAGCATTTGCAGGTACTGCTGCTGAAGAACAAGTGTCTGTGTGAGCGAGTCCACACGGGCAGACTGCTCCACCAAATGCTGTCTGACATCTTCTCTATAGCCCGGCAACAGATTGCGTGCAGGAGAGTAGATAATAATAGCGGACATCACAACGAGTGTCAGCAGGAACATCCCTATGAGAAACAGCAGTACAATCAGCCAGTTGCCTCTTACAGCCCATACGGGACGTAAGGAATGGTCGTCGGTGATAGCAAGCCGATACTTACGCGTGATTCGCTGCCAGAATGTGGGTTTGTTGTCCACCATTACGAAAGTATTTTACAACCTGTGCAGGGTTTGAGTTGCTTGAAGAAGTCGTTACCCTTGTCATCCACCAGTATGAATGCGGGGAAGTTCTGCACTTCTATCTTCCAGATGGCTTCCATACCCAATTCGGGATACTCGACACATTCGATAGAGCGTATGTTCTCTTGTGCAAGAATGGCAGCCGGACCGCCGATAGAACCGAGGTAGAAGCCTCCGTGTTTACGGCATGCATCTGTAACGTCCTGGCTGCGGTTGCCTTTGGCTAACATAATGAGTGAGCCTCCGTGGTCTTGGAACTCGTTGACGTAGGGGTCCATTCGTCCTGCAGTGGTGGGTCCCATACTGCCGCAAGCCATACCTGCAGGCGTCTTGGCAGGACCTGCATAATAAATGGGATGCTCTTTCAGGTAGTCGGGCATGGGTTCGCCTGCATCCAAGCGTGCCTTTATTTTAGCGTGGGCTATATCGCGTCCCACAATGATTGTGCCGTTGAGGCTGAGACGTGTGCCGATGGGGTATTGGCTCAGGAGTGCGCATACATCACTCATCGGTTGGTTCAGATCCACTTGTACAGCACCTCCTTCTCCTGCCTGACGCAGTTCCTGCGGAATGAGTTCTCCCGGGTTGCTGTCCATCTTCTCAATCCAGATACCGTCCTGGTTGATTTTGCATTTGATATTCCTGTCGGCAGAACAACTGACTCCCAATCCGATAGGGCAACTGGCACCGTGACGTGGCAGACGTACAACACGTACATCGTGAGCCATATACTTGCCGCCGAACTGTGCACCTAATCCTATCTTGTAGGCTTCCTGCAGCAGGCGTTTCTCCAATTCGATGTCACGGAAGGCACGTCCCGACTCGTTGCCCGATGTGGGCAGAGTGTCGTAGTAGTGGGTGGATGCAAGTTTGACGGTAAGCAGGTTCTTTTCAGCCGAAGTACCGCCAATGACGATGGCTATATGGTAAGGCGGGCAGGCAGCTGTACCGAGGCTTTTCATTTTCTCCACGAGGAAAGGAATGAGTGTGCCTTCGTTCTGTATGCGTGCCTTGGTCTCCTGGTAGAGATAGGTCTTGTTGGCACTGCCACCGCCTTTGGTGACGCACAGGAAACGGTATTCATTGCCTTCGGTAGCCTCAAGGTCTATCTGTGCGGGGAGGTTGCATTTGGTGTTCACCTCGTCGTACATGGTGAGCGGTGCGTTCTGCGAGTAGCGCAGATTGCATTGGGTGTAGGTGTCATAAACGCCCTGGCTCAATGCCTCCTCGTCGTTGAAGCCGGTCCATACCTGCTGGCCTTTCTCTCCGTGTATGATGGCTGTTCCTGTGTCTTGGCAGAGAGGCAGTTGTCCTTTGGCGGCTATCTCGGCATTGCGAAGGAAAGTGAGAGCCACGTACTTGTCGTTGTCGCTGGCTTCCGGGTCACGCAGAATCTTTGCTACCTGCTCATTGTGCGAGCGGCGGAGCATGAAACTGACATCATGGAAAGCGGCTTGTGCCATAAGGCGCAGACCTTCCGGTTGAATCTTGAGAATAGGTTTGCCTTCAAACTCGCCAACCGATACGTAGTCTTTGGTCAGCAGGTAGTATTCTGTTTCGTCTTTGCCGAGTTGGAACATCGGCTCGTAGTGGTAAGTCATATGGTTTAGGTGTTAAGGTGTTAAGCTGTTAAGCTGTTAAGGTGTTAAGGTGTTAAGGTGTTAAGGTGTTAAGGTGTTAAGGTGTTTAGATGTTAAGGTGTTTAGATGTTAAGGTGTTTAGGCGTTTATTGTTTGGGTGTTTAGGCGTTTAGGTGTTTAGATGTTAAGGTGTTTAGGCGTTTATAGTTTGGGGGTTTAGGTGTTTAGGTGTTTAGATGTTTAGGTGTTTAGGCGTTTATTGTTTGGGGGTGTGGATAATGCCGACGAAGACGGGGATGTGGTTTTTACGGTCGTGGAGCATAAGCAGATAAGGGCGGTTGACAGTCATATTAACAGGCGGTTCCTGATGGGGTGCCGCTCCGAGTCTCATTGTTGCCACTGTAACTGCAGCTGCCTCCGTTCCACGCTCGTTCATATCAAGAAAAGCCGATTGCTTGACCATATCAATGCAAAGCGGCGTATTACTCATACCGCTAAAGTCGGCTGCGGGAGTGAAAGGAAGGGTTATGCCCATCGCTCTCAAGTCGTCAGTCAATGAACGGTTGTACGACATCTTGATTTTAGGAACGCGCAGAATAACACGTTCATAATACTGTTTATCGAACCAGTGGTTTAATTGTTCTGCAGTAAGGTGTGCTAACAGGTCGCTTGCTGACAGACCTTCGCGTGGAAGGACGATGGTCATACCGAACAGATGCCCTTTGTCATCTTCTTCGTAGGGCAGGGTAAGAATTTGGGCATCATCGGTCCTTGCATACGAAAAATGGTCGGACTTGCGCATCAAAGGTACCATAACATACGGCTCTCCTTCTTGTGCGCGAGAAGAGAGATAGAAAGTGTCTTCACGTGTGCCACGCTCGTTGAACGGGTCAGCCCATTGGGCATAGAAATATACGGCGTTGGCAATGACCATTTTGATGCTTGCGGGCATCGGGTCATCTAATATATGGTTGATTTTGTTGTTGGTATGGTCGCTTGCCCATTGATTGATTCTTTTGGCAGATATAGTCTGTTGGTACATCTCTGCTCCCCGTGCCTTGCAGCGTGCCACATAGTTGGCTTGCAGAGGTACTGACGGGTCAATGAACAACGCATCGGCAATGCTGATTTGGTTGGACGATTGTATGTCGAGGTCGGTAATGACACGGCGCAACTGCTCTTGTGTCTCTCCTTTGGCTCCGTCAGCCACGGTGCGCATCGCCAATGCCAGACTCAACGGAGAAAACCATACGTTGGTATGACCGTCATCCAAGAGTTGCCACATTCCGACGGTCATTTCAGCCATTGAGAGGGTAGGAGAGAGTTTGTCGTTATCCATAGTACGGTAATGATTGACAAGGGTATCGGCAGAGGCAGTACGATTATCTTCGGGTTGAACGGTTGCCTGTTTCTGTGAGCGGCAGGCAGTTAGAAATAAGCAAAAAAGAGCCACCGTTGCGATGGCAAGGTAACTCTTTTTTGCGGTTGCAGCAAAATGCTTCATACACTTCTTTTTACTTGCGGATACCAAGTTCTTTGATGATGGCACGATAGCGTTCGATGTCTTTTGCTTTGAGGTAGTCGAGCATACGGCGACGTTTACCTACAAGCGCAGTCAGAGCGCGCTCTGTACCGAAGTCCTTGCGGTTCTTTTTCAAGTGCTCGGTAAGGTGGTTAATACGGAAAGTGAATAAAGCAATCTGGCTCTCTGCCGAGCCGGTGTTCTTGGCGTCTTTGCCATACTGTGCAAAGAGTTCCGCCTTCTTTTCTGAGGTCAAATACATGACTTAAAAAGTATAAAAAGTTAAACAATCACAGCCTTGTACAAATCATCGTTCCATACAATGCTGCATCTATCTGTTTTCAGGCAGGTCGGAAAGGTAAAAACCGCATCCGCCTTCTAAAAACGCCGCAAAGATAAGCCAAATGTTTTATACTGCCAAATAAATAATGATTTAATTTTTCTTATAGTCTTCGGTTGGGTAGAGTAAACAGTGAGGTTACAGTGAGGGTACAGTGTGGTTACAGTGTGGGTATGGTGAGGGTATTGTGTGGTTACGGTGTGGTTTGCTTACGAACATAATAAAAGCTGTATAAAGTCTGTATAAAAACTTAATGAAAACATAATAATCACATAATAATAACATAATAATCGCATAATAATATCATAATATTGCTTGCTTGCTGCTGCCTTCGTGCAAAGGGCATACAATGTTCGTGCTTCAGGCAGACAATATTCGTACTTCAGGCAGACAATGTTCGTACTTCAGGCAGACGATATTCGTACTTCAGGCTGACAATAATCGTACTTCAGGCAGACAATATTCGTATTTCAGGCAGACAATAATCGTACTTTATTGAGTTTTCTTGGAGAGTAATAAAAAAATCACTACTTTTGCGGCGCAAAACGCAAAGTAAGTCCATCAATTAGAATCATATTCAGAGTTATGACCATTCAATTTCTCGGAGCGGCACAGGAAGTGACAGGCTCTAAACATCTGATTACTACGCAGACAGGCAAACGCATTCTTCTGGATTGCGGTATGTATCAAGGCAAAGGCATGGAGACAGATGCCGCGAACCGCGACCTCGGATTCGACCCCGCCGGTATAGACTACATTATCCTATCGCACGCGCATATAGACCATAGCGGTCTGATACCTTATCTGTACAGACAAGGATTTCGCGGAGAGGTTATATCCACTCCCGCCACCCGCGACCTTTGCGCCCTGATGCTGCTCGATACGGCATACATACAAGAGCAGGACGTGAAATGGTATAACAAGAAAATGGACCGCCTCCACCAGCCCAAGATAACGCCTCTGTACGATGCCAATCAGGCTCAGCGTTGTATGCGGCTGTTCGTGACAGTGGATTATAACCATCCCTTCCGCGTGTGCGAAGGCGTGATGCTCACTTTCATCAATTCGGGACACATGCTCGGCTCCGCCATCGTCAATATGACCATAGACGACAACGGCGAGAAGAAACGTATAGCCTTCACGGGCGATATAGGCCGTCCGCACAGCCATATACTCTGTTCGCCCGAACCGTTCCCTCAATGCGACTACCTGATATGCGAAAGTACATACGGCGACCGCCTGCACGACGACCAGATGGTGACCGAAGACGAACTGCTCGGTATAGTGGATGATACATGCGTCCATCGGCAGGGCAAACTGATAATACCGTCGTTCTCGGTAGGCAGAACGCAGGAGATAGTGTATGTACTGAACCGTTTGTACAACGACGGCAGCCTTCCCCGCATACCTGTGTATGTGGACTCGCCCTTGTCGGTGAACGCTACACACGTGTTCCGTATGTATGCCGACACACTCAACGAAGAAGTAAGAGACACCATGCGGTTCGACCCCGACCCGTTCGGCTTCAATACGCTGCACTATATCACCAAGTTAGCCGACTCCAAAGCCCTCAACCACTCCGAAGACCCCGCCATCATCATCTCGGCATCGGGCATGATGGAAGCCGGACGAATCAAACACCATGTGGCTAACCATATATCCGACCCGCGCTGCACCATCCTTATCGTGGGCTACTGCACGCCCACTTCGCTGGGAGCACGCATACAAGACCCCAGCAAGAAATGGATAAGCATTTTCGGCTACGACCACAAGATAAAGGCACAAATAACACGCATCGAAGGCTTTTCGGGACACGGCGACTACAAGGAGATGATTGATTATCTGACCTCGAGCGTGGACGTAACCAAACTCAAACATACGTTTATCGTTCACGGCGAGATGCACGCCGCCGAAGCCTATAAAGACCATCTCTACGAAAACGGCTTCCGCGATATGTCCATACCCGCCAAGGGGGATACCGTCACACTCTGAAACCGTATTTGCCAAGTGGAGAAAGCAAACCGAAGAATTATTTCATTTTTTAGGTAAAAGGCTTTTGTGCGAAGCCCATTTTCACACTACTTTTGCACCCCGCACCGAGAACCTCACTCGTTAAACAGGTATATGAGAGAATTGATTAGAAATTATCTTGTATTGTTAATCACCGAACACGTCAATGTCCGATAGGTCGTTGGCGCGCTTTTTGACTATATATCAACTTTTTAATTATATCACACGCTATGGAACGAATGGAAAGTCGCATAATGCAGGAAGGCCTGACCTTTGACGATGTCCTGTTGGTACCCGCCTATTCGGAGGTGCTGCCTCGCGAAGTGTCGTTGCGCGGACGTTTTTCGCGCCACATCGAACTGAATATCCCGGTAGTGTCCGCCGCTATGGATACCGTGACGGAGGCAAAAATGGCAATAGCCATAGCCCGCGAAGGAGGTATAGGCGTGATACATAAGAATATGTCAATAGCCGCCCAAGCCGCACAGGTCAGGAAAGTGAAGCGTGCTGAGAACGGGATGATAAACGACCCGATTACCATAACCAAGGACCAGACAGTGGGCGATGCACTTCGCCTGATGCAGGAGAACCGTATAGGCGGCATACCCGTAATAGACAACGAACATTATCTTATAGGTATAGTGACCAACCGCGACTTGCGCTTCCAGAAAGATATGCAGCGCAAGATAGCCGACGTGATGACCTCCCGCGGATTGGTAACAACCACCGATATAGACAACGAACATGTCCTGAATACCTTGCAGGAACACCGCATAGAGAAACTGCCTATTGTAGATAATGAGGGCAGGTTAGTGGGGCTGGTTACCTATAAAGACATAACCAAACTGCGCGACTTCCCCAGTGCGTGCAAAGATGCACAAGGCAGACTCCGCGTGGCAGCCGGAGTAGGTATAACGCCGGATTATATGGAGCGTGTCGCCGCCTTGGTAACCGAAGGAGTGGATGCAGTCGTATTGGATTCGGCTCACGGACATTCAAAGAACATCGTCAATGCGCTGCATAGCATAAAGCAGGCGTATCCGCAATTGGATGTGGTAGTGGGCAATGTGGCCACCGCCGAAGCTACACGTTACCTTGTGGAGAACGGAGCGGACGGCGTGAAAGTGGGTATAGGCCCCGGTTCAATATGTACGACGCGTATCATAGCCGGTGTGGGCGTTCCCCAACTAACAGCCATCTTCGACTGCGCTGCCGCCGTCAAAGGTACTGACGTCCCAATCATAGCCGATGGCGGTCTGCGCTATTCGGGCGATGTGGTAAAGGCATTGGCGGCAGGCGGCAACTGCGTGATGTGCGGCTCTATGTTCGCCGGCACGGAAGAAGCCCCCGGAGACACCATCATATACAACGGTCGCAAATTCAAGTCCTATCGCGGTATGGGCTCCATCGATGCCATGAAAGCCGGTTCAGCGGACCGCTACTTCCAGGGAGGCGAAGAGGAAATAAGCAAACTGGTGCCTGAAGGAATAGTAGGTCGCGTACCCTATAAAGGCAGCGTGAGCGAGACCATCTACCAACTCATGGGCGGTCTGCGTAGCGGTATGGGTTACTGCGGCGCACATAACCTTGAGGAGTTGCAGCAGGCACGGTTCGTGCGTATCACAGCCGCAGGCGTAACCGAAAGCCACCCCCACAACGTGACTATCACATCGGAGACACCTAACTATACAAGAGAATGAGTATGCAGAAAATCATTATATTGGACTTTGGTTCGCAGACCACGCAGCTCATCGCCCGCCGCGTCAGAGAGCTGAATACGTTCTGCGAAGTGATGCCCTACAACCGCTATCCGCAAGAAGACAAGGACGTGATAGGCGTTATCCTGTCAGGTTCGCCGTATTCGGTGCACGATAAAGAGTCTTTCCGCTTGGATTTGAGTGCGTTTGTGGGAAAGAAACCCGTGTTAGGAATCTGTTACGGTGCGCAGTTGATGAGTCATGAATGGGGCGGAACGGTGGAAAAGACCGACACCCGCGAATACGGTCGCGCCATATTGCAAACTGTGGACAGTTCCGACATTCTGCTGCGCGGGATAGAAGCAGGCGAACAGGTATGGATGAGCCACGGCGACACCATCACTTCGCTGCCGGAAGGTTTCCGCTTGTCAGCATCTACTGAAAACGTGCGTTTTGCCGCCTACCGGTCAGAAAAAGAGCCTGTGTGGGGCGTGCAGTTCCATCCGGAAGTGGTACACAGTGCAATAGGAGGACGACTGCTGCATAACTTTGTGGTAGATATATGTCATAGCCGAGGCGAATGGAGTGCCGCATCATTTGTCAGTCAGACCGTAAGCGAGTTGCAACAACAGTTGGGACAGGACCGTGTTATTTTAGGTCTGTCGGGCGGTGTGGACTCAACGGTGGCTGCCGTGCTGCTTCATAAAGCCATAGGCAACCGTCTGACCTGCATCTTCGTGGACCACGGTATGCTTCGCCTGAACGAGTATGAAGACGTGATGCGCGACTACTCGTCGTTAGGCCTGAACGTGATAGGCGTGGACGCTTCGGAGCGGTTCTTTGACGACCTGCAAGACGTAACAGACCCCGAACAGAAACGTAAGATAATAGGTCGCGACTTCGTGGAGGTGTTCAATGCCGAGGCACAGAAGATACGCGATGCACGCTGGTTAGCTCAAGGTACTATTTATCCCGACCGGATTGAAAGTCTGAACATTACCGGCAAGACCATCAAGAGTCATCATAATGTAGGCGGTCTGCCAAAAGATATGCACCTGCAACTGTGCGAACCGCTTCGCTGGCTGTTCAAGGACGAGGTGAGAAGGGTAGGGCGCGAATTGGGCGTACCCGACCACCTGACAGGCAGACATCCTTTCCCCGGACCGGGATTAGCCGTGCGCATATTGGGCGATGTGACCCGTGAGAAAGTGCATATATTGCAGCAGGCAGACGCCATATTTATCCGCCATTTGCGTGAAGCTGGTTTGTACGACAAGATTTGGCAAGCCGGTGCGGTGTTGTTATCCACCGTAAGAAGCGTGGGCGTAATGGGTGACGAACGTACCTACGAGAACCCTGTGGCACTGCGGGCAGTCACGTCCACCGATGCTATGACAGCCGATTTCTATCCCATTCCCTACGAGGTGCTTGCCAAAGTGTCGAACGAGATAATCAATAAGGTACAGGGCGTTAACCGCGTTTGCTACGACATATCGTCCAAACCGCCTGCCACTATTGAGTGGGAGTAGAATAGTTGTTAATTGATAATTGATAGTTGAGATAATGAAGGTTGCAGTTATAATGGGTTCCACGTCCGATTATGAAGTGATGGAACCCGCCATACAGACTCTTGAGGAGTTTGGAATAGAAGTGGAAAAACGCGTTATCAGTGCTCACCGCGCTCCGCACGTCTTGATTGAATGGGCGGAAAATGCCGAACAGCGCGGTTTGAGCGTCATCATAGCCGGTGCCGGCGGAGCAGCCCATCTGGCGGGCGTGATTGCCGGTGTTACGACGCTGCCCGTTATAGGCGTGCCCGTGCGCAGCAAGACATTGGACGGATTGGACTCGCTGTTGAGCATCGTGCAGATGCCGTCGGGCATACCCGTAGCCACCGTTGCCATCAATGGGGCTAAAAACGCCGCACTGCTCGCCGTCGAGATGTTGGCTCTTCAGGATAAAGGACTCAAACAGCAGTTGCTCGATTTCCGCCAGAAGCAAACGCAGAAAGTGCTGTCAACCACTATATAAAAACCTTAATTTGAGTATGAAGGCTCATCGCATTTTTGTAGAGAAGAAACCGGCTTTTCGCGTGGAAGCGGATAGTCTGTTGAGTGAGTTGAATGAGAACCTGTCGTTAGGACTTGCCTCGTTGCGTTTAGTCAATGTGTATGACCTGTTCGGTTTCACGGACGAGTTGCTTGCAGCAAGCCGTTACGGTGTGTTTGGCGAGCGGGTAACCGATACGGTGAGCGATACGATAGATTTGAATCATTGCCGGTATTTAGCAGTTGAGTATCTCCCGGGTCAGTTCGACCAACGCGCATCGTCTGCCGTTGATTGCGTCCATCTCATTGACCCGACGGCGGACATAGCAATAAAGAGCAGCCGCTTGCTTATCTTTGACGAGTCAGTGACGGACAAGCAGTTGGATGCCGTTCGCCACTATTATATCAATGCCGTTGAATGTCGCGAGAAAGACCTTAATCACTTGTCCAACGACCTTGATGCCACGGTCAGCGAGATGAAAAGCCTTTCGGGTTTCACTCAGATGACCGACGAACAGTTGTCAGGGTTTTGCCGCGAATGGGGGTTAGCAATGAACGAAGACGACCTTCGCGAAGTAATCCGATATTTCAGGAAAGAGGACAGGGAGCCCACGGAAACAGAGTTGCGCATACTGGATACTTATTGGTCTGACCACTGCCGGCATACCACTTTTACTACACATCTGGAGCATATAAGAATCCTTTCTTCTTATTGTCGCGAGAATATAGAGCAGACATTGAATCTGTACCGTCAGATGCGCCACGAGTTAGGGCGCGATGACAAACCTGTGTGCCTGATGGATATAGCCACCATCGGTGCACGTTATCTGAAGGCGAAAGGCAAATTAGACGACTTGGAAGTGAGCGATGAGAACAATGCTTGTTCCGTTTATGTGGACGTGGACGAAGACGGCAAGACGAGTCGCTGGCTGTTGCAATTCAAGAATGAGACGCATAATCACCCTACGGAGATTGAGCCTTTCGGCGGTGCAAGTACATGTCTTGGCGGCGCGATACGTGACCCGCTGTCGGGACGGGCATACGTCTATCAGGCGATGCGCGTAACCGGTGCCGGCAATATCCTGCAACCCGTCACAGAGACGCTGAAGGGCAAGTTGCCCCAACGTGTCATCTCCCGCAAAGCCGCACAAGGCTATTCGTCCTACGGCAATCAGATAGGTTTGGCAGCCACCCACGTCAGGGAGATTTATGATGACGGCTACGTAGCCAAGCGTATGGAAGTGGGAGCCGTAGTGGGAGCCGTACCGGCAGAGCAGGTGCGTCGTGAGAAGCCGATGGCGGGCGACGTGGTGCTGATGCTCGGTGGCAGAACCGGCAGAGACGGTATAGGGGGTGCCACGGGTGCTTCCAAAGAACATACGGCACGCTCGCTTGATACATGCGGCAGCGAAGTGCAGAAAGGTAATGCTCCCGAGGAGAGAAAACTGCAACGGCTCTTCCGTCGTCCCGAAGTGACACGTCTTATCAAGAAGTCCAACGACTTCGGAGCAGGCGGTGTGAGTGTGGCTATAGGCGAACTGGCAGACGGTCTGGATATCTATTTGGATCGTGTGCCCGTCAAATATGCGGGGCTTAACCCGACCGAACTGGCTATCTCGGAGAGTCAGGAACGAATGGCTGTAGTAGTTGAAGCCAAAGACAAAGAACGTTTTATGGAACTCTGTGCGGCTGACAATATCGAAGTAACCCACGTGGCTGACGTAACCGGCAAACGCCGTATGCGTCTCTTCTACAAGGGCGAAACGGTTTGTGACCTGAGTCGCGACTTCATTGACAGTGCCGGTGCCAAGCATTTTGCCAAAGCCACTATCGGGGTTCCGCAACGGGTCAAATGGTGGCGTTTGCCGCAAAAAGACGCCTCTATAGAGGAACTCTTCCTGCAGGTATTGTCCAGACCTAACGTGCGGCTGCAGAAAGGAATGATAGAGCAGTTCGATTCCACCATAGGGAGAAGTACCGTACTCATGCCTTTTGGAGGAAAGACCCAACTGACGGAAACGCAGGTGTCGCTGCAAAAACTGCCCACTGCGGGCGTAACGCATACCGCTTCGTTGATGGCATACGGCTATCGTCCTGACTTGCAAGGTAATCCTTACTATGGCGCACAGTATGCCGTAGTGGATGCTATCAGCAAAGCCGTGGCGGCAGGTGCCGACTGGCATAAGATGCGTTTCTCCTTCCAGGAGTATTTCCGCCGCATGACTTCCGACCCGAAGACGTATGGTCTGCCTCTTGCCGCCTTGTTGGGAGCGTTGCGTATGCAGTATGAATTAGGGTTGCCTGCCATAGGGGGAAAAGACTCGATGAGCGGCACGTTCGAGCAGTTGCACGTACCGCCTACGCTTATCGCTTTCGGAGTGACCACAATGGATGCACGCCACGCTGTTTCGCCCGAGTTCAAGAAAGAAGGCGACTACGTCTATCTGTTCCATCACTCTTCGCCTTCTGACGAACCGGATGCCCCGAATATACCTGCTCTCATGCGTATGTGGGACTATCTGTACCAACTTAATATGAAGGGACACATCCATTCAGCATGGGCGGTCGGACAAGGCGGCGTTGCCGAAGGATTATTCAAGTGCAGCATCGGGAATGAGATAGGTGTTAATGTGCGATGTGTCAAGAAGTTGCTGTTCGACAACAAGGTGGGCAGTATTCTGTTCTCATCCGATTGGGAGTTGCATAGCAAGAACCCGTCTATCCAGTATATAGGTCGTACCATTTCGGGCGGCAACCTGATTGTCAGCGGCGTAACGCTTGACCGCACGCGATTGATGCAAGCCTTTACTGCCGATTACAGCAAGGTCTATCCCCTTGTTGCCGAGCCGTCCAAGAAGGACTTGTTGCCTGCCGGCTTGCAGGATGCTGAACTTGCCACTGAGCGTCCCGTACTTGCATACGCGGGCGAGCGGGTGGAGCATCCGAGAGTGTATATACCGGTCTTCCCTGGCACGAACTGCGACTACGACAGCGCGAAAGCCTTTCGGAAAGCGGGCGCGGAAGTGGAGACGGTTGTTTTCCGCAACCTGACCTCTGAGGATGTGCAGCAGAGTATTAGCGAGATGGCGCAGAAAATAGATGCTTGTCATATATTGATGTTGGCGGGCGGTTTCTCGTCGGGCGACGAACCTGACGGAAGCGGCAAGTTTATTGCCTCGTGCCTGAACAACAGCCTTGTATCGGCGGCTATCGAGCGTCTGATTGCTCGCGGAGGACTGATATTAGGTATCTGCAACGGTTTCCAAGCGTTGATTAAGAGCGGCTTGTTGCCTTACGGACGCTTTGGACAAGTGCGTGATGACTCGCCCACTTTATTCCGCAACGACATCAACAGGCATGTCTCGCAGATGGTAACAACCGTTGTTACAGGCACTGCTTCGCCGTGGCTGTACGGGATGTTGCCGGGTGATACGCATACCATTGCTGTCAGTCACGGCGAGGGCAAATTGGTGCTGACCGAAGAGGAAGCCAAACGTCTGTTTGAGAACGGGCAAGTGGCATTCCGCTATGCCGACCCTGCTACGGGGCAAGCCACTATGCAGCCGCCTTATAACCCCAACGGCTCATATTACGCTATCGAAGGGCTGTTATCGCCTACGGGACAGATACTTGGCAAGATGGGACACAGCGAACGTTACGAGGAGGATCTCTTCTGCAACATCAGCGGCAACCGTTATCAGCCCCTCTTTGACAATGCAGTCCGTTATTTCCGTAAACTCTAAACTCAAAAACCATGGCTCAATCCTATGAAAACGCCGGCGTGAACCTTGAAGCCGGTTACGAAGTGGTTCATCGTATCAAAAGTCACGTACAAAGCACGATGCGAAAAGGCTCAATGGGCAATATCGGCTCGTTCGGAGGTATGTTCGACCTGACGCAACTCCATATCAAAGAGCCGGTACTTGTCAGCGGTACGGACGGAGTGGGGACCAAACTCAAGATTGCTTTTGCCCTTGACAAACACGATACTATAGGTATTGATGCGGTTGCAATGTGTGTCAATGATGTCTTGGCGCAGGGTGCCGAACCTCTCTTCTTCCTTGATTATGTGGCGTTAGGGCACAATATACCTGCCAAGGTGGAAGCCATTGTAGCCGGTGTGGCGGAAGGTTGCCGTCAGGCGGGTTGCGCTCTTGTGGGAGGTGAGACTGCCGAGATGCCCGGTATGTATGCGGACGGCGAATACGACATAGCCGGTTACACTACAGGCGTGGTCGAGAAAAGCAAACTCATCGACGGCACCCGTGTTCAGGTGGGCGATGCATTGGTCGGTCTGTCCTCGTCGGGTGTGCACTCCAACGGCTTCAGCCTTGTGCGCAAGATTGTGGCTGACAAAGGGCTGGATCTCAACAGCAAGTACAATGAACTGAGCAGCACGCAGACGCTTGGAGAAGTGCTGCTCACTCCGACGCGTATCTATGTGCGTCCTGTGCTGGAACTTATCCGTCAGTTGGACGTGCACGGCGTAGCGCATATCACGGGAGGTGGATTTGACGAGAATATACCGCGAATCCTGCGTGAGGGTCAGGGCTTTAGCATACAGGAAGGCACATGGGACATCCTGCCCGTCTTCCGTTGCTTGGAAGAGTGGGGGAATATCCCTCATCGTGAGATGTTCAATATCTTCAATATGGGTATTGGTATGGTCATTGCCTTGCCGCAGGAGCAAGCCGCACAGGCCGTGGCTATTCTCAACGCCAACGGCGAAAAAGCGCAGGTCATCGGTCAGGTCATTGAAGGGAATAATGAAATCCTAACGATAAACTCATAACCATAAACTATCAACTATCAACTATCAACTAACTATACGGATACTATAGGGATACTATAGGGATAGAATAAGAATAGCAAATAAAAATATGAAGCGAGCATTAGTCAGTGTAAGCGACAAGACAGGTCTTGTGCCTTTCGTAAGCGGTTTGCAGCAAGCCGGTTGGCAGATTATTGCAACGGGCGGTACGCAGCGTTTGTTGGAACAGAACGGTGTTCACACCATCGGTATCAGTGAAGTAAC
>CADAAF010000023.1 GCA_902785805.1 uncultured Bacteroidales bacterium | reverse complement strand
GTTATTGCGAAAAATTTCGTTGCGAAATTTTTCGCAATAACCAATCTGCTGATTTCCAGTAGATAATCATCGGTTATCAATTCAATCTTTCAAAGGTCGATTGGGTTCTGTGCGCACCGAAATGCGTTGTTTAAGCGGCAGCTTGCCTTGCTACGACGCGTCAGACAAACACCAATAAAACGAACGATTATTAAGTAACACCTTAAGAGATAATCTGCAGGGGCGGCAAGCGATAGTACAGCACGCGCTACCGATAACAATAAGTAGTAAAAACACCCCGCAACAAATACGGATAGACGCAAATCATGCCAGAAAAAGAGTAGTTTTGATAGACAAACCGCCCCCATTAATTCATAAATGACAAAAAAATGACAAAAACTCGCATAAAATTTGGCAGAACGAAAATCCTGCCTTATCTTTGCGGCGCAGTACCGAAATAATCGTTCCTTTTTTCGGTACTATTTTTTATCCTGACAGTGAGGTTGTGAAGAAAGAAAAACGCCCTTCAAAATAGGGTATTAAGATATCGTATTATAAGGGAAGTCAAGAGTAGCACAACAAACTGCAAAACTGCATATTGACTGCCGAGAACAATACGCATAGTAAAGAGCGGAACCGATTTCTATTGAAACCGGTTCCGCTCTTTGATGTATGTCCGCCGGATGCGGACTAACAGTGTTTAAACCAGATTGCCGTGGTCGAAAGAAGGAGTGAATTCCTTACGTGCAGGAGCATCGGCGTCCACACCGGGAACTGAGCCAGCCTCGCTCACGTTCAGCAGAACTGCTTCAGCAGGAGAAAGGACAAAGTCCGTTTGCGGTACCAAATATTGTTTTTTCATTTTCTTATCTTTTATTATCAGGTTAATGATTGATAGTATCAGAGGTCTGCAGCCGTCCGCAGACGGCTGCAACCTCTGCATTTATTAACGGACTTGCTGTCCTGTAACGTCATACCATTTGCCTTCGCGTACAATATACAATTGTCCGTCGATGAGCACTTTCTGCACGTTCTGCGCATCCATAAGGATATTGTCGATGGCGGTAGGTGCATCTTCGCGACCGAGAACCAGACGGCGACGACCGGGAGCAGGTGTGGGATCAGCCTGAGCGGGCAGTTCGCTGCGTTGGATGTAAGCACGGTTGGCACGGATACGGTTGTTAGCCGACGGGCGCACCTTGTTGGCATAGATAATCATAATGTCAGGATCGTTGACAATGATGTCAGTGAATGTACCGTGCATACCATGGTTGGTTCCTGCGTCGACAGTGGTGTTGGTCTTGCTAACCAATCCGCGAATCTCAGTGGCTTCAGCCTGGAAGAGATAGGGCCTGCCCATCGGGAACACGTCACCTTCTTTGAGCGACTCGATGAAGCTTATACCGTCCTCAATCTTCTCTTCGGGCTCGTAGAAGACAGCACCTTCAATCTCGTAGATGTCAGCCTGCCAGCAGAACGTACCGAGCTGACCTACGGTGAGACCGTCACGAAGAACTACAAACTCCTTGTCGGTGAGATCAATATCAACGTACTCGTTGAGTTCCATTGTTTCGGAGGAGCACAAGGAAGCATTGTTGCTGAAGTTAACCAGCGCATAGTTCTTGAAGTCGGACGTGTTGTTGCCGTACATATAGAACGAGCGTGAGTTATCAACCGCGTAGCAGCCATAGGTATCACTCCAAGTCCAATAGAAGGGAACATCGCTCCACGAGAGCGTGGTGTTGCTGCCGTTGCCCTTGAGGTACTTGCCGTTCTGCGCCTTATAAGTGGCTCCATCAGCGGTAATGGTTACCTCCCAAGTGATTGCCGCACGGTCGTCCACATCAACATTTACTATCTTGCCGTTAATCACACCTTCCAGTTCAACCGCATTGAGTGCACCGCCTGACAAGTTCTGACCCATAGCGTAATAAGTGTCACCTTTCTTGACCACAATCGCGGTGTGGGTTACACCCGGAGTCGAAGTCTCGCTAACGGTAACAGGAATGTCAGCGGATACGGTCTTGGTCTCCAGCGAAGCAGTAACTGTTACAGAAGTTTGAGAAGTGAGTGTAAACTCAGTAGGATTGATGTTCCAAGTCACCTGGCTGGTTACGTCCACAGGCTCTTGGTCAACGCCACCAATGGCATAAACCGCGCTGACGGTCAGACCGTCGGTGCTGAATGACTGACCTACCTCGTAAGCGGTCGTAGTTGGCGTACCGCCGATGGTGAGACTCTTGAGTTCGGGACCGCCCTCCTGGTTGATACCGTACATTACGAAGCGGTAGTCGCTACCGGCTGTCTTTGAGAATGTAATTTGGGTAGGTTCAGCCACGGGGTCAAAGGTGAAGTGGAAGTGCTGGTCAATCGGGTCGTTAGCCAAAATATAAGTACCTGAAGACTTAACACCGGCATCTTTCTTTATATCGAATGATGACTGTGTCATATTCGATACGCCTTCAGCAGTAATGGTGAGGTCTGACGTATTCCAAGAAACAGCGTGGAAGTGCAGTGTATGTGCTCCTGCGGGAACAGTAACGACAACGCTACCCGACTTAGAACTTGCACCCACTTTCTGTGCATCATACTCCTCATCGCCGATAACAACACGGCTACCTGTTTCGAAGGATGTACCTGCGCCCGTGACCACCACATTGCTGGTATACACAGTAGCCCAAGCGCATACATCGTCCCATTGAGCTGTGAACGCAACTTCAGCAGCGGGCATAGTGTAAGCCGCACCGGCGGCGTATGTGTTTGTACCGTCGTTCCAACCGGCGA
Source organism: uncultured Bacteroidales bacterium (assembly GCA_902785805.1). GTDB lineage: Bacteria > Bacteroidota > Bacteroidia > Bacteroidales > Paludibacteraceae > Colicola. Next base: position 24,970 of record CADAAF010000023.1, on the reverse strand, counting down.
ACTTATGACCGGCATAGGTGAACGTGTTAGCAGGCAGATTGAAGACAGCCCCTTCGAGTTGGTTGTCCATTACAGGAGCATCGCCCATACCGCCGTTGGCAGTGAATGTAACAGCGTAACGCGGCAGCGTACCGACAACGGTAACGTTGAAAGTGGTGGAGACAGCAGCATAGTTGAGAGCAGCGTCATTGTCAGTAGCAGCCATATTGGCAGTAATGACAGCCATACCGGGGGCTACAGCGTGGAGTTTGCCTTCCACGATGGTAACAACCGTCTCATCCTCTGAAGCGAAAGTGATTTCACCGTCACTACCGTTGCGGTCGATAGTCAGGTCACCTTCTTCCATATCGGCAGTACCTACTTCAAAGGCGGTTACATTGTCAACAGACAGCATAACGGGGCGAATCTGTGAGAGCAGGTAGCTCTTGCCCGTTGCAAACTCCGGCGTGTTGCCGTTGTAATTGATTACATTACCTTTCACAACAACCACATCCCCTATTTGCGGGTAGTTAGTTGCAGTAAAGTTAGCCTTATTGAATCCCTTACCGCCGTAAACAAGCAACTCGTTAGTGCCATCGGAAATCTTGTAACGGTTCTTGTTGCCGTCTTTGTTCTCCACGCTGACTGTACCGGCAACAACTATCTCATCCGCCGAGTTGGAACTGAAGCCTTCGATAATAGCCAACGCCTCGGTTACGGTGTAAGGAGCATCGTCCGCATTGGCGTACGCCTGAACGGTGACGGTGTATTGAGCCGTTTTCGTATCCGTACCATAGGTATAACTTACGGTGACTGTGTTGGGACCCGCTACCGTGTTGTCGAATGCCGTAGCGGCATCGTCCGTTGCAATAGCCGTAATGTCCTCTGTTGAGTTGTCGTCAAAATGAGCGGTGACGGTCGGCTTGGTGTAAGTCTGTTCCTTGTAGATGGTGTAAGCCGTCTCACTCAGTTCGATGGAGGTCAGAGCCTTGCTCGAAACGGTAACATTGACCGCATACGGGTCGCTCACCATATTGTTATAGGTGGCAGTAACAAGGACTTCCCCAGTAGCGGTTACTACGTTGTTGTCCAGCGAGGTTTCCCATGTGACATCATCAGTAACGACCTTGCTATAGCCAGTGTTTGAGTAGTTGGCGGTAACGACCAATCCAGTTGTCAGGAACTGGTCGCCTGCGGAATAGTCTGTCTGGTCGGGTGTGCCGCTAACGACTACCGATGAGAGAACCTTGGCTGTATAAGCCTCGATGGTGTTATTGGCAGCTAATTCATGAGTGGTATTATTATACCATACATAATTACCGTGCAATGTGACACGATCACCTGCCTCCAATACTGAAGCGGCAGTAATGCCGGTAGCATCTTTGGTGCGGAAGCCTTCCAATTGGTTGCCCGTGGTCTGTCCATCATCCGAGATGAAGAAAGATATATTGCTATACTGGCTATTGTAAGCAATTGCAATTGAACTTACCACGCCGGTAACGGTTACATCGTTCAGCTCAGTGAGGTTGTTGGTCGTCACATAGGTAATCAGTTCGGTTACGGTAGCAAACACGTAGGGCAGATTGATGGTATATTCAGCCGAAGCGATGGTGCTGTAGTTCTCGTTCTTGTATGCGACGGCTTTAATCTTGTACGTACCTCTTGCGTTGAGTTCGATGCCTGTAGTAGCGTTATACAAAGTAGAAGCCGTAGTAGGATCTTCGGGAGTAGTGCCGTCAGTGGTCATCGTGTAATAGATAGATGCACCTGAGGTGGCAGTGGTAAGCAGAATCAGTTGTTCAGAAGTATATACTCCTGAAGCGACATCGAAGACAGGAGCTTCTACGCCGATGACGAAAGCGGCGGTAACCGTGATACCGTATGCGGGCATGGTCAGTTTGCCTGTTGCGGCATTGTACACGTCTTCTGTGACATTGTTGCCTCCATCGGTCTTGGTAACGGTCACAGAGCCGATATAACCTTCATCTGCTGCAAGGATAACGTCCAATACATCTCCTTCCGTAACGTCAGTACCCGAAGCGATTTCAACGCTGTTGAGTTCAACAGAGAGCAGTCCGTTAGCGGGAGTTGCATTATAGATAACGGGATAAGATGCCAGCGAGCGTGTGGTCAAGATGACATCATCAATAGCGCGGACAGCCGTTGAACCCTCGTAGAAGATACCTACATAGACATTGGTATAATCACTCAAATCAGCTGTAACCTCAACCCATTCGCCTTGGGACATTGAAGCGGCATCCTGGGTCTCAACAATGTTCCAGTCCGTACCATCGGAAGATACTTTGACATACCAATTGGAAGCTTTGTTATTAGTAGTTGTTTTCGACACATAGAAACTGAGTTGGTCGGGACCGGCAATCTTGTTGGCTGTAACCATAGAAGCAGCTGGTTGAGCATGAGTGGTTCCGTAATATGTTTTGGTGTGTGCGGTAATGGCACCTGTCTGCTGTGAAATGATATTATTGAATGTCCAGTCGGTATAATCAGCTTCCTCTTTCTCGAAGCTTACGCCGACTTCAGGACCTTCTACCGTAACGGCGACTGCATCAGTTGCTACCGAAGCCTCACCTTGCGAAACTACGCAGTAGTAATAAACAACACCGACAGCGGCTATTGAAGGAGTAAACGTAGCAGCCTCTTCGCCTGTTACGGCTACGCCGCCTTCGTTGCTCTCCGTCTCATTGCTGTACCATTGATAAGACAGCGTGCCGCTTATCTTGTCGCAAGCCTCTGCCTCAACGCTCAAAGCGGTTGCCGCACCATTCTGTGTATAAGTAGCACCTATGGGTTGCGTCGTGATGGTCGGAGCCGTGCAAGCAGGAGCAGCACCTGCTACGTCAACGGTGACAGTAATGCCAGCGATACGGCATGTTCCCTTGAACGTAACGGTAACCATTTCGGCAGAACCCGTCCAATTCTTGTTATCCGTCATTGTTCCTACATCAACCGTATGGTCTCCTGCCCAGTTGTTACCATCTGCAGAGAATGCAACAGCCGTGATAACGTATCCTGCCGGAACAGAGAACGTCATCGTGTATCCGTTGTAAGCACGAGACTGCAAGTTATTAATATACATATTGTTCGTACTCGTCCCCTTTGCAAGTGCAATAGTAATATCATTCTGCGTACCAGATACCGAAGAAACGCCAGAAGCAGTACCAGAATAAGAGGTACCCCAAAGAGCATTGTTAGGAACAATATCATATTCACCCGGGGTTACGGTATGTTCGTTGACCGTGATGTTAACATCCTTATTACCAACAACATTTCCACTTGTAGCAGTAACATTTACAGAAGTCAGACCTTGTGTCAAAGCACCTGCGGGAGTATATGCCCATGTTACTGAAGATGTAATATCTACGTCTGTCGAATTGTCATAGTATCCTGTAGCAACAAGTCCTGTGGGGTCAAAAGACTCACCAGCCTCATAAACCACCTTATCCGGATTTCCTGTAATAACGATAGACTCAAGAACAGGGTCAGGAGCACCACCTCCATCATAAGTATAAGAGATATAATAACATTTAACACCTTTTGAAATTCCCGTAACAGTTACCGTGAGTACGGTGCCCGAAGTTGTAGTGTTTGTAGCATTAACCGTTACATCATTTGTTGCATTTAAAGAACCCGTCCCTACAGATGTTTCTCCGACTTTCAACGTCACAGTACCCGCCGTTCCACTGAAACCACCGAACTTTGCAGAGAATGATTTGATAGTTTGTTCAGCAGGCAAAGTTGTAGTAAACGTAATACTTGTTGCCGGTTTTTTACTTGCGCCTACTTGAGAATACTCCGCATTTTGTGTAAATGAATTTTCAGACATAACCGTTGTTATCGTCCACTCATTTCCTTGAGAATCTTCACCAGTCACACTTGTAGAATTTACAGCTGTGCGACCTGAGGCGCTACCGAAATTAATCGTTCCGACAACATCTGTCGCCCACAAATGCCCCACTCCTACTATAAGGAGCATGAGCAATGAAAAAAGTTTTAGCTTTCTCATAATGTTGAGATTGTTTGGTTAGTAAATATGGTTAGTTATATTGTTTCGGTTATTGTTAGTTACATACTTCATACAAATACTCCGGAGCGATGTCTAAAGTTCCGCTCATCCATGAGACAGTCCAGCCATCCAAAGCAAATTGTTTGAAACGTTCTTTATCTTGCAATACATGAAAGGCGGGGTACTTGGCAATAAAATCCTTTGCGTCAAAAACACGTTCCTCACCATTTGAGAATGACAGAGCCAAGCGGTAGTCACCAAGATATTGTGCCTTATTTATCCAAATCAAGTTCATTATTAGTCCAAAGGTTTAATGTTAATAATATCTTCTCCCTTCTCCATGCGGAGCCAGTTCTGAATCAATTCCTCTTTGTGCTCATCGTACCACTCATATACCAGATTAACCACACGGCGCGGCAGGTTTCCATTCAACTCACCTGTTTTTATGTCCATTGTGGCGCGATAGTCATTGTAGCGAATATGAAAGTGAGGCGGATTATGCTCTGCGCTATACATTGTAATCACAATTCCGTAAAATCTACTTATCTCCGGCATAATATTTTGATTTTATATTATTGCTTTGGTTATTGTTGTTAGTTGTCTAATATATTGTTGCTGCCGCAGCAGTCGGGATATCAAATTTTATTTTTCTTTTGCAGAACCGCCAATTCTGCTTTGAGACATTTAATCCGGTGCTTTATTTGTTCTGATGTCGGCAACAGTTCCGACACTTTTATGCCGCTATAAGTGGCAACTCCCAACGGGGACTGTAAACCCTCAAAAGACCATTGCACTTCCGTCTCGTCCATATTGCTGCAAATGAGCAGACCTATTGTCGGGTTGTCTTCCTGTTGCCGCAACAAATGATTAACGGTACTGACATAAAAGTTTAACTTGCTCACAAATTCTGGTTCAAAGGGTTTAGCTTTCAACTCTACAACCACATAACAATGCGCCCTGATATGATAGAAAAGCAAATCTATCTTCCTTGTTTTACCTGAGACGACAAATTCCCGCTGTCTTCCAATAAAAGCGAATCCGTTTCCCAATTCCAAAAGCATTTGAGTGATATTATCAGACAGCGCCTCTTCTAATTCTTTCTCATCATAAGATGCATGCTCCACTTCCACCCAACTGAAATCGTAATTTGCTTTTACTATCTCCTGCAACAATCCCGCTTGAGGCTTCATGAGGATTGCGTCAAAATTATTCTGCGCCACATTTTGAGTATGATAAATGTCCGCACTAATGGCACGTTTCAATGCTTCCCTGCTCCAGTTATTCTCAATGGTCTTAAGGATATAAAACAACGCCTCGTCTATGTTTTTGCATTTCTGAATGATAACAGTATGGTGCGTCCACCCTATAAAAGCAAACGGTGTCGGGAAAACTGAAGCAGGCTGCTTCAGTTTTTTATCCTGCTCTGAATAAATGGCTATTTGGCTGATTGTATTAGAGTGATTCTCTGCATATTCATTAAATTCTGAAGCAGCCTGCTTCAGTTTCTGCACATACTCGGGTTTAGAATAAAACATATACCACTGCTTCATCAGCCACAGGTTACGGGCAGTAAAACCGTCAGCATTCGGGAAAGCATTCTGCAAATCTCTGCTCAAGCGCTCAACAACACCCGTCCCCCAACGCTCTTCCGCCTTTTTAAGCACCAATTCCGCGCCAAGCAACCAGTTAAACTCCAGCTTCTCCGAATTAACTTTCACAGCGGCTTTGAGCTGCGCATTACGGTAGCGGTTTTTTAATTCCGCCAGCCATAATGAGTATTCCTCGTCCAAATGCAGAGATTGTATGTCTTTCTTTTTAGTCATTCTGACGTTATGAAGTTCTCAATAGTTTGAGTTTTCGGATTATGTTGAGATTGGTTGGTTAGTAAATATGGTTAGTTATATGTTATGCATCGTGGTTGTATTTCGCATAATTGCCTAAAATCTGTTCGATATGTATAACCTCGGGGCACTCGTCCCAAGTAAATCCACCTCCCATCAAGTACCAATTCTTGCGTTTGCTTACCGGCACTTTTTTGATAGACGGAAACGCAGACACGGGCATTGTAATCTGCCTACCATCTTCAAGCACGACTTGGAATTTTCCCCTCGCGGGGAAGACCAGTTTGCTAATAACGGGTTTGATATCCCAGTATCCTTCTACCTGTGCCATACTACTTATTGATTTTTATAAATTTCACATTTCCACCATTCTTGAAAGTTTGCCATTGCTTGAGCAATAACTCTCTGTGTTCTTCTACTATCCGCTCCACCTGTTTTAACTGCGCATCAGTCAAATCCCCTTCTTTTGCCAACTCCACTGCGGGTTCTAACCAAAACTTAGCAAAATGCTCCGTATCTTTTTTACCGATATGCACATGCGCCCTATTCTCATTTACGTCTCTTCCGAAAAACAAGAACGTCCACACAATCTTTGCTGTAGTATATAAAAGCACTTTAGGCATACACTATTATGCGTTTGAGTTTTCGGATAATGTTGAAGTTAGTAAATATGGTTAGTTATAATAGTTGCCTATATGTATTGCGCCACCCATTGAGGTATCTCGTCACTTGCATACGATAGATTTCCCGTAGAGCCATCATACTCTGCTATCAAACGATATTTATTCTTACTATTGTCAAAAATATATGCCCTATCAGATAACAAGACGGCTTCGTGCAAATTCTCTAATGAGCGTATATACCGTGAGCGTATTTTTTCCTCGGAAACATTATGTCCCCCTCTCTGCACTCTTGCAGCTACACGCCCCACATTTATGTCAGGCGAAGACGTGGATACGAAATACAGATATATGCGGAACCCTTTTTCCTTTGCCTGACGCATAAATTCCAACTTACCCGGATGAGACATTACTGTTTCAATGGTAAACGTAATATCTTTGACAGTTTCCAATACCGCTTGACGTAAATATTCTGCAATATAACAAGCCAAATAAGAATCCACTAAATCAGTATTCCACACAAAAATCTTATTGTCAATATAGCGCAAGTACTTACCACTACAAAGCCCATGTTTGTCTTGAACAAAAGAATCGTAATTCCGAATAAATACATCCCACGCAAAATGTGTAAGTCCAAATGTGGAAACATCAACAAATCCGTTTTCCTTCAGTTGTTTCTCTATCTCGTCTGCATTTATGTAAATTCCCCAATTGAATCCGCCACTACGCTCCAAATTGCTGTACACCGATGATTTACCCGAACCATTCGGTCCCGCCAATATGCGTAATCTCCTTGCCATAGACAGATTACTTCAACTTAACGACACGTTGAGGAACCTTAACCATAGGAGGCACTTTTCCTATTGCAACGCTACCCTCATTGGTCACACAATAAATAGTATCCCCTCGCTGCACTGTAACCGGTATGTTGGCTTTACGAGCCGATCGATATGCGGCGGAAGACTTTTGTTCCACCAAGCGTAATATGGCTTTATGCTCTTGTTTTTCCGTCTTAATCATAACTACTACAAAGTGTATAATGAGTTTAACTAAACAATTTCATTGTTTTCTATCCGCTTATGCTATTTCGCTTCTCCAACTATTTTCTTTTCATCGTTTTGCGGGTATGGGGTTGGAAATTGCGACCGGTTACGATATACAAACACACTGCGCACTAACGGAGAGATAGTGCGCACTAAACTACACCGCAGGGAGCGGTATATTGAAAGTGTAAATAATTATCGAATAACCGTTATTCATTGCGAAGTAGTGTCTTAACCGTTGGTACTTCGTGCGAGACGCTTTTTCTTAAAATTCCGCCGCAAAGGTACAATAATTTTATTTACACTTACAAGGATTTTTTCATCTTTTTTTGCTGTTTTTGATAACGCTCAAGAACACACAAGATTAAGGATTTTTGGGAGTGCGGTGAAGGTACTGCGAAGGTATTGCGAGGGTATTGTGTAGGTATTGCGAAGATATTGGGAAGGTACTGCGAGGGTATTGAGAGGGTATTGAGAGGGTATTGTGTAGGTACTGCGAGGGTATTGCGATGGTATTGTGAGGTCAGTTTAATATTTCGTTTATATATCGATTATGTATCGTATATGTATCGTATATGTATCGTATATCTATCGTATATCTATCGTGTATGTATCGTATATCTATCGTGTAAATTACGTAGCTATATGCTGACAAGTACGAACAATAATGGGAATTATAAGGGGGTTGCAAGGAAAATGTGAAGAAAAGTTTGGCGAATGGGAAAGATGCGTTACCTTTGCAGGGTCAAACAAAAGACGAGGGATGATAACATTTGATTTCTATACGGAGCACGGAGAGCAGCTGCCGGCTGCACTACAGGAAGGACGAAGCAAAGTGGAAAAATGGCTGCGGAAAGTGGCAGCAGGTTACGGATTCCGCGTAGGCGAATTGCATTATCTGCTCTGCACGGACGAAGAGGAACTCGCCGTCAACCGTCAGTTCCTCGGACACGACTACTATACCGATGTCATTACGTTCGACTACTCCACCCCTTCCACAGTGTCAGGAGACATATTCGTCTCATTGGAGACCGTTCGCTCGAACGCCGAAGAAGCAGGAACAGCATACGAAGATGAACTGCGGCGTATAATTGTTCACGGACTGCTTCACCTGACCGGTCAAGCCGATAAGACTCCCGAGACAAAGGCACAAATGACCGCCAAAGAAGAGAACGCCCTGACGATGTACGACCAACTGTAATCATACAGCCGGAGTACGGAGAAACAAGCCTATCTTATCGGCACATAAAAAGAGACTGCCCATATATCAGGCAGCCTCTTTTACAATATCTTCGACGGATTTATTTGACAACCATCGGTTTATTTGACCACGGTAGCAGCGCAGAGTTTGTCGCGAATCTTGATATAGATAATCGTGTCGGGGTTCTTGTAGTCAATCTTGACATAGCCCATACCAATACCCTGCTTGGTGGAAGGCAGCATAATACCGGAAGTCACGTTACCAATCACTTCGCCCTCGGCATTGCAAATCTCGTATCCGTTACGCGGGATAGCACGCTCGTTCATAGTGAAATGCACCAGACGACGTGTCAAACCCTGCTCTTTCTGCTTGAGCAGATAGTCTTTGTCAATGAAGTCCTTGGCATTGAACTTGGTAATCCATCCCAGTCCTGCTTCCAGCGGCGAATGTTCGTCATCAATATCGTGACCGTAGAGGCAGAACCACTTTTCGAGACGGAGGCTGTCACGTGCACCAAGTCCGATAGGAGCCAGTCCGTAGTCCTTACCAACCTCAAAGAGCGCGTCCCAAATCTGCTTGCCGTACTCTTTCTTGAAATAGAGCTCGAAACCTCCTGCACCGGTGTAACCCGTATTGCTGAGGATAACACCCTGCACGCCAGCGAAACTCCACTCGCGGAAGCAATAATAAGGAATAGCAGAGAGTTCGGCATCAGTAAGACGCTGAAGCATCTCTGTGGCTTTCGGACCCTGCACAGCAAGCTGACCGTACTGGTCGGAAGCGTTCTCGAGTTGTACGCCGAAACGCTCGTTCTGCTTGTTAACCCATGCCCAGTCCTTGTCTATATTGCCGGCATTGACCACAAGGAGGAACTTGGTAGTGGAGTACATATAAAGGATAAAGTCGTCCACAATACCGCCCCTACCATTGGGGAAGCAGGTGTACTGCGCCTTACCGGGAGTGAGAGCCGATACGTCGTTGGTTGTAATGTACTGGAGGAAGTCAACGGCTTTCTCTCCCTTTACCCAAAACTCGCCCATGTGGCTTACGTCAAAGACGCCCACGCCATTACGTACAATCATGTGCTCCTGATTGATGCCCGTGGGATACTGGATAGGCATGTTGAAACCGGCAAAGTCTGCCATCTTAGCGCCCAGCGCAATGTGGGTCGCGGTGAAAGGTGTTTCCTTTAACATAGTTCTATGATTTTAAGAATTAGTTGATAAGCTTTTTCCATACTGGGGACAGGGAGATACTCAAAGCGCGCATGGAAATTCTCTCCGCCCGCAAATATATTAGGACAAGGGAGTCCCTCGAAAGAGAGCCGCGCACCGTCCGTTCCTCCACGGATAGGCTGTACCTTGGGTGTTACACCTATCTCTTTCATCGCTTTCTCGACGAGAGTAACGATATGGCGTACAGGCTCCACTTTCTCGCGCATATTATAGTACTGGTCGCGCAGTGCCACCTCAACGGTGCCTTTTCCGTACTGCTCGTTGAAAGCGACGGCAAGCTGCTTCATCAGGTCCTTGCGCTCTTCAAAACGCTGGCGGTCATGGTCGCGGATAATGAACGAGAGCGTGGCTTCCTCGACCGTGCCTTGCAATGAGGTGATATGGAAGAAACCTTCGTAGCCCTGCGTCTGTGCGGGTGTCTCGTGCTTGGGCATACGGTCGAGCCAGTCCTGCGCAATGAGGATAGCGTTCTTCATCTTGCGGTAGCCGTAGCCGGGATGGACGTTCACGCCGCGGATAGTGACCTTGCATGAAGCGGCGTTGAAATTCTCATACTCCAGTTCGCCGACCGCTCCGCCGTCCATCGTATAGGCGAAATCACAGCCGAACTTCTTGACATCGAAATGGTCAGCCCCCTGCCCTATCTCTTCGTCAGGCGTGAAACCGATACGTATCTTGCCGTGCTTGATTTCGGGATGAGCCAGCAGATACTCGCAGGCTGTAATAATCTCCGCCACACCCGCCTTGTCATCCGCTCCGAGCAACGTAGTGCCGTCGGTGACGATGATGTCCTGCCCCTTGTAACGCAGGATTTCGGGGTACTTGGCAGTCTCAAGGACGATGTTCTGCTCCTCGTTAAGGAGTATATCCTTCCCGTCGTAGTTCTTGACGATACGCGGACGGATGTTCTCGCCAGACGCATCCGGCGCCGTGTCCATGTGGGCGATAAAACCGATGACAGGTTTGCCCTCCGTATTGGCAGGCAAGGTAGCCATCAAGTAACCACGCTCGTCCAAATCCACGTCCTGCATACCCATGTCAATGAGCTCCTGACGGATGTATTTAGCCAGAACCATCTGACCCAACGTAGAGGGCGTTACCCCCGAATTCTCGTCGGAAGTGGTAGGAAAACTAACGTACTTTAAGAATCGATCTGTGATGTTCATATATAAATAAGGTGTGATTGGTTTGCTAACTGCTAATCATTTTTCTTTGTTTGCTTCGGACGCTTCTGCTTCGGATGCCGAGACGGCTGGCGCTGCTTGTCCTGCGGTCGAGGTGACTTGGCTTCATGCTGCTTTCTGTTGGCAACGAATTCGTTTCTTGTGCCGCTGAAGAGTTCATACTTATTGAAGCGGCAATCCAATTCGCCATTCAACAAGTGAAGCCTCTGCGAGGGCTTAAGACCGATGCATTTGAGGGCTTCCTCATTGGAGGACAAGACCCAAGCCGTGGCTCCAGTGAACTGAAACTTAAGGCATTTGCCGATATCCTCATAGAGCCGCAGCACATCTTTGTCGCGTGAGAGCCGTTCGCCGTAAGGAGGATTGACGACCACCAAAGCGCCTTCGGTATGCAGGTCGCGCAGCTCCTGCATACGTATCTGCCGGACATCAATGAAACGCTGCATACCCGCTTCACGGACGTTCTTGAGAGCCTGCTGCACAGCATAATAGCCCGCATCGCTGCCATAGATATGGTGGTTGAAGGGCCGCTCGCGGGAGTCATCGTTGTAAATCTCTTCAAAGAGGTCACGGTCGAAGTCGCGCCATTTCTCGAAGGCAAAACTCTTACGGAAGATGCCCGGTCCGATGTTCTGAGCGATAAGAGCCGCCTCGATGAGCAGAGTACCCGAACCGCACATAAAATCGTAGAAGTCCGACTGACCTCTCCACCCTGCGAGGAGCAACATACCTGCCGCAAGTGCCTCGTTGAGAGGTGCTTCTGTCTGCGCTACGCGGTAGCCGCGCTTGTGGAGCGATTCGCCGCTGCTATCAAGCGACAGGGTGACCTGCCGGTCGGCTATATGCACATTGACATACAGGTCGGGGTCGGTCAAATTGACGTTGGGACGCTTGCCCTCCCGCTCCGTCCAATAGTCGGCAATGGCATCCTTGACACGATAAGTGACGTACTTGGAATGGCGGAACTGCTCACTATAAACCGTGGAGTCAATAGTGAACGTGGTCCGGACAGTCATCCATTGGCTCCAGTCCACTTGCTTGGCTTGCTCATAGACTTCGTCGGCATCTGTAGCCTCAAAAGTAAGAACCGGCATCAAGACTCTTGATGCCGTTCTTAAGTTGAGATTGGCTCTGTAAAGCAAGGCCCGGTCGCCCTGAAAACGAACGGCACGCCGCTGCACCTTCACATCGGTCGCACCGAGTTCGCGCAACTCGTCCGCCAAGACCTCTTCCAATCCTTTGAATGTTTTAGCAAGCAGAATCATCCGAGTGCAATTGGCGTGCTACTAAAAGATATCGTTCTCTTCGAGAGTCAGGTTTTCAGGCACTTCCGTCTCGGTAACAGGTTGTTCTGCATCGCGAGAGGCATTCATATTGCGGTATTCTTCGGGACGATAGAGGATTTGGATGTTCTCCGCTACCACTTCTGTTTTACGACGAACCTGACCGTCTTTCTCCCACGTGCGTGTCTGCAGTTTGCCTTCCACATAGAGTTTCATACTCTTGCGCACGTATTTCTCCGCCCACTCAGCGAGATTGCGCCAAAGCACGATGGAGTGCCACTCCGTTTTGTCAGGAACCTGCGTGCCGTTTTGCATAGTGTAGCCGCGCTCGGAAGTAGCGAGATTAAAGTTGGCGATAGCAATGCCACGATCCAGATAACGAACTTCGGGGTCATTTCCCACATTGCCAATCAGAATAACTTTGTTAACAGATGACATAATGAATTGAAAAATTTAAGGTGTTAAAAAATAAAGATGTAAAAGGTTTTGATATTTAGATATTTCCTTCGTTTCAAACAGACGAACCGGTTAAAAATTTTGCACAAAAGTATGCGTTTTTTTGAACATACGCAAAAAAACGTATAATTTTGCGGCAAAATTAAAAAGATGCCGGTCTAATTATGAAGATTCGCTTTCTCCTTACCGCGATTGCATTGTGGCTGACAATGTTTATATCGGCGCGGGCGCAACAGACTGAAACATATCTCCGTTGCGTGGCTTTCTACAATCTGGAAAACCTGTTTGACACCATTCACGACGAGGGCAAGAATGACTATGAGTACCTGCCTGACGGCGGAATGAAGTGGAACTCACTCAAGTACGAGCACAAGCTGATGCGTATGGCAGAAGCAGTTGCCCAGTTAGGAACGGACGAAGATCCTCGCGGTGCGATGTGCGTAGGCGTTGCCGAAGTGGAGAACATCGGTTGCCTTCAAGACCTCTGCAAAGAATTGAAGACAAAACACAACCGCACGTATGAACCTATCCTGTTAGAAGGTCCCGACCGCAGAGGTGTGGACGTAGGATTCCTTTACAACCCAGAGATGTTCAAGGTGACGAACACCAAAGGTTATACACTGAATGCCCATTATGCCGACGGCGGAGTAGTACGTTCGCGCTATGAACTGCTCGTATCCGGCTATATAATGGGTGCGGGTTCGCCAGAAAAGATTCACGTGATAGTCAACCACTGGCCAAGCCGTTACGGAGGCGAATTGTCCTCCCGTGCAACGCGCGATACAGCGGCTATGCTATGCCGCTCTATTTGCGACAGTCTGTACAGGAAAGAACCCCGCGCCAAAATCATCGTAATGGGCGACTTGAACGATGACCCTATGAACCATTCGTGCAAGGACATTATGGAAGCCCGCAAGACCCGCGAGGAAGTGCAGCCGCAGGGCTTCTTCAACACTATGTGGCTCAAATTAGAAAGCGGCGTGGGTACGCTGCTATACAACGGCTCATGGAACCTGTTTGACCAAATAATCATCTCCGAGCCGCTACTGAACGAGCAGATAGATTCCGACAAGTGGTGCTACTGGAAGTCGCAAGTGTTCAACAAACCATTTCTTACCGTACAGGAAGGTCCCGAAAAAGGCGCACCGCTACGCACCCACAAAGGCGGCGTATGGCAAGACGGCTACGGAGACCACTACCCCACTATGATTTACCTTATCAAGAAGAAATAGACTATGGAAACGTTACAGCGCAACAGCACACCGATTCGTATGCGCAACTACGGACGAATAATTGAACAAATGGTGCAAGTGGCAGCCGATGAACCGGACGAGGCAACCCGCGAAAAAATGGTGCTCTATATAGCCCGTTCAATGCGCCAAAAGAACCAAGTCTGGAACAAAGACCAGGATGCCAGCCCGCAACGCATCAAAGAAGACCTATATACCCTGTCCAACGGACGGCTCACGTGCGATTATCCTTCATTTGAACAGGAATTGCAACATACAGTCCAACGGCCCCCACAGAACAACGGACAGAAAAAGAAAAAGAAATAACAAACCATAAACTAACCTAATACTAAAAACCAAACACAATGAAAAAGATTGTTTTAGCCTTAATGGCAGTTGCTACCATCGCAATGGTAGGGTGCAACAAGAACCAAAAGGAAGAGCCGACAGGTCCTCAGGAAATCAATGAAGTACAAGCCCGCTACAATGACACCATTGTGATGAAACAAGTGATGCCGGGTTACACTACCTACACCGTTACCATCGACAACGAAGCCAACGGATTCATTGAGAAAGACACCGTATTTGTAGGTTGCATCGGCGAAACGACACTCCATATTACCGCTGACGAGACCCACAAGAAAGACGTGAAACTGACTGTTGTACCCCGTCTGCCGGAAAGCTATATGTTCACTATCCCCAACCTTGACTGGTCGCGTGACCGCGCAGCCCTCGTAAAAGAACTCGGTAATCCTGACAACCGCGTAGGTAACCTGCCTGATTCGTGCTACGTATATTACTCGAAAGATGCTGCCGAACCGTACATATACTACTATTTCAACGGTGACGACTTCAACACACTCAACGAGATATTAGTGAACATACCTTCCACCGACAAAGATCACGGCGAGGTACTCAAACTCTTCGTAGCAGAACGCTACCCCTACTTCGGCAAAGGCACAATGGGTACCACCCCCGTTTGGATATATCTGAATGCTCCTAAACGTGCTGATGCCAACACACAAATACTCTACTACGTTCAGAACGGGTGGAACGTATCGTTTACTCCTCATTCGTATAGCAAATAATACGTAGCCAGTATGAACCGTACAAAAGGTTTATTCTATCTGACAAGCATAGTTGTTTTGGCTATGCTTGTTTTTTTGGTAGCAGGATGCCGATCCAATGGCCGGACGCTGCCTTCGGCTACGGGCAGTATCTATGAAATAGTGGTTGTGTCAGACGAAGATGTCTATAAAGAGTATATTCAGCCTGTAATGGAAGCGGACATGCCTTGTCTGCCTCAGATGGAATCTTACTTCCATTTGACGCACGTTACGCCCAAACTGTTTGACGATTCCCCATCCAAACAAGCTTTGGGCGAATGGTGGCAAACCAACGGCGAGCAGATACGCGAATGGTTTGTAGGCGAGGAGATGGCCCGTGCCGCCCGATTCCTGCGCGGCAGTACCAATAAAGATGCTCGCAAAGCGATGGTTACCCGCTTGGACTGCGATATGCTCATACCCGAAGACTATATGCTCATCAAGGACACAGCAGACCTCGTATGGTGCTGCAACGACAAAGGGTCAATACGACGCGACATCATCATCTACCGCTACCCATATACGGATGCCACGCAATTCAGTCAGTCTTCACTGTGCGCCAAACGCGACGAAGTGATGGGACGGACGGTATCCGCCTCCGTCAACGGGTCGTATATGGGGACGGAATACAACATTTTTCCTCCTCAGATGCGTGCTATCCAACCGCTTTCAGCACACGGATACGATGCACAAGGCAACAGTTCTTCACAAACAACTTACGACGGGTCGTTCTACGGGTACGAGATTCGCGGTCTATGGCGCATCTTCAACGGAGAGGCAATGGGCGGACCGTATGTAAGCCATACGCGTCTTGACCCCGTCAACGGACAGATAGTGACCGCCGAAGTCTTTATCTACGCTGCCGGACAGAAAAAAAGGAATGCCCTCCGCCAAGCGGAAAGCATTCTTTATACGCTGCAACTGCCTCACGAACGCGTGAAGGAAGCAATCGAATAGTTACCAGCGAACAGTCAGTCCGGCGTGGGCATTAAAGCCGGCTTGGGGGAAGTACCATACGTAGTCGCCACTCACACCACCGTTGCTACAATAGTGCGTGTTGAACAAATTGTTCAGCATGCACTTTATTTCTACTTCGGGCATACCGTTAGCACGGGTACGGAAACGCTGCAAAGGAAGCGTGTAAGCCAACGTCATATTCGTAACCGTATAGGCTTTAAGGCTGACTTCCCTGCGCTCGGAGTTATCCAAATACTGACTGCTAACCACCTGATTGTCCAATCTGCCACGGAAGCCTGCTACGTGAAAATCCAACGCATTATATGCCGTCCAGTCGGGCGAGAAAGAGATGGTGTTCCACGTATGGTCTGTCAGTTCCCACTTGTTGCGCGACCAAACGAGGTTACCTTCCCAACGGAACCAACTTGTAAAATCGAACGCATACTGCAACTCAATGCCTGTGCGGTAGGAGTTCTTCACGTTAGTGAGTGTCGGATAACTGAGTTTGCTTATGCCGCCTGTAGCTACCAACTGGTTGTCGTACTGCATAAAGTAGAGATTCACGCCTACCATACCTGCCACACCAGATTTGGCAGCAGCGGGTTTGAACGTATAGTTGTAGCCAAGTTCATAATCAAGGAGACGTTCCGCTTCGGGCATAGCCGTTGCATTAGCATCCGCTTCAAGGAAATTGGAGCGTGTCGGTTCACGGTTTGCCATAGCAAACGAGGCTGTCAGTTGATGTCCGCGATTGAAATACTCCAAGCCTGCTTTGGGATTAAAGAAATGGTACATACGTGTCATTTCCAATGGTGCGTAAGTGTATTCGTTGGCACCCGACATACGATAATCGACGAGCCGGTACTGCAAATCCTCGTAGAGCGACAGACGTTCACTGCCTCGTTGGAGCAAGTACTCATTGAAACGCGCAAAGAGATTGGCATCGGTCTTAACACCCAGTCCAAGGTACGTATCCGCTTCGTCTAATGTTCCCCAATGGTCACAACGGTAATGCTGTGCTGCCAAACCGAACTGCGTAGTCCATATATCGCCTGTGTATTGTGCATTCACTTGTGCACCGCCAAGGTGATTGGTCAGTCCGTCCTGCGTAATGCCTTGCCATCCTGTAGCCGGCGTATAAGAGCCGTAATCCGCCATTTGGTAGTATCCACGTCCGTAGGTATAATGTGCAGCCGCACGCAATGACCAACGGTAGGAGAAGCGATGCCGCACGAGCAATTGGACGTGGTGCTGCGTATAATTATCTGTCTGATTAGGATAAGCGGCGTATGCCGTGTCACCCGGTGCTTTCTCATACGGGAGCAGACCAGCAGGATTGAAACGGCGATTGAATGCCATCGTTTCGGCATCCACTCCGTACCAAGCCATATAGGTGCGTTCTTTGCCACCAAAGGCGAGCAGATCCACTTGGGTCAGTTGTCCGTCTTCACGCTGACGTGACTGCCATCCCGCCTCGCCTTGGTAACTGAGCAAGTCGGATGCAGCACGCTCAATATAGCCGTCACTGTTCACTTTAGAGAACCGTCCTCCGAGGTGCCATTGTCCGATACGGGCATATAGTGATGCCGACTCGCGGAATGTATTGTACATACCTCCGGTGAACTGCAAGGATGCGCGGACAGGCCGGTCGTCCAATTGGTGCAAGTCGTATAGAGTCTGCATATTGACACTTGCTCCGAAAGCACTGCTTCCGTTCTTGCTTGTTCCCACACCACGCTGCACCATCAGTCGGTCCACACTGGCACCCATATCCGTGAGATTGACCCAAAAGACGGTTTGACTCTCCGGGTCATTCAGAGGAATATCATTGACGGTCATATTGATACGTGTATGGTCTGTACCACGCAGATGGAAATAGGTGTATCCTATACCTAATCCGTCATCGCTCGTTGCCACCAACCCGGGCGTGGAAGCAATCAGATACGGCAGGTTCTGCCCGATGTTAATCTGTTGCAGTTCGGTTTTTGTTTTTTCTGCCGACTGGTTAGCAAAGACCCGTTTGGCAGCAGTTACATCCAATTCCTGAAGAGTTAGTTGTTGCAACAAAGCCGAGTCTGCCTGCTGCGAAGAGTAAGATACATTCTCCTGCGCCATCAACGGTGCGCATAAGATGAGAGATAAAAGAAAAGAGTTTTTTCTCATAGTAGTATGTTTTAGTTGGTTGATTGTTTGCGAATCATCGAAAGATTTACTTCTATTGACAGAAGGATTGTCCGCTTGCAGTCACTACAAATGAGAAAAAGGCTCTCTTATTTTTCCGTTGACGGCATTATCCGTCCACGTTCATTGGGTCTAATCTCAGCCTTGCGGGCACCCCCTGTGTTTTGCTTAAGTTTTAATTGTTAGTCTTTCTTTATATTTCTTGAGTTAAACATTCACTTTCACTTGGATGATACGGTAAACCGTACTTGGTCAGAAGCGGTAGGCTAAAGAGACGAACCAATGCCACTCCCACATCTTCTGATCTTGCGTCAACCGCCTCTTGACTTGGTTATTGAGTCCAAAATCATAGCCAGCCTGCAAGCGGTAGCAATCCCACTCCAATCCACCTCCTAACCCCCATTGGAAAGTGGTGCGGTATAATTCGTTCTGCGAGTAGCGATCATAAGGTTCATAAGGTTGCCCAACCGTAGCAAACCACTGCTTGGTCGCCGTTGACAGGTCAGCCTGCATATCGTCCTTGAGAGCCAAACCTATTTGCAGTTGCGGACCTGTGTAAAAAAAGAGGTTGAGTTGCCTCCAGAGCGGAATAGTGTAATATGCGCGGACAGGTATGGTCAGTTGATGCTCAAAAAGGCGGTGGTTGATGTAACCGCTATGCACCATACCCGAAACGGGATCAGGCGATACATAGTCCTCGTAAGACATATACGCCCAATTCTGCTGCGCAGTTCCGTATGTAAAAGTATAAAGGAGCCCCGTTTGGAGACTAAAATGTGACGGCAAGTGAAAATCCACTGTCGCGCCCGCACGAAATCCGTGCATATAAGTGTTTTCGTATGTCTTGTTATCGCTTAAATGGTCGTTCTGCACATATCCTGCCTCTACACGATAGTCCACACTGAAAACATACGGTTCTTTAGGTTCCTCCACACGCGTAGGGTCAAAGTAGTCAAGGTCGTTGGCTTCGAGGGTCGGCGTAGCAGGTTCCTGCGCACAAACGAGCAGCACGGACATACAAAACAGTATCACTATATATTTACGCATAAGCAATCAAGTCACGTCGTTTAAGCTAACGCGGCGGCAAAAGTACCGCAATTCTTCCTATTGACCAAATAATTATTGCCGAGTAACGATATTTTACGGTGCAAACTCCAGTTGTCAGTATAACATTCCGTCGGGTTCCGTGGACGGTGCGGGTACGGTGAGAGTTCAGTGAAGGTATTGGACTAACATAATAATCACATAATAATAACATAATAATAACATAATAATAACATAATAATATCATACTACAATATGCTGTTTACAGGCTGCAAACAAAAGCCAATGATTTGACCTATAAGTTCAATGATTTTACATCTAACAAAGTTTTACGGGACAGTAATAATTATAATTTTACGGGTTGTTTTTGCGCGAAAGAGAAAAATCTGCTATCTTTGCCCGCCGGAAGCAATAGACGAAGCCAGATGAACGAGAAAGAGATACAAGGCGTTAAACAACGGTTCGGCATAATAGGGACGAACAGCCAGTTGAACCGCGCCATCGAGGTTGCTCTTCAGGTAGCAAAGACCGATTTGAGCGTATTAGTGACAGGGGAATCGGGTGTGGGAAAAGAGTTCTTCCCGCAGATTATCCACACGTTTTCCTCGCGCAAACACGGACCATACTTCGCAATCAACTGCGGAGCCATTCCTGAAGGGACAATAGACAGCGAACTATTCGGACATGAGAAAGGCGCCTATACGGACGCCAAGTCGGAACGAAAAGGCTACTTTGAGATAGCCAACGGCGGCACGCTTTTTTTGGACGAAGTGGGCGAATTGCCTCTACAGACACAGGTCAGACTGCTGCGCGTGTTAGAGACAGGCGAGTTCATCCGTATGGGGTCAAGCCAAGTGCTCAAGACATCCGTCCGCGTTGTCGCCGCCACCAACTTGGATATGCGTCAAGCCATTCGTTCGGGACGTTTCCGCGAAGATTTATACTATCGTCTGTCGGCAGTGGAGATACGCGTGCCCGCTTTACGAGAAAGGAAAGAAGATATACCTTTGCTCTTCCGCAAGTTCGCCTTGGACTTCAGCGACAAATACCGTATGCCCGCCATCCGGCTAAACGAAGAGGCAACCCGACTGCTGCAATCCTACTACTGGAACGGTAATATACGTCAATTGAAGAACGTTGCAGAACGGGTCAGTATCATCGAGACGAACCACGACATAACGGCAGATACGCTACGGCGTTACCTTCCTGAGAACGAGATGGAAACAGGTTTGCAGCCGCTATCGTCGTTCCACTCGACAGGAGATGCGTATATGAACGAACGGGAACTGCTGTACAAGGTGCTGTTTGATATGCGCAAAGATATATCAGACCTCAAGCAACGTATGGCTCAACAGACACAACAAAATGCCCAGCCGCAAGTAGTCAGCGTAGGCACTCCGATGGTCAAAGTGGGAACGAAAACAGATATGCCAGCCGATGAGTTTCAGCAAGTAGAAGAGGTACATGACGAGCCTGACAGCATAGTGGACATTGAGAAAGAAGCAATCCGCCGCGCATTGGAACGTTTTCACGGCAACCGAAAAGCCACCGCACAGGCTCTCGGCATGGGAGAGAGAACGCTCTATCGGAAGATAAAAGAATACGGAATGTAGATAGTTAATGTTTCGCAGATAGTTAATAATGAAGAGATTTATATATATCCTTGCGGCGTTCGTGATGACAGCCGGCATCTGTCTGCTGACATCGTGCAGCATTTCCTACCGCTTTAACGGTGCAAGCATAGACTATAGCAAAATGCACTCAATCTCCATAGCAGACTTTCCTAATCACGCTCCGTTAGTCTATCCTGCTTTAAGCAACAATTTCTCGGAAGCCTTACGCGACCTTTATTCCCGCCAAACACGATTAGAGATACTGCCATCGGGCGGCGATATGGCATTAGAAGGCGAGATAACAGGCTATAACCTTGCCCCTATGGCAGTAGCCGCCGACAGTTATGCCGCCGAAACGAAACTAACCATCACCGTTAAGGTGCGGTTTACCAACTCAGTGAATCCTACAGAGAGTTTTGAAAAGACGTACTCTGCCTATCAGACATTTGACGCTTCCCGCCAACTAACTGACGTACAAGAAGAACTCTGCGCCACAATGGTTACGGAACTGACAGAGAAAATCTTCAACGACACAGTAGCCAAGTGGTAACAAGCCCCCTACTCCATCTGCCAAAGATACAGACCAATCTTTATCTGCCATTGGTCTAATCTGCCGCGAGTCCAGCGGTCGTCCCCTGCAAACAAAGCACCATCCAATGCGTTGAACGTTATCGCCTTATACGGATTGATGATACCGAAATCGTACCCTCCGCGCAAGAAATAGCGTTTGTACTGGAATCCGGCTCCCACTCCCCACGTTACATTCAGACGGCGAAGATATTTGTCCTGCTGGTCTTGATAAGACCACGTGACCGTCTTCATCTCTACATTGGAGCCATCGGATATATATCGGAAAAAGTCGGTGGCACTATAACCGCCATACTGGTCTGTTTGGCTATTTCAAACTTGTACTGCCAGTCCACGAAGATTTCTCCCTGATTATAGACATAGTTGGTAGCATACTCTATTTGAGGTAACAAGGAAGGTGTACCGGCAGGCGTATAGTTGTAGTTGTTCCAACCTGAACGAGCCGTGGCAAAGGTGTAGTTCAAGCCGATAGAGAAACCGAAACCTGCAATAATAGAGCCGTCATATACGGCACCCACCTTGAATCCGTTCATCACGGTACGGTCAAGGTAAGACACATCTTTTCCCATCATAGTAGGCGTGTTGAGCCGATAGATTGGTTCGGCAAAGCCAATCTGTATGCCGAACGAATGAGTAGCATCATCTGCCCAAGCATTGGCAAAGAGCAGAATAGCAAGAGAAGTCATTAGAAATTTACGCATAGTATGTAAAGTTAATTATTTGGTTCGTAATGTTTTCATACCTGATTGTCCGGCAACAGGAGGATTATTGTCGCTGTCTTCCGCTGCAGAGATGATTGGTTGTTTGGGCCGCTCTGTGGAAACCGAAAAACGAAAGATGTCATCAGGGGATAAAGGCCTTTCGGCTTCCGCCCAGAAATAGCCGCCAAGGAAACGGTTCTGATGAGTCGATTGGTCAAGAGGATAAAGGACACCTGTAGTGGAAGTAGTAAAGAGTATATGTTCAATCTTGCGGTTTTCCAAGAAAATCTGAATGAAACTTGACTGGGTGGTATTGACTCCAATGATGGAACCGTCATCTTCCTTTGGATAGAAAACAGTCTGCGCATTGCCCGTAACGTCCACTTTGTAAAGGGTCGAGTCGTTAATCCAAGCCCACATCTCTTTTCCAGCCATCTGGTCGAAACAAGTGTCGTTAACCTGCCGAGTGCCGAAAGCAGAACCTACTCCATAGATGTGGTGCAACTTTTCGTTGACAAAATATAGCGTTATACTGTCAGCGGACACTTGGTTGCTATCCGACCAACAGATGGGCGCATGGTGAAGGACGGCAATAGAGTCACGCGAATTGGCTGAAAGCGAGTCGCATACGAGTTGGTAGTCGCGGTTATAAGCACGGACATGGTGGTAAGCGCGAACCTGTTGATAGGAAGTGTCTTGTCCGAGGGTGTCGGTATAGGAGACCTGTTCGGTAAAGAGCGTATCAGCATGCATATACGTGAGGTTGTCCGCTTGCGACCATTCAACGAGTTGTGCGCTATCTGTCACGTATCCGCGCTTGTTTTCTTCCCACGCTTCGCCGAAATGCCCATAAAGGGTCATATGCTGGGTCGTATCCCGTATCTCAATGTTATGCAGCAGTTTGCCATAACCTGTTTGCTTGTTGTAATAGATGGTGTCGCCCGTCAGCTGTTGTCCGTCGTTGTGGGTAACAAGACTCCGGTCGTAGAGGACTGACTGCTCGGTGGATGTGTTGTACGTGCCGTTGGACGAATAGATGGTAGTAACCGTGTCATAAACGATGACGGTAGGACAAACGATTCGTGCCATTGATGTTTTCGTGTTGTATAACAGCGTATCTGTATCGAAAGTGAAACGGTCGTTTTGGAGGTGGACATTCTGCCTGAAGAGTGCCTGATTGGTGGCGGTACTGTATTGTCCCCAAACGGATTGCAGCACATTAAGGCTGTCGCGTATGGTGCCCCCTGTGAAGTAATACGCGAGGTCGGTATTGCGGTCGTAATTAAGCGAATCGGTTGTGAGCGTAGTGGAGCGGTGGAATAGTTGCACATTGCGGCACAGGCGTGCCAAGCGCGTATTACCATCGTAGTATAACTTGTCACCATAGCCGGAGAGCGTATCGCCTTGAATAAAGCGGATATGTCCGAAGGCTGTAACAGAGTTGGACTGCTCATAGAAATATGCAGAATCGCAGAACATCAGTGCCTCATCATGGCGGAAACGCACATCGCCGCGCAAAATCTGCGCATCGGGCAATCGCTCTTGGTCGAAAGCCAACACATCGGAGTGCTCCAGGAAGACAAGGTTCTGGGCTGACAGCGGGAGAACAAACACCGTAAAGAATATGAACAGAGGCAATCTCTTCACTTTACTTCCGCTTTAGTTGACATCATTCGTGAATCCATCCAGGATATTGGAAATCACATCCTTGCCATCCTTGCGAGATGTGGATATACGTTTCTTTCTGTTTGCGGCGAATCCAATTCTCAAGAAACTCGCTACTCAGTTTCTCTTCCAGCATCGCCCGAATGACTTGAAAGTCGTCGGTCAGGTTGGCTTTATGGAGGCAGGTCTTGGTATTCGAAGCGCGATGAGCCGGTTGCCGGATTCATCATCAGTCCTCCGTTGAGTGCGGTTTGTTTGTCTTGCGAATAGAGGGCAACGGCTTGCTCAAAGAGAAGACTGTCTTGCCGAATGAGCTTAGCAATGGTGTCGAGATGGTTGACGGCTTTTATCTTGTCGTCAGCCGATACGCGCGGGCGCAAGAGGATATGGCGGCAGTTGATGCGTTCGCCCTTGCGCTCAATGAGTTGGATGATATGGTACCCGTATTCGGTTTCCACTATTCGCGACACTTTTTTGGGGTCGGTCAGGTTGAATGCCACATCCGCGAAAGCCTCCACCAATTGTCCTTTGCCGAGAAAACCGAGTTCGCCGCCGCGTTTGGCACTCTCTGTATCTTCCGAGTACAGACGAGCCAGCATGGCAAAGTCCGCTGAACCGCTGTTAACGCGCTCTGTATAGTCGCGCAGACGGGACTTGATGCGGTCCAGTTCTTCGCGGGGAACAGGCGGTTCAAGGCTCAGTATCTGAACTTCCACATGAGCCGCCACAACGGGGATGGAGTCTTGCGGAAGGGTGCGATAGAAACGTCTCACTTCGGCGGGTGTAGGCCTGATATGGGATGTCAGTTTGGACTGCAACTGTTGGATTATCATCTGGTTGCGGACGGTCTCCATCAACTCCTCGCGTATTTCGCTGCTGGTTTTGCGGAAGTACTCCTCCATTTTCTCGCGCGAACCAATCTGCGAGATGTAGTAGTTGATACGCATATCCACCTGATGGCTGACCGTGGACTCATTCACTTCGATGGAGTCTAACTCGGCTTGGTGGAGATACAGTTTC
>CADAAF010000022.1 GCA_902785805.1 uncultured Bacteroidales bacterium | reverse complement strand
GCCTTTCACAGCATTCCGATATGCCAGTGGTGTATTGGTGTTCTATGTGCATGGTCACATGTTTTCGTTCTTTGACTGCGACAATTTCAGCGTCATCACACATAAATGTCAGCCGGAACCGGTCTTGTCGCGCTCAACGGCGAGAATTATGAGTTCTGCTACCATGCGTTGCAGTTCTTCTTCCCTGCTGGCATGACCAACGGCGTAGAGCATATCTCCGGCAACCGTGCGTCCGGCGTCCCTTATAACCTGCTCGGTCAACCGGCCGGCGAGGGCTACAAAGGCGTGGTTATACAAAACGGACAAAAATATATATCCCGATGAAAATTCTACTTCATTTATTCCTTGTATTGCTGCCCGTGACGGCATGCAGCCAAAATGCGCCTATGAACACAAGACAAGACTACACGCAACCGTACACACGCTCGTCGCTTATCGCTGATGTGGTGGCAGACCGCGGCTATGCTACTATGGTGTTCGACCACTCGTTTGTCGGCTCCAGCGAGGGGCATCCCCGTGCCTATGAAGATCCTGAGGTGAAAGGAAGCGACTGGCGTTCCGCCATCACTTTTGCACAGACCCTTTCCGACATTGACGCTGAGTGTATCGCCGGTATTGGCATCTGCGGCTCTGGTGTCTATCTGCCTTGTGGTGTGAAGGATGACCCGAGGATGAAAGCCGTGATGAGCGTCGTGCCTTTCACCATCATGGACATCGTCGTTACCGCTTCCGACGAGCAGTTGCTACAGATGAAAGCGGACTATGAAAACGGAGCAGAGCCCGACCGTCTGCACATGATTGAGGAGGGCAGCGCAGAACTGGCGGGGAGAGAAACCAAGGTTCTGACGGACGAGGAGATGGCTCGGATAGCTGCGTTGGACAAAGGCCGTTCGGCGTTCTTCTCCCACCAGGACCCGGCTATCGTGGAGTGGTTTGGTCAGATGGTCGAGGAGCGCACACGCATATAAATAACAAGATTATTAGCCTGAATCGCAGGAATCGTTCTTAGCCGCAAGGGCACGATTTGTTCGAGCGGAGCGGGATAAGACAGTTTATTGTTCCTTTGGCATAATTTCCAATCCACTTTTTAATTCTTGGTGGATAATGGCACGGAGGAAGGCGGGGAACTGAGCGTAGCGTTTGCCTGTGCCTTTCAGGGGGTCAACGGGCGCGGAGGCATCGGGGTGCGTGCCACGGGTGTTGGGCAGTTGGGCACTGAAGCGTGCTTTGTAGTCCGCGAACAGTGCGCGTGCCTCCTCTTCCGTGTAGTAGTCGGGGATTTGCGAAAAACGGCGAAACCGGTGTTCGGTGGCTATGGCTTGTTCACGTTGGTCTTCCGAGATGAGGTCAAGGCGAGCGACGAAGAGTATTTGTGATGCACGCCGGCAGGCTTCCGTCCAGCGGTTGAAATTAGCGAGTTCAGCTCCTTGTGGCGGGTTCTTCTTGTAATCGCGAGGGTGCTTGAGGGCATAGGCTTCCTGAATGCCTTCCCTGATGACCCGACCGCGTTCGTCACGGTACTTTTTCTGACGGTTAATAATCTTGTCCTTGCCAATGGAACCATGAATTTCGGCAAAAGGATAGGAAAGGTTGATTTGTGCCATATTGATAGGATGTTAAATTGTTAAGCGGTTAATTGATACGGTGTTGTCGGTCTGTTCCCTCGGTGTGAGTAGTGTACTAATTAACTAATAACTAACGAATCACTAACTAATCACTAAAGAATCACTAAAGATTTGCTAAGGTTGGGTTGCTGCAAATGTGCTGCAAAAGTACAGCATTATGCGGACGTGTGCAAGAGGTGGAGGCGGTTTTTTCCGCATCAAATGAAGAAAAATGACGAAGGTATTGCATATACTACGAAATAAGCGTATCTTTGCGGCGGATAAAGAATATGGATTAGAAAGATTAACTATAATAAAACTATACAGCTATGGAAGCACAAGAAATGGAACGCATCATCCGCGTTGCGGAGAGTTGGTTAAGCCCTTCATACGATGAAGAGACCCGCGCAGCAGTGCGCCGTATGTTAGACGCAGAGGACAAGACAGAACTGATAGACTCGTTCTACCGCACATTGGAGTTCGGTACGGGCGGTCTTCGTGGCATAATGGGTCCCGGCACGAACCGTATGAACAAATACATTGTTGCCCAAGCGACCCAAGGCTACGCCAATTACCTGCTGAAAGTGCAGAAAGAGGGCGGCTTCGAACACGTTCAGAACGGTCAAGTAGCCGTAGTGGTAGGTCACGACTGCCGCAATAACGGCCGTCTGTTTGCAGAGACAGTGGCAGACGTATTCGCCGCCAACGGCATACGCGTTTATCTGTTCGAGAGCCTCCGCCCGACACCCGAAGTGAGTTTCGCCATCCGTCACCTGCATTGCCAAGGCGGCGTGAACGTTACGGCTTCGCACAACCCGAAGGAATACAACGGTTACAAAGCCTACTGGGAGGACGGCAGCCAAGTGCTTCAGCCGCACGACCAAGGCATCATTGAGGAAGTGAACAAGGTTCGCATGGAAGATGTCCGCACCGGCGGCGACAAGAACCTGATAGAGATAATCGGCGGCGAGATGGACTACGACTATATGATGGCCGTGAAGAGCGTGATGATAGACCAAGAAGTTATCCTCCGCCAGAAAGACATCAACATAGTCTATACCCCTCTTCACGGTACGGGTCGGCAGATAGTGCCTATGTGCCTGCGTTCATGGGGCTTCGAGAATATCCACGTGGTGCCTGAACAGATGGTAATAGACGGCAACTTCCCGACGGTAGTGTCGCCCAATCCGGAGAACTCGGAGGCAATGACGTTAGGTATGCAGATGGGTACCCGCATCAACGCCGACCTCGTGATAGCAAGCGACCCCGACGCCGACCGCATAGCCATCGTGGTGCGCAACGACAAGAACGAATGGGTCATCATCAACGGCAACCAGACGTGCATGATGTACTGCTACTACATCATCAACAACATGAAGCGGTTAGGCAAGATGCGTGACGATATGTACCTCGTGAAGACCATCGTTACAAGCGAGATGATCCGCAAGATAGCCGACCGCCAAGGCGTGACACTGACGGACGAATACACGGGCTTCAAGTGGATAGCCAACCGCATCCGTATGTGGGAAGGCAAGCGCAAATACATCGGGGGCGGCGAAGAGAGCTTCGGCTTCCTTGCCTACGATGCGGTACGCGACAAATGTTCGCCTTCCGCTATCTGCCTGATATGCGAGATAGCCGCCTACGCCAAAGACCACGGAATGACGCTGTATGACTACCTGCTGAATATCTATGCGGAGTACGGCTTCCAACGCGAAGCAATGGTGAACATCGTGCGTCCCGGCAAGACAGGTGCCGACGAGATACGCCAAATGATGGTGAACTACAGAGAACACCCCGTAAAGACCATAGACGGCGAGAAAGTGGTGTGCATCAAAGACTACCAGAGCCTTGTGCGCAAAGACCTGAAAGACGGTCAATGGGTGGAAAGCAAGATAGAGATGGCATTAGGTGCGACCTCCAACGTGCTGCAATACTTCACGGAGAAAGGTCTGAAAGTGAGCGTTCGCCCGTCCGGCACAGAGCCGAAAATCAAGTTCTACTTCGAGATACCCGGTGAGATGCGCTCCGCCGCTGACTACGAGCGCGCTACAGCCGCAGCCGAAGCACGCATCAGTTCCATCAAAAAAGACCTGGGAATATGAAACGGAAAATAGCAATAGTAGCCGGTGGCGACAGCTCCGAATATGAGGTGTCGCTCCGCAGTGCCGCCGGCATCGAGTCGTTCATCGACAAAGAACGCTATGACGCAGAGACAGTCATTCTTCGGGGAGCCGATATGGCAACACTGAACAAGCTGTGCGAATATGACTTCGTGTATATCACTATTCACGGCACACCGGGTGAGAACGGTCTGCTGCAAGGCTACCTTGATATGATGCGCATCCCTTACGGCTGCTGCGGAGTATTGGCAGCCTCGCTGACCTTCAACAAGTTCGCCTGCAACCATTACCTTCACGACTTCGGTATCCGCGTGGCAAACAACCTGCTGTTACGCAAAGGCTGCGCACGTCCGAGTGCCGAAGAGATAGCAGAGCGGTTAGGGCTGCCCTGCTTCATCAAGAGCAACGTGGGCGGCAGCTCGTTCGGCTGCACCAAAGTGAAACGTGTGGAAGATGTGGAAGCCGCCATCGAGTTAGCCTTCAAAGAGGGCGACGAGGTGATTTGCGAGTCACTATTAGAGGGTACAGAAGTGACCTGCGGCGTATATAAGACCCGCCAAAAGAGCGTTGCTTTCCCCGTGACAGAGGTGGTGACGGACAACGAGTTCTTCGACTACGACGCCAAATACAACGGACAAGTGGACGAGATAACGCCGGCACGCATTCCCGACGAGCAACGCGACCGCATACAAGCCACCACAATGCGCATCTACGACCTGATAGGCTGCAAAGGAATTATCCGCGCCGACTATATCATCTCTAAAGACGGTGAGATAAGCCTGCTTGAAGTGAACACGACACCCGGAATGACCGCCACCTCGTTCATACCGCAACAAGTCCGCGCTGCCGGAATGACGATGGGCGAAGTGCTGACCGATATCATAGAGAACGAGTTCTGATATGGATATCAACGAAGCCTTATCGCGCTTGGACTGGTCGCGCGAACCACAAGGACTATACGAGCCTGTAGCCTACACCCTTGCCGCCGGCGGCAAACGCCTGCGCCCTACCCTAACGCTGTTAGCAGCACAAGTCTTTGACGGCGTGGAGCAGAAAGTGCTGCCCGCCGCATTGGCTTTGGAGGTCTTTCACAACTTCACCCTCCTCCACGATGACGTGATGGACAACGCCGAGACACGCAGAGGACGGGAGTGCGTCCACCGCAAATGGAACACGTCCACAGCCATACTGTCGGGCGACGTGATGCTGATAGAGGCATATCGGCTGTTGGAAGACATTGAGCCTAAACACCTTCCCGCCGTCCACCACCTGTTCACGCGTATGGCCCGCGAGATATGCGAGGGACAACAATACGACATGGACTTCGAGCGCAAGGAAGTGACAATGGACGAGTATATGCACATGATACGCCTGAAGACCGCCGTGCTGTTCGCCAATGCATTGCAGATAGGAGCGTTGCTGTCCGATGCTCCTACTAACGCCCAGAACGCACTATACGAATACGGCATTCACTTAGGATTAGCCTTCCAGATAGAAGACGACTACCTCGACTGCTTCGGCAATCCGGCTACGTTCGGCAAAGCGATAGGCGGAGATATACGGGAAGGGAAGAAGACCTGGATGCGCGTGACCGCCTTGTCCTCGGGTATGCTTAATCCAGACAGCCGCGACGTGGAGTACGTGCTGTCCGAATACCGCCGCCTCGGTGTGGACGAGAAAGCCAAAGCCGAAATAAGCAGACTGACCGCCGAAGCCCTCAAACACCTTAAACACCTGCCGCAAAACGATGCCACCACGCAACTGCGCGACCTCGCAGAACGATTAGTAAAAAGAAACATTTGATTATTACTTATTTACCTATGCCATACAGACGACTACCCAATACCGACCAGACACGGCTCAAAGCCCTTCAGACCGCCATCCAACGTGCCAGTGAAGCAGACTTCAACGAACAAGTATTGTCTTACCATACCCAATCGGAAGCACGCAATTTCCTGCTTCGCTTCGAGAGCGTAGTGAGCCGCTACCACGACAATTTCCGTACACGCGTGTCGTCCAACAAAGACTACCGCCATATAGTCCAGAACGCACGAATGTACATCTCTCACTTCATCCAAGTGCTGAACCTGACCGTCATACGCGGAGAGATAAAGAAACAACTGAAAGAACTATATCACCTTGACCCTGACAGCCATATCCTGCCGGATCTGTCATCAGAAGAAGACCTGTTGGTATGGGGAAAGAACATCATCGAAGGCGAAGAACAACGCATTGCACAAGGCGGCTATCCGATGCAGAACCCGAGTATCCAGAAGGTGAAAGTCTATTACGACATCTTCAAGGAACGCCAAGTGGACCAGGGCATTCACAAGAAAACAGAGAGCCGCATAACAGAAGATCTGGGAAGCCTCCGCGAAGAAGCCGACCGCATCATATTGGACATCTGGAACCAAGTGGATACTTACTACAAGGATTTGCTTCCTTACGCCCGTATGCGTGCATGCCAAGACTATGGGGTAATCTACTACTACCGCAGCCAAGAAAAACGTCTGTCCGAAGAGACGGACAGACGTCTGCAAAGAGAGCGCGATGCGCAACCGTCCATACAATGGAACGGCGAATAGAGGTTATCCTATTGTCTTGCTGGGAGTAACGACACGATCCATCTGTATGTCGAAGAACTGCGAAGGCAGGTCCTCGTGCAATTGGAAATCGTAGCAGACACCTATCTTCATCGTGTGCTCATAGAACTTGAGGAAACGGTCGTAGTAACCTCCTCCACGACCAAGACGGAAACGATCGGTACCGAAAGCAACACCCGGAACAAGAATCAAATCAATCGATCCCGTCCAAGCCTCCGTATCCGGCTCGGGAATACCAAACTGACCTTTCTTCAAAGGGCGGTTCTTCTCATAACGCCGTACCTCTATCTTATGTCCGCCCACCGTAGCAGGCAACAAGAAAGTCTTCTCATCGGCATACACGTGAACCAAGTGACGCAAATCCACTTCGTTATGAATCGGATAATAAAGCATCACCGTCTTGGCATCCTTCCAACAAGACATTCGCTCTATCTGGTCAACGATTTTATGCGAATCAGTTTTCACCTCTTCCGGTGTCATCACACGACGGCGCTGCGAATCCAAGCCCCGCATCTGCTCTTTCTCATGCTCTATTCTGTGCGCGGGCATGTCTCGCATAAGGTCAATAATCTGGCTCTCAAACAACATATTTCTATTATCTTCATTAAATGAGCCGCAAAAGTAGGACAAATTTTGCAGGTGTCCAAATAAAGACCTACCTTTGCGGTGTTTTTGCACAAATAGTACACTATTTATTATGAAACAGCTACATTATTCGTTCCTACTTTTTATATTTTTTATCCTTTTTGCCTGCTCTAAAAACACATCCACATCGGTTACCTACGATGTTACGGATGCCACGGTACGCAGTTTTGCTTTGGCAGCACAAGACAGTTTCCCCGGCTTGGGAGCGGCTGTTTTTGAGGTGGACGACCGGTTAGATACAGGCTTGATTGCGCCCAAAGACGGCGACTCACTGCTATACGGCACCTCGCTGCATCGCGTTGTCCCCAAGGTCACATTCAACTCACGCCCTTCTGCCGCCATCTACTATGTGGGAGACACTTCGTTTATCTATACCGGTTATGACACTATTGATTTGACGCAATCGCCCGTTTATCTGCGTGTTTACGCAGCCAACCGCAAAGACGAGAAGTACTACAGGATAGAGGCTTACGCCCACAGCATAGACCCTTATCTATACCACATTGACACACTACAGACGCAGATGGTTTCTCCTGCCCGCACTACTCACGTTCTTCATAAAAACGGAATGTTCTACGCTTTCCTGACAGACGGCTACACGGTTCGTCTGACGCAATCCGCAGATGCTGCCTCTTGGTCTGAAGAACAGGCCGTAACAGGACTCCCTGCCCACGCTGTCATCCGCCAAATAGTGGTTGACAGTGTTTCGTCAGACTTTTGCTATTTGGCCGACCAAAATCTGTATCGCTCCAAAGACGGCTTGACATGGACTGCCGCTTCTATACCGTTTCCACAGACTCCGTTTAACATTGAGGCAACACTTTTTGCCTTTGCCAATCGTCTTTGGTTTGCAGCCACCGCTTCAGAAGACACTTTCCTTGCTAATTATGACACCGATAACGGGCAAGTTGAAATTATACAGGCTGTTCCTTCCGATTTTCCTGTCAGCGACTTTGCTACGGCTGTATTCCGCTCGGTCAGCGGTTTTCCGACAGCACTTATTCTGGGCGGCTTTGACCACGATGGTCAAATGTCCGCTAACTGCTGGTCTCTGGAAAAGACAAACAACGCTTTCCGCCTGCTTAACCTTCACACTTCACACTATGCGCAACCGGCGATCGCAGGAGCAACATTGGTAAATTATGCCAACCGGCTGATTCGCTTCGGAGGATTATCCCGCGATGGCAACTTGAACGGTGTGTATGAATCCTACTCGGAGGGACTGACTTTCGTACCCGCTGATACCACCCACCTGCCTGTTCCGAAAGACTTTGCTCCACGCTATAGACAGTCGGCAATTGTTCTGAACGACTGCATATATCTTATCGGCGGACAAGACCATACCAAGCACTATGCTGATGTCTATCGCGTGCGGCTCAACTCGATTGGTTGGTAATAAATTCTAACTGTCTATGAAACGGCATATACCCAATATGATAACCTGCTGCAACCTTTTGTGCGGTTGCGTGGCAGTTTGGTTAGCAACCCAAGAGGCTTTTGCATACGCATTCCTGTTCATTCTTGCAGGTGCAGTGTTTGACTTTTTTGACGGTTTTGCTGCACGTCGTTTGGGTGTGAGCGGTCCGTTGGGCATACAAATGGATTCTCTTGCCGACGATATAACCTTTGGCCTTGCGCCCTCAATGATGCTGTTCTGCTACCTGTTGCCGCTCATTGGGTGGTGGAGTCTGATTTCCCTCTTGATGGCAGCATTCTCGGCACTGCGGTTGGGAAAATTCAATATCGACGAACGACAAACGAGTTCTTTTATAGGTCTTCCCACGCCTGCCAATGCTCTTTTCTGGGGCGGCATCACATCCATGCCTCTTTCGATGACAACACCAACTGCGCATATTGATTGGATTCCATGGCTGCTGTTGGCATTAAGTATAGTAAGTTGTTACTTGTTGGTATGCGAACTTCCGATGCTGTCATTCAAGTTCCACAACATGACATGGCGCGATAATTCGTCCCGGTATATATTTCTGGCGGGTTGCGCCATTATCCTTGTTTTCTGCATCATACGTGCCTGCCAATATGACCGGTCGGTATTCGTGCTGTTCAGCGGTACAGGATGTATTCTATGGTACACACTCTATAACCTTCTTCTTCGGTTCAATCCGCATCAAAAAGAATAGAGATACTCTTATATAAAAGTCTTATATTATGTATAACAAGCTGATATATACATTTTTTATTCTATCTTTCCACCTTTGCGCTTTGTATGCCGAGCCTATCAGAGTAAATTACTATGCCCATATTGAGGGTTTGCAGGATTCGGCACTTAAGTCAGCATTACACGACTCTATATCCGGCGGCATCCGATACGACTACGGCACCAACAAGTACCATACCACCAACAATCCTCCCTCGTGGCAGAAAGGCGATTTGAAGGCTTATGGCACGTGGCAGGCGTTTCCATTGACTGACATTACGGAAGACGGGAAAGTATGGGATATGTACAGCCGCAGCGTCCGTTATTACCCGCTCGTGCAAGGCGAATCGGGTTGCTCACTCAATATAGAACATAGTTTTCCGAAGGCATGGTGGGGCAAGACAGAGAACGATGCCTACAAAGACCTGTATCATCTGAACCCGTCCGATGCCCGAGCCAACCAAACCGGAAAAAGCGATTATCCGCCCGGCATAGTGGACAGCATTGTGAAGTTCGACAACGGCTTCTTCCGTCAAGGCTATATGAAAGGGCATCCGTCTCACCGTGTCTATGAACCCGCCGATGAATACAAAGGAGACTTTGCGCGCGCGTATTTCTATATCGTAACGGCGTATGAAGATTATGAGTGGGAAGAAAAATACAATGCCTACCTTGATAACACATCCTATCTCGAATTCCGTCCATGGCTCATCAATTTGTTGCTCGAATGGCATCGCCAAGACCCTGTCAGCGAAAAAGAACAACACCGACAACACATTGTTTCTTCTATCCAGCACAACCGCAACCCCTATATTGATTATCCGGAATTAGCGGAATTTATATGGGGTAACCGAAAAGGCGAATGTGTCCGTTTGAGTGAGTTGCAATGTACGGAAGACACGGATTATGAGCCGCCGCAAGTAACAGACTTTGCCTACTGCCCTGACGAATTGACGGGCAACAACTACGACACGATTATCAACGTGCCTTGCGCATCGTTGTCTGCCTTGCGTGAGGTGTCCCATTCAACGGTAACCAATTGCCAATCGAACGGTACGGCTGCTGTCACTATGGGAAGCAGTTCAAACGACGGTGAAATTACGTTCGATGAACTGCAACTACGCGACACGGCTTATCTTTTGTTGAGAACATCACCCTACAACTCTGCCACGCGAATGCAATTGGATGTTTATGCAGATGACCAATTGATACAATCCATTACAGAGGAAGTAGTGGACGAAACACGAAATGAGCAATACCACCTCATTACCATCATGCCCGATACACGCTCTATCCGAATCGCTTCAGTAGGCGGTAGCACATCATCCCGAGCATGTCTGCAGCAACTCTATCTGCTCGTAGAATCACCCAAAACAGGATTTGACACGCCTTCGGCTGAAAACAGAAAAGTGCATAAAATCATACGTAACGGACGCTTGTATATTCTGTCGCCCGAAGGTCTTTACACCATTCAGGGTACGCAAATTTATTAAATTCTGCCGCAATAGATGTTAAAACGCAACGCCACTTTCCTCATATTCAGTCTTTTATTTCTCAGCCTAATAGGATTGGTTCTGTTGAATTACGACAAGGCAGAGGTACATTTATGGATGAACACGTTCCATACACCTTTCCTGGATTTTTTCTTCCGTTACTATACCGTTATCGGCGAATGGATACCCTACGTTATAGTTTTTCTTCTCCTCTTTTATAAAGCCGGCTGGGCTACCTATTTATTGAGCAGTGTGGTCATTTCGGGTTTATTATCCCAATGTCTCAAACATATCTATAACACCGACAGACCTTATAAGTACTTTGCGGAACATCTGCCGGATATTCAATTGCCACTTGTAGATGGGTTTACAATCAATAGTTTTCACTCATTCCCATCGGGACATACAACTACGTTCTTCGCTCTTTTCTTATGCTTGAGTATCATAGCAACCGACTATTTCTATCACACCTATCATCTTGATAAACATCCTGCACATACTACCCCCATTGGAAAAGCATCCATAGCAGTGGTGGCAATCACCTGTTTCATACTCGCAGTTATAGGTGCGTATTCGCGTATCTATTTGAGTCAGCATTTCTTGGAAGATATTTTTGGCGGTATGTTTTTGGGAATCATTACTACCCTACTGCTCTATATTCCTATTCCGCGTCTGCAAAACACACGTTTCTGGGATTGGCATTTCGGTAGAATTAAAACCTCGTCTTCAACCAACTCGCATGATACATCGAAAACAAAAGACTCATAAAACATAAAAAGATTATGGACACATTGACTATGTTAAGTGCCGAAGAGCGTGAACAACTGCTCGGTATATGGGATTTAATACCTGCTCAAGACAGAGAAAAAATGACTCAAGAGGATGTCCTTTTTGTGCTTGACACTATGGATGACTATTTGGAGAGTGTCGGTCTGCTTGAGGTGGACGAGCAGTCGGGAGATGTAACCTATTTGAATGGAGATGTAGATGAGACAGAGCAACTTAACTATATCCTTTCCGCGCAAAAAGACAGACATTCATCTTCTTTGACTTCTTCCCAGATACAAATTATCCTTGATGCCGAACTTCAGTACGGCATCCAACAAGGATATTATGAGGAAGAATAATGGATTAGAGCACCTTACCCACCAAATCATTTGCTAATATCTCCGACCAAAGTTTCGTTCCTTGCGGAGCAAGGTGCACGCCGGCATTAAAAAGTGTCGAATCTCTACATATAGAATGATTCATATAGTTATGATATGGTATATTATCAGCTTGCGCAATCGAATCAAACCATGCAATATACCGATTCCAATCAGGAGACATCTCAACATATCGATAATATACCGGAGAAGTAACAAAAATCAACTGCACTCCACTCTCTTGACTTTCACGAACAAAATTCAGAAACATCTTTTTAGCCTCATCATCCACATGCGAAGGAATACTATCCGAAAACTGCAAACGCGATACGTCCCATGGGTCGGGATCAGGCATGTGCCCTCTATATGATTGGTAATCACAATAGTGCTTCAAACCGAAGTACTCAAAAATCCCTCGTTTACTATGAATCTGATAACCCCAATAGCGTGCCATCGGAATATAAGAATCCATCCAGGAATAACCGACATCCATCAAGTCTTTGCGTATTGTCCGGTCATAAAATAGTGGTAAGAATTGTTCAGATTGGTGCTGATGTGGAACGCTCATAATAGACAATGGTAATTGATCTACATCATAGATAAGATATGTTGGTTGAGTATTATAATGACAATAATAGCGATATTTCATCAGCTCAACATTGATACCATATCCACCCACACCGAGGTTATATGATTTTAAACCAGTTATAGAATCGATAATATACGGATCATAGTGCTCCAAAGCACGGGATGTTCCCAAGATGACGATATCAGAAGCATATTTGCCACTACGAATCTCACGCCATGCTTGATGCGGATGTCCTAACGAATTAGCCAATCCACTGCTAATCACATAATCCAATCCCAGCGCTAATAGATAAGCTGCCACAACAAAGATTACTATTTTAGTTATAAACCGCTTCATTTTAGAAATACATGTATATGAAGTTCTCGGTATGGCCTCCAAACAACAGGATTAATATGAATATTAATGTGTATAAGATGTATCGCATTGCTGCGTACAATGTATAATTGTGTATAAGAGAGACTTTAAAGTCTAAACCATGCTTTTGATGACGCATGAACCATTCGATGATGAACATCAATGCGATATTCATGAGGAGTATCGTGTTTCCTTGTAGTTTTGGCATCGACAATAAATCCGTAGTACACATACGAGCCGTATAGTCAATAAACTGCGACATATTATCTGCCCGGAACATCATCCAACCAAATGTCGCTAACACAAAGACAAGAAGCATTTGACCAAATTCGGAGAAAGTAGGCAATATCTTATCGTACGCCACCACGTGCTCATACTTAGTATTCCGATTTAATAGTATCAGTAGCACTAAGAGCAATCCGTGATATGCACCCCAAGCAACAAACGACCAATCTGCTCCATGCCACAATCCAGAAAGCAGAAACACAATCATAATATTGCGGATGGTATGCCATTTACCATCACGGCTTCCTCCTAATGGGATATAGACATAATCCACGAACCATGTATTAAGACTGATATGCCAACGCCTCCAGAACTCATTCATATTACGACTAAAGTAGGGGAAAAGGAAGTTATCACGAAAGCGGAAACCAAGCAGTTTAGCCGAACCTATTGCCATATCGCTATAGCCGGAGAAATCTCCATAAATCTGTATGGTATATAGTATTGCAGCAAGCAAAAGCGTACTACCGGATTGAGACGAATAGTCGCTATAAACTTGATTGACATAGAGGGCGCAGTTATCTGCAATCACTACTTTCTTAAATAGTCCCCATAGCATCTGCCGACATCCATCCACAGCTAAATCATACTCAAAGACACGAGACTTTTGTATCTGGGGGATAAGGTTAGTTGGGCGCTCAATTGGTCCGGCAAGCAGTTTCGGGAAGAAACCTATATAAAGCAGACAATCTACGAGGCTCGTTGTTGCAATTTTATTTCTATAGACATCCACTACGTATGATATGGCTTGGAATGTAAAGAAAGAGATACCTAAAGGTAATACTATCTTAAGGGAATGAATGGAGTCTTGCAAACTAAACAAGTCCGCAAAACTATTCACAAAGAAATTATAATATTTGAACACTCCCAGCACTATTAAATCAAGCACGATAATTGAGACAAGGAGCAATTTCTTTACGAATTGACATCGCCCCCCCCCCCTCAGGGGCGTTCGCAATTTTTCTCCCAACAAGCCAAGTAATAAGACTCATGCCGACAAGCAAGCCTAAGAATCGCCAATCCCACCAAGTATAGAACACATAACTCGCCAATAGCAAAAAAATATTTTGCCATTTATAGTTGTTCCATAGTGACCAGTAGATAGCAAATACTATCGGAAGAAAGATCGCATATGTCAGTGAATTAAAAAGCATTACTTAAGGATTCTCCATTTTTCAAGTTTGAATAGTACGCGTTCAATGAAATACACTAAGCCATAGAGATGTCTTCTTCGGAGACGATTCACCTGTTCGATCTCAAAAGCATGGGCATCATAATCTGCGAGGATAGCTGGAGGAAAGAGTTCTTCGAGGACTTGTCTCCGCTCCTGGTTACGGAGAGCGAGGTTCGTCTCACTGATACCGGAGGCATCGAAGATTGTGACATCGATATCTACATATACCGGTTTCACATGACCGAGACCGATAGATTGCAAGAACCATTTCCAATCGGAGACTATCTTGAGGTTCTCATCATAGAGGCCGTAGGTCTCATATATGTCACGATGGATATAGCAACAGTCATGGTTCATCGTCGAACTAAAGTATTGCCGCAAGGAATACTCCACTTCCCTACTCTTGCCGAGGATTTTGCCAGTGGTATAATCCTTCTTGATCATGTTGCCATAGATGATGCCAGGAGCATCATCGGTGTACGGTGTATGGTGTACGGTGTACAAAGCAGCCATCATGCGCTCGGTGACATCGGGAGCGGCGAGGAGATCACCGGAATTGAGGATCTGGATGTAGTCGCTGAGCGATGGTGTATGGTGTAAGGTGTATGGTGTACTCCCTTCGGATGTTTGATGTTTGATGAGTGATGTGTGATTTTCGTTGACGACACGGCGTCCGAGGGCGATCTCAATTCCTTTGTTCATCGCATTATATATCCCCTTATCCGGTTCCGATGTCCATACGACTTGAATTCCTTCATTCGTTAACTCTTTCACTCCTTCAACATTATAAACGTACTCCTTGATTACATCTACCGAACCATCGGTGGAACCACCATCGACGATGATATGTTCGATGTTATGATATGTCTGTGCCGCTACGGAAGCAAGGGTTTTGCGCAAGCCTTCAGCGTTGTTGTAGTTGATTGTTATTATTGATAGTTTCATGACTTTATTGCTACTTGATTAATGGTGAGCGCGCTTCGTGCTAATGGTGGATTGCTTAATGGTGAAGCGCTATTTGCACCATTTAGCAAACGTAGTTTGCGTCACCATTCAATTATTTTTTTCCCGCTCATCGGTCGGTTGTCAGTCGGTGGGGATTTTCTGTCAATTTCTTTAACAACTCCAATCCTTTCGGGGTGAGGTAATATGCTTGATCAGTTCTACTTACGGCATCTGGGTATAACCTATTTATATAACCATCAGATATAGCAGGGGCGAGATAAAGATCCCGCAAATTACCTCTGTGTTTCAGACCCATTATCTCCATAATTTCATCTCGAGTCTTAGTATCTCCTCGCAGAGTTAAAATCAATCTTTTCACATGGTCGGTCACATGGTCGGTCACATGGTCGGTTACATGGTCGGTCACACTATCTTTTTCCTGATTAGTCCCGCGCTTGACAGGCCGCCAGAGGATCGTACGAAAATCTTCGTCCTGATAGAACTCAGGTGTGCGGAGACCGGCTTTCTCGCATCGCTCAATGATATCCGTAGTACCAGTACCCATCTGCTCGATATAGCCAGTTAGATAAACCGGATTAGCAAGGACGGGGTTCACAGGACGGGAAGCATGGACTCTGCTCAACTTATCAATAGTCATCCCCTGCGGCAAGCGACCGGGATTCCAAACTTCCAAACGATCTTTAAAGAGCATCACCTGCACGCTGCCCGTGCTGGTGTAATCACGATGGACAACGGCATTGACTATTGCTTCCCGTACGGCCTGAGCCGGAAGTTCGGGAGTAACATCAACCCGTGCAGAATGGATACGTTCCCCTACCCGTTGATCAATACGCGACATAACGAAGGTTACAGCCATATCCACTTGGTCAAAGACCGTTCCTCCGTATATCTGCAAAGAGGCCATCGGTTTCTCCACCTTTGTGCCATAGAAATGACCGCACTTGATAGTTGCAGTAGCAAACCATTTCTGCACATCCTTGGCAAACAAGAGCATGGCAGCATTATTAAGTTTACCATTCTCCGTCATCAAATGGAGGCTCTGCAGTATCTGCGGAATGTTTTCTTCCGAATAAGTCAAAGGGAACTGCCTTACTTCGCGCGCTACTCCTACGAACCAGCGTATTTTCTCCTTATCCAGGTCGTCAAAATGTGCATTCGGCTGGATAGATGCATCAAACGGTCCCTGGCGGAGGAGCTGATGCGAAAGCATATACTCTACCAAAGAAGCATACACTCCGCTTTGCAGTTCCTCATAGGAATTAAACACATTGCGTATAACATCCTGGTCTATCTTGCACTTGAAGGCCTCTTCTTTATCCTCTCGAGTCGAAGCTGATTTGATAAAGGCAATGCGATAAGCATGATTGGCAGTAGCAGCATCGTACTCCCGCTCCGTAGGCGAGATGCCCTCTGCATCTTGATAGCCGTACTGCGAACCAAGCAGAAGCAGATATATCTCCGATTTAGCAGCCTGCTCAAGGTAGGCGGCTTGCGCAGATCGATCTTGCGCCGGCAGTTCCTCAAACAAGAACGGTTCGAAATAGAACGACAACAACGCATCATGCCGGATATAATCGGCAATCTGCTTTCGCTCGTTTTGGAACTCTCCTTGAACGCTACTTATGAATATCTTCTGCTTGGTCATGGCCAGTTTTTCATTTCGGCGCACAAAGGTACAAAAAAATCCCATATATGCAAGCATATAGGGATTATTTTGCATTTTTTTAGAAAATTATAGTAAAAAATACCGCTTTTATCGCGCGAGCTATCCTTAGTAAGCGCCACAAAATTCCGTTTTATGGGTAGTTACCCGGATGCTTTCGCTCTTCGGTCCGCAAACACTGCGTTGGTTTACGTACCGAGGGGAAATATCATCCTACCGCCTTACAAAAAAACACGGGCTTTGTCCTCACAAAAAATCGTTGCACTGCGTTTCACTTCAAAAAACGGCTATGCGGGGTGTTGATGGAATGGTGAGCGCGCTTCGCGCTAATGGTGCTGTATGATGCACACTTCACTTTCTCTTCATCCACCGAAAGGGGGAGAGCAATAATTTACCGAGGCGGGAGGCTTTCATTTTGTTCAGTTTTTATCATTCGAATGGACAAAATCACTTCTTTTTGTCCATCGATTTATAATTTTAGACGTTAGTGCGTTTCAGTCTTTCAACGTTAATTCTTTTCTCGACTCATCTCGAACGATTACTGCTTTTCTCGACTCGTCTCGAATGATTATTTCGGTAACTCCTTCACACATCAAACATTGCACATTACACATTTTTACACTATATACCACACACCATACACTATATAACGTTAATTCCTTCACTCGTTAAACATTCATTCGTTACACTATACGTCATACATCATACATTTTAATGAAGCCATCAATATCATTAAATATATCTCTTACGTTTATCAGTTTGTCATCACTCCAGTTCCACCATTGAATACGTTGCATGGCGGCGATTTGAGATTCAGAGAGACGATATCATTTAATCTCTATAGGAGAGTGATTGGGCATATGAGGGGTTTTAATTACTTACAAAAGAACAGCAACTTTCACAGTCTTGCAAGAATTTCTATGATTCGCTCTGCGGCATGCCCGTCCCACAACTCCGGGATAGCGCCTTTCTTCCATTCTCCAGCAAAAAGCTTGTCCAAAGCCGGTTTGATAGCCTTCGGATTGGTACCAATCAGTTCGTTCGTACCTACCGTACAAGTCTCAGGCCGCTCCGTATTGTCACGCAACGTAATACAAGGCACGCCCATGAC
Organism: uncultured Bacteroidales bacterium; assembly: GCA_902785805.1. Classification (GTDB taxonomy): domain Bacteria; phylum Bacteroidota; class Bacteroidia; order Bacteroidales; family Paludibacteraceae; genus Colicola. The sequence goes on along the minus strand of CADAAF010000022.1, from coordinate 1,091 downwards.
GGTTGTTTCTTCCGTTATGCCACCACTATCCGTAACTACAACTTTTGCTCTCTCTACCAGATAATTAAACTCCAGATAACCCATCGGCTCCACGGTATGTAGGTTCGAGAAACGCTTTGCTAACTCCGACTCATTGCCCCATAGTCCATAGAACAACTTCGCCGTCCTCGGATGAATCGGAAAGATCACAGGTAGCCCATGTACGTTATCGATGATCTGCTCCATCATGGCGCGCAGATGCGTCTCTTCATCTACATTGGCCGGTCTGTGCACCGTCATCACCACAAACTCCTTCTCATTCAACCCCAACTCATCCCATACTTTCGGTTTCCGAAACCGTGCCTTGTTCGCTAACAGCGTATCGATCATCACATTCCCCACATGCCAAACTCGCTGGGGCACGCGATCATGGACATACTTGTCTTCAGGTAGGGCTATTACATCATTCGCATCATTGAGCGGTTTAGCCGCGCTCATTCCATCATTCAATATCGCTCCCTGTCTTACCAAATTGCGATTGGCTACCTCACTCGTCGTGAACATGTAATCCGCCAGACTATCCGTTACCATGCGGTTTATCTCCTCGGGCATGGTAAGATCCCAACTGCGTATTCCGGCTTCCACATGACACACTTTAGTGTTTAGTTTTTTTGCTACGATTGAGCAAGCCATTGTGCTTGTTACATCTCCGACAACCAACACCACATCAGCAGGATGTGCCAATAGGTCCTTCTCAAACTCTACCATGATATGCGCAGTCTGTTCGGCCTGACTTCCACCTCCACAACCGAGGTTTACATCTGGAGCAGGGATTCCCAACTCCTCAAAGAACGTGTCACTCATATTCTTGTCATAATGCTGCCCAGTATGCACAAGCCTATAGGAAATTTCCTCATTCCCTAACTCTCTAACTCTATCATTTCCTAATTCGTTATACGCCGTTATGGCCTTAATAATCGGTGCCACCTTCATAAAATTGGGTCGGGCCCCTGCAATCAATGTTATCTTCATTTTTAAAAACTTTCTTTACTCAAGGCATCCAATATCTTCTTCACATGAATATCCCATGTATATTTCTTCACTACTTCCTC